>DAOTTV010000054.1:0-43655 GCA_034437755.1 Anaerolineae bacterium | reverse complement strand
CTACTCAGATAGAGTCTTCTTGTGGGGTTTCACCCCACGCCCCAGCAGGGGATGTCTCCCCTGCACCCCAGTTTTGCCGACCGCAAAGCGTTCGGTGGGTACAGGTTCAACAGACGATCGTCCTTTGTGGGGGGTCGGGGGCAACGCCCCTGCAACAAAAACCACGCGACATCCCAAAGAGCCTCTATGATTTAATCGTACGAACATTAATCGAGTTTTTGCTTGTGAATCAGGCGCGTGTGGCATAGGATAAGGTATATATCGTGTATAGAAAGACATGCTATGAATCGACAAGCAGTCAATTTATTGGACGAAATCCAGACCTTGCTCCGCGCCGCCGAATTCAACCAATTGATGGCGATTTGTAAGGGCGAACTGGCAAATGCACGCCAGCGCGAGGATGCCATGGCTGAGACCGCCGCGCTGATGGGCTGGGCGCAGGCGCATAAGTATCTGGGCAAATTCAACGACGCACGGATTTTGATCGACGGTGCGCTGAGGCTCGCGCGTGAGATCGACCATCCCGAGCTAGAGGCGATGGCGCTCACTATCAGCGGGTCGATGCATTTGATCGGTCGCTTCCAGCCTTATGAAGCCGAAGAGGACTATCGACAGGCCTTGAAGGTGGCGCACATGATCGGTGATCGGGCGGGGACGGCGGCGGCACTGGCGGGTGTGGGCGCATCGCTCAACATGAAGGGCGATTTTGCGCGTGCGCCACGCTTCGCCCGCGAAGCCTTCGACATCGCACGCGAGGAACAGCAAACGGAGACGATGGCGGCGAGTCTGGCGATTATGGGCAGTATCTCGGTGCAGACCAATAAAGACGACCAAGCCCTGCAAGCCTATCAGGACGCGCTCGACATCGTACAGAGCAACGGCATTCGCTTACAAGAGGGCGAGTTGGTCACCAATATCGGCGTGTTGCTCAGCCGTAATGACCGCTATCAGCGCGAGGGCGTGCAGATGATCGAACGGGCGCTTGAGATGGCACAGCAGATCAAGTGTGCGCCGCATGAGTACAACGCTCTGCGGGCGCTGGGCGATGCCTACCAGAGCTTGCACCAAGCCGATCAAGCCCGCGCCTATTACCAGCAGATGCTCGACCGCGCCCAAGCGTGGGGCGCGCGCACCTACGAAGGGGGCGCGTTCTTCAATCTGGGGATCGTCGCCGTGATGACCAACGACACACAAGCAGCCTTCGCCAATTTCGAGCAGGCACGCGCCATCACCCGCGAGGCGATGAATCCCTATCAGGAAGCAACGGTCGAAGTCGTGCTGGCAACCCTGCACAGCCAGCAGAAGCAACTGGATGCCGCGATCGAACACTATCGCGCCGCGCGTAATATCTATCAAGCGCTGGATGACGACCGCAACGCTCGCCAGATGCTCCAGAATATCATCGTGCTTTACGCGCGACGCTTGCTTGCGGGCTTCTTGCGGATGATCGGCGTGCGCCCGCGCGACCCAGAGGACGAGTGAGCGTATGAGTCGCTTCGGGCAGGTAGGCATCGCGATTGGCACATTGGGGATCGTCATCGCGCTGATGGGCTTGTTCCCCGGCATCACCGGCGTAGAAGAAACGCCCGGCATCGGCATGGTACAGATTATCATGCTCTTGCTGGGTTATGGTTTGCTGGTGCTGGGGGCTGTGCTGTATATCAAATTCACGTATTATCTCGGCGCACGCTCTAATCTCACGCAGCAGATTGGCGTGCGCGTCATCATGACGGGCTTGCTCTTCGCCGCGATCGCCGGTCTATCGGATATTTTAGGCTTTGGCTCGCACGTCCGCACCGAGACGCGCGATATTTTCTTCGGCGGCTTACAGGGCATCGGCTTGCTGGCGAGTCTGGCGATTTCGTCCTTCGGCGTGTTGCTCTACACCGTCGCCGGTGACCCGCGCCTGAGCGATACCGCCCAGCGCGAAGACCTGCGCGAATACTGAGAGCCGGCGCACATACGCCCGCCCACCTCTGCGCTCAGCTATCGGCTTTGGGCTGGCGCGGTTGCCATTCGGTCTCGGTGATGCCGGCGCGCATGTTCTCGTAACGTGCCAGCATGAACAACCAGTCCGAGAGGCGATTGAGATAAATCTGTGCGTGTTCGTTGATCGTCGCTTCTTCCGTAAGCGCGACGACGATGCGCTCGGCCCGGCGGCAGACCGTCCGCGCGACGTGCAAATGTGCGCCGACGGGCGCGCCACCGGGTAAAATAAAATGCTTGAGTTCCGGCAGGTCGTCGTCCATCTGGTCGATGCCAGCTTCTAGCCACTGGACGGCATCTTCATCTAGGCGAATCAGCCAGTCGGCTTTGCTATCCATCGGCGTGGCTAAATCCGCCCCAAGCCGAAAGAGATGATTCTGCACGGTCGTCAACCATTGTGCGGCGGTTGGCGTGGGGGCGCTAGCACGCACAACACCGATTGCACTGTTGAGTTCATCGACGGTGCCATAGGCTTCGACGCGCAGGTGATGCTTAGGCACGCGCCCACCGCTAAAGAGCGATGTCTCGCCTGTATCGCCCGTTTTCGTGTAAATCTTCATACCAATATTCTCCTCGAAAGTGCGTCTCGCTAGTCTGCGTATGCAAAAAAAAGGTAACTACTCAAGTCAATTGATTTACGCCAGCCTCGGCCCGCAAGACAAGCACGGTTGAAGTCCCTCTCTTAGCCACATAGTGGCGGTCGGGAGAGGGATTTAGGGTGAGGGCTGAGTAGTTACAAAAAAAGAGGCTCTTTGGGATGTCGCATGGTTTTTGTTGTAGGGGCGTTGCCCCCGCGCCCCCACAAGGAACTGTCGTTCCTTGACCTTGTTTTTGGCGTTCTCTTTTTGAAAAAAGGGAACAAGAAGCGCTTGACCACGCAAAATACGAAAGAACCAAAAAAGACCCACACAGCACAGGTGTGGATTTGCTCATATGGCAAATGTAACGCAAAATGATGAAAAACGCATGAGTCGAGACCTTGCAATCTTAGAACTGATGTGCTATCATGGATTATCCTTGTGAAAACACAGCTTAATTAGCGAAAGAGACGATCATGGCTCGTAAGAAAAAAAATGTCGATGCAGTCGAAACACATGAATTGATGGAAGACAAGCTCAAGGCGATGGATGCCGTCCGCAAAGAGTTGAGCAAACGCTATGGTGATGGCGTGTTACAATCACTCGGCGAGGCAAAAAACATGGATGTCGATGTGATCCCGACGGGGTCGATTGGCGTGGATGTGGCTGTCGGGGTCGGCGGTTTACCACGCGGGCGCATCGTAGAAGTTTACGGGCCAGAAAGCTCCGGTAAGACGACGCTATGCTTACACGTGATCGCCGAAGCACAAAAGCGGGGCGGTCTGTGCGCCTTCATTGATATGGAACACGCGCTCGATCCCAAGTACGCCGAGGTGATCGGTGTCGATTATGACACGCTCTACGTCTCGCAACCGGATACGGGCGAGCAAGCCCTTGAAATTGCCGAGTCGCTGGTGCGCTCCGGCGCGTTGGATATCGTCGTGGTCGATAGCGTCGCCGCGCTCGTCCCCCGTGCGGAAATCGAAGGCGAGATGGGCGATAGCCACGTCGGTCTACAAGCGCGCTTGATGAGCCAAGCTCTGCGGAAGCTGTCCGGCGCAGTCAAACAATCGAACGCGATCATGATGTTCACCAACCAACTGCGCGAGAAAGTCGGCGTGATGTTCGGGTGCTTCGCGTATGATGCGCCGGTCGTCCTCGCAGATGGCACAAGCGCGCCGATTGGCGATCTCGTGACGCACAAGCGCGCCGTCGATGTGATGTCCTACGATGTGCAGACACACAGCTTTGAACCACGCCCGATCGCCAACTGGTACGACAACGGCACCGCCGATACCTTCTTAGATTTTCAGGTCGAGGGGCATGACGGGCGGGCGCGACGCTTCCGCTGTACGCCCAATCACCTACTCTTGACCGAAGCCGGCTACGTCCACGCTGGTGAACTGGCAGTCGGGCAGAGCTTGGTGAGCGCCGTCCCAGCCCTACAACCCGCCGGCGCCCCCCTGCCCGAAGCCCCCGCCTACACATCCGCGCCGATGCCGATTGTCGCGATCGACACCGTGCCGGATGCGGACGATATGCGCCGCTTCGATATCGAAGTCGAGGGGCATCACTGCTATCTGGTCGATGGCGTGGTCGTCCATAACTCACCAGAGACGACATCCGGCGGACGCGCCCTCAAGTTCTACGCCAGCGTGCGGATCGACATTCGCCGTATTCAGTCGATCAAATCGGGCGGCGATACGATCGGCAATCGCACCCGCGTTCGCATCAAGAAGAACAAAGTCGCGCCGCCCTTCCGCGAGACCGAGTTCGACATCATGTTCAACGAGGGCATCAGCAAAATGGGCGAGATTCTCGACATCGGCACCGAGTTAGACATCATCGAGAAGCGCGGGTCGTTCTACCGCTACAACGATGGTCTGCTGGGGCAAGGGCGCGAGAACTCCAAGACTTTTCTCATGGAGAATCCCGAAGTATCGGACGAGATCGAAGACCTGATTCGTCGTCATTATGGCTTGCCGAGCTTGTTCGATGTCGAAGAAGAGGTTGAGGAGTGATGCCCGCACGCGTCCGCCATGACACATCCGCATGACATTCTCTTCACATCATGGTACAGCGGTCTCGGTGGTGGCGAGACCGATTTAATCACGCTTGCCCGACAATTCGCTGATACCCCTTACCGCCCACATTTGCTCCTCGCGCATGAAGGGCAACTAGGCGCGGTCTGGCGCGAGATGGGCTTGCCCGTCCACATTGTGCCCTATCGCGGCGTGACGACCTACTTCATCCCGCGCCTGTGGATGCAATTGCCGTCGGCGCGGCGCATCGCACAGATCGTCCATGAGCATCGCATCCGCCTGATTCACAGCGATTATCACACCCTGCCGATGGCGACCGCCGGCGCACGGCAAGCAGGCGTGCCGATTGTCTGGACGGTACACGGGTGGTGGTTTCGTCCGCACTGGTGGCAACGCGGGTTCTTCCGCCGCATGGATGGCACGGTTGCCCGTTCGCACGCGATCCGCGATGGCTTTCTGGGGCATCCGCCCTTCATGCCGCCGGCGCGTGTGCCGGTCGTCTATTCTGGCGTGGATACGGCGCGTTTTCATCCGACAATCGCGGGCGATGACCTGCGCGTTGAACTCGCGCTCGTGCCGACGACCCCGCTGGTGGCGATGGTGGCGCGCTTCCAACCGGTGAAGGGGCATCATACCTTTCAGGCATTAGCGCGTCTGGTCGCTCGCCAGCATCCCGACGCACACTTCGTCGTCGCTGGCGGGGACGTATTCGGGGTCGCCGCCGACGAAGCCTACAAGCAGGATATTCTGGCGACGGCGCGCACTGACGCGCTCCTGCGCGATCGTCTGCATTATCTCGGCTTTCGTGCGGATGTCGAACGGGTGCTGGCGAGTGCGGATGTGGTGGTGTGTCCGAGCCAATTCGAGAGCTACGGCAAGGTCAATCTGGAAGCGATGGCGTGTGCGACAGCGGTCGTCAGCACGAATCAAGGCGGCCCGCGCGAGACAGTCATCGACGGCGAGACGGGTTTTCTCGTCGCGCCGGATGACGTGCAAGCCTTCGCGGAACGGGTGTGCGCCCTGCTGAGCGATGCCGATCAACGTCAACGTATGGGGCAAGCGGGACAACAGCACGTTCGCCAGCACTTTTCGGCACAGGCGACGACCGCCGCATACCTACGGTTATTTCAAAATCAGTTGGATTAACTACTCAGACCTCACCCTAAATCCCTCTCCCGACCGCCACTATGTGGCTAGGAGAGGGACTTCAACCGTGCTTGTCTTGAGGGCAAGAGCTGGCGTAAACCAATTGACCTAAGTAGTTCAATATGTTCGCCAATTTTGAAATGATGTGGATTGACCGTTTTTTATTTTGGCGAAGGTGTTGTAGTTATTAGTTGGATTAGATACATTAAACAGTGACCGCTTGATGAATGTTACGTGATTTACAGGAATTTAAACAAAACTTAAACAGAAATACTTTACAGGCACCGCAGATTCGTGTAACCTGTATACAGATGAATGATTTTGTAGGCGCAGTGGAATTTTATCACCTTGCGCGAGGCATTATCATAAGTTAAATCTACCCCCACTCTGAGACCACAGCCCTACCCGACTGTGGTCTTGCTGATTCGATAGCGGGGGCGAGCGCGAAGCGCCGACACCCCCACAGATACAGCGTGCCGCATTTACGCATCTATCAGCGTTTCGAGACGATCGACCAGTTCGGTCAATTCTTCGAACGTGGTCTCGACGGCTTCCGGCGTAGTCATATCAACACCAGCCATCTTCAGCGCATCCAGCGGATAGACCGAACTGCCCGCCGACAAGAAGCCCAGATAATTCTCGACGGCGTTCGCTTCGCCGGCACGGATGCCGCGGGCGAGGGCGTGCGCCGCGCTGATGCCGGTCGCATACTGGAAGGTATAGTAATCGACGTAGAGATGATTGAACTGCGCCCATGTGATGTCGGTGCGGTCGCGGTCATCGCTCATGGTGTCGCCGTAGCCTTCGGCATAGAGATCACTCATCAAGCCGTTCAAAATCTCGGCGGTGATCGGCTTACCGGCGGCTACGCGCGCGTGGACTTCTAGCTCGAAACGGGCGAGCGTGGGCATGATGAAGAAATACCGATGGAAGTTATCCATCGCCTCCTGGATCAAGGCGAGTTGGAAGTCGCGGTCGTCGTACTGCTCGAAGAGATAGGCGCGCGTCATCGCCTGATTGAAGTTGCTGGCGGTCTCGGCGGCGAACATCGAGTAGCTGGCGTAGACTTCGGGCTGATTCTGGCGTGAGAGATAGGAGTGCATCGAGTGCCCGAGTTCGTGTGCCAGCGTACTCATCCCGCTCAGTTGATTGTCGAAGCTCATCATGATGAAGGGATAGGTATCATACGACCCGCCAGAGAACGCGCCCTGTCGCTTGCCGATGTTCACCGCCCGATCGACCCAGCGATCTTCCAGACAGCCCTTCCGGAAAGTCTCGACGTATGCATCGCCCAGCGGTGCCATGCCCTCAGCAATGTAATTGACGGCCTGCTCCCATGAAATTTGCGGCTCGTTCTGCGTCAGCGGGGCCCAGATGTCATAAGGATAAATCGCCTCATAACCCAAAGCCCGCCGCTTGACATCCCAGTAGCGATGCCATGTCGGGATATGCTTCTTGAAGGTATCGATCAAATTATAAAAGACATCTGTCGGCAGATTATGCGGGAAGAGTTGCATCTCTAGCACGCTCTCGTAGCCCCGCGCCCGCGCCATGAAGGTACTTTGCTTGACGCTCGCTGTGTAGGATGTTGCCAGCGAATTCTCAAAATCGCGATAGCTATCGGCGTAATTCTCCCACGCGCTCTGGCGCAGGGTGCGATCACGACTGCCGAGCGCAATCCGTATGCTGGATTGCGTGACGGTGAACGGCTCGCCCGCGCTGTCGGCGGCATCGTCGAATGTCAAATCGGTGTTGGCGAGTTCAATACCGATGCTGGACGCTGTGCCGAAGGGATCGCGCAACATGCCCAGCAAGCTCTCGATTTCTGGCGAGCGGACGTGTTGTTGCTGGCGGAACAGATCGCGGATGTACATCTCGTAAATGGCGAGATCGTCGTGATCCGCCACCCATTGCAACAGCGTCTCTTCGCCGATCGCGAGTAATTCGGGGTTGGTGAAGGCGCTCAACTGGGCGAATTGCCCCGATAAGCCCTGTATCTGCCCCGACATCCGCTTGGCGGTGCTGTCCTTGCTATCGACGGCACTGCTCATCGAAGCGTAGAAATACAGCTTCGACAGGCGGCGGCGCAACTGGCTGACGAGATCCAGATAGTCGGCGAGGGTCGCGGGGTCATCGCCCAGCTTGCCGTCGTAATCGCTCAGCTGTGGCAGGGCTTCGCTGAGCGCGTCGTACTCAGCTTCCCATGCCTGTGGATTATCAAAGACGCTCTCGGCGTTCCACGTCTCTTCGGGCGTGATTTGCTCGCGCGCGGGGACTTGCGTCACTGTGACCATTTCAGATGTCCTTTAACATTCAAATTTTTTAAACACACCTATTATGCGCGATTTAAGAGCAATGTTCAACGTCCTCACGCGGGGGCTGTTGTGGACGACTCCCGCGCGCGCGCTATCTTTCGTCATCCCCGGCTAGGATTCATAAGTTGCAATTATCCCCATATCTCGTATGATAGAGATTGATTAGTGACCTTCACCGACTGCGGAGCCGAGACCTGATGGCGGATTATGATGATGATATTACAGCAGGGTTCGATGATGACCCGATAGACGACACGCCCCTGCAAGCAGACGAAGACCAGTTGCAACAGAAAGAGACTGACTTCCGCAAGGAAGTACGTCGCCAGATTGCAGTCGTCGAGAATGCCAACAATCGCAGTAAAAAGCGCGATCGTCTCGCCGCTGTTCGCTGGCTCGGCTATTCTGGCGCACCAGAAGCTATCCCCGCGCTCGTCAAAGTTTACAAGAGCCAAGAAGAAGCGGAGGACATCCGCAAAGCCGCTGAGGACGCGCTTGGCATGTATATGAGCGTCTACGATTTGTACGACAATCCGGATACGACTGACGAAGCCTACAGCATGTGGCAGTCGATCATTCTGGAAGGCAAGCGCGGGCAACGGGTGAACTATGCCGCTATCCGCCTGCGTCAGCTTGTCTTGCTGGTGATTCTCATACTGTTGCTCGCGCTGGCGGCTTTCGCGCCGGCGATCAGCGAGACCGACCAATTCCAGGGCCTCATCCCGGACTCGCCCACGCCGATACCGCCGACCGCCACGCCGACCGCCACCCCCGACACGCCCGAAATTGCCGCCGAGCAATTGCGCCTGTATTACGATGAACTGGTTGCCGATGCCATCACCCTGCAAGAGCAATACGGCATCATTATCAGTGGGGAAACACAGGATTGTGACGTGAGCTTCAATCAGCCGCCACCGTTCGAGCTATCGCCAGCCGGCGCGAACGATGAGACGCTCGCGACCATCTCGCAAGAGTTGAACGTCATCAACCAGCGACTAGACGTGGCACGCACCGCCTTCAACGAGTTGTGCGAAGGCACCGAGCCTATGCCGGAGAATCGCGCCTTCTCGCTCTTGAGCAACGTCGTACAGACCAATACCAGCCTACGCGAGACGGCGAACCGCTTCGATGAGCCGGTCGATGTGCCGCCCACGCCGACCGTGACACCTTTGCCCAGCCCGACTCCGATTGATTTCAGCATCCTGCGCCCGCATGTTGACGAACTTGAGGCGATCATCACGCGCATGTCATCGCCGCCACAGGGGACAGCCGTGCTTCTACAGAATTACTGGCAGAATATCGAGGAGTTCGGGCGGTCTGAGGGGTGCTTGCAGGCTCGTTTCACCTATTCTGAGCCGTATGACCTGCCGGACGAGATCGCGGCGGAATTCCCACAATTGCAGAGCGCGACTGATAGCGTCAATCTGGGCATTGACTTGGCCCAATCATCGGGCGAGGCGTTCTTCGACGGGTGCGATACATCGACCTTCAACAACTCACAACGACAAATCCAGAGCCTTGAAATTGCGCTCAACGCCTTCCGCGAGGCACAGGGCGTGCTGGATGACTTGCGCGTCTCGGTGCAGTAACGCGCGACGTATCGTTCAGAATGGGATATCAGCTGTGATGTCCCGTTGGTCGTGTGCTACTCGCCGATAGCCTGCGCGTAACGGTCGCGGATGTGTGGCAAGAGATAGTCAGCGAAAGCGCGGTGCATATCGTAAGCGGGCGACCAGCCCCAATCAGCGCGCGCGGTGCGATCATCGACGGCGACGGGCCAGGTATCGACGATCGCCTGTCGTCCGGCATCGGGCGCGAAGTTAATTTGTGCCAGTGGGAACGCCTGCCGGACAATCTGCGCGAACTCGGCGGCTGTCAGGCTGAAGCTGGTGATGTTGTAAATCTGGCGGCTGAGCGCGGCACGCGGGGCTTTTGCCAGTTGGATCAGCGCGTGGACGGCATCCGGCATCGCCATGAAGGGAATGATGGTATCGGCGCGGACGAAGCAGTCATACGGGTCGCCCTGCGCGGCGGCGTGGATCATCTCCGGCCCGAAGTCGCTCGTGCCGCCCGATGGCACAGTGTGCGCGCTGATTAAGCCCGGGAAGCGCACGCACCGAAAATCAACCCCCAGCGGACGTGTCGCCATCAGTTGCTTGTAATGCGTGGCATAGTAACGCCCCAGATGCTCAACATACAGCTTATTACAGCCATACATCGTCGTCGGTTGCAAAAATTGCTCCTCATGCACGATCTCATGCGCGGCTTTGGTCGCCAGATTGGGCAAGCCGTAGACCGCGATCGAACTGGGGTAGATGAACTTGACCGCCGCGCCGCGCACGTCGCTCTCGCGGCTCGCCATCTGCAACAGTTTGGCTGATCCCTGCACGTTGACATCGTGCGCGAGTGCTGGGTTGCGCTCGCCCGTGGTCGAGAGCAATGCCGCGAGGTGATAGATGGTGTCGATCTCGTAGCGGTCATGGATGTCGTTCAGCAGGTTATCATCGCGGATATCGCCGACAATCACCTCCTTGACCATCGCTCGCTGATGCTCGGCTAGCGGATGCAGATCAAGGACGACAATCTCCGGCACATCCGGCTGGGCGTGCAAATAGTCAATCAAGCCATGCCCGACTTCGCCATTGGCACCCGTGATGAGGACGATCGGTTGCCGCGCCATTTAGATCACTCCCATCGCCTTGCCGACTGTCTCGAAGGCGGCGAGGGCTTCTTCTAAATCCGTCTGGGTGTGGGCGGCGGTGTTCATCACGCGGATGCGCGCTGTCCCTTTGGGAACGGTCGGATAGCCGATTGCCATCGCGAACACGCCGTTATCCATCAGGCGCTCGCTGAACTCCTGCGCGACCGGCGCATCCCCCAGCATCACGGGCACGATCGGCGTTTGTGTGTGGCCAGTGTCAAAGCCCATCGTCTGCATCTGTTCTTGGAAGAAGCGGCCGTTATCCCACAGGCGCTTGACGAGATCATCGCCTTCTTCCAGCATATCGACCGCTTCGAGGCAGGCGGCGACATCCGGCACAGTCATCGCGCTACTGAACAAGAAGGGGCGACCGCGTTGCTTGATCCAGTTGATGACGACTTGCTTGCCCGCGACAATGCCACCGACCACGCCAAAGGCTTTGCTCATCGTGCCGACTTCGATATCGACCTGACCATGTAGCCCGAAGTGATCGACAATGCCGCGCCCGCCATCGCCTAAAACGCCTTCGCCATGGGCATCATCGACCATCAACATGATGCCGTGTTCCTGTGCGACGGCAACCAGCGCCGGCAAATCGGCAAGGTCGCCATCCATGCTAAAAACGCCATCGCTGATAATCAGGCGGCGGTTATAGTCATCCACGTTGGCAATCTGCTGGCGCAGGTTGTCGATGTCGCCGTGCTTATAGCGCACGACTTTGGCACGGCTCAAGCGGCATCCGTCGATGATGCTGGCGTGGTTCAGTTCATCAGAGAAGATGACATCGCCCTTGCCGACCAGCGCCGGAATTGTGGCGAGATTGGCGGTGAAGCCACTCTGGAGCGTGACGACGGCTTCGGCTTTTTTGAACTCAGCGAGGCGACGTTCCAGCTTTTCGTGCAGGCTCATCGTGCCGGCAATCGTCCGCACCGCGCCAGGACCGATGCCGTACTGGTCGATGGCGCGTTTGGCGGCTTCTTTCAAGCGCGGGTGGTTCGCCAGCCCGAGATAATTGTTCGCGCAGAAGTTGATGACGCGCTTGCCATCAATGACGACATGCCCATCCATCGCGCTATCAATCACTTGAATGTTGTTATACAACCCGTCGGCTTTGAGCGCGGCAATGTTCTCGACAAGGTAATCCATATTTTGTGCGTCAGGGGTTATATCCATCGGCTTGATCTCTCCTGTAACAGTCGTTGATGATCTATAATAACAGTCCTTTGTGTATATTGTACGGTATAAACCCATCTATATTCAATAAAGAGCACGACGAAAGACAAAGACTCGTCAGGGTCATACGTACAGCAATATGTAAGGGCGAACGATCGTGCGCCCGTTGTGTAACGGGTTCGCTGTAGCAAACCCTTACGGCAAAGCTCATGACAAGAGGGCTGGATTCGCCAACAGTCTCACTTGTTCGTAGACCTCATGCGATCATAGGCGGCTATGGGCGTGATACAATACGCATAAACGTAATCCGCAACTGCACCGAAAGGAACAAGAGACCCCGATGTTTAAATTCGTCGTCAGCTTTCGCCATCCCAGCGATGCCGAAGCCTTCGAGAACGCGTATAACGATTTCCTCGCCCTGGTCGAACATATGCCGGACATCATGCGGCGGCAGGTCGTCCATGTGACGGGTAGCCCGCAGGGACGCGCCACGTATTATCGCACGCTTGAGCTGTACTTCGAGACGCAGGAACAGATGAAAGCCGCCCTGATGACCACCGAAGGACAGGAAGCCGGTAATGAATTGGCGCACTTCAAAGATGGCTTCGACGTGTTCTTCGCGGAAGTGTACGAGGAAGCAGGCGGGCGCACCGCCGACGACAGCCCGCCATCCTGAGGCGCGCTCACCCGTGCGAGTGGCGATCATGGGCGGGCGCGTCGTCGTTCGCTGTCCAGTCCGGCGGTGGGGCAGTGGCAGAAGCGTCCGCGTCGCTATCGTGATCTGCGCGCAGGTTGTGGTACGCCGCTTCATCGGTATCGTGCTGATCGCGCTTGTGCTTGGCAGTCGGGGTGCGGTCGGCGCGCATGTAGGTTGTCGCCGTATCCATGATGCGCCAGATAATCACCGAGAGGATCACGACCGGAAGCATCAAGATAGCGGCTAAGCCTATGCCCCACGCGCCTGCCGTCTGCAAACCGTAGACGATCATGCCGAGATAAGTCAACCAGATGACCAGCACGCCGCCGATGCGTAAGCCCATGCCGACGGTCGCGCTCTGGTGTGCGGATGGCGCGTCACGTTGTCCCCAGTTTAGCAGGAAGCCCATCGCCAGCACGCCATTGCCGATCGCCGCCAGCCACAGCAGTAACGAAGGCTCGTAGACCGCCGCCACGTATGCGATCAGCACCCATATCACCTGTATTACCCAGAATTGCCACCCTTGCATCAATCGTCTCTTTCATGCTTGTGTAATTGCGCGATTGTGGATCAAATGTGGTGAACACCGCCCTACAGGTCACGGATACTGCTCGTCTCGCGTTGGATGGTATCGGCTTGGGCATCGTGTGGGATGCTATCGTCGGCTTGGGCGAGGCGTGCGATGCTATCGGCCGTATACTGCTGATCATAGCCGATGTACTCCGCCGAGATGATGCGCCCACTGCGCTGGGCTAAAAACAGGCGCGACTCGAACACGTATAAGCGATACAGATCGCCATCGACAAAGCCGAAGTACGCCTGCCGATTCACCTGATACTTTTGCTTGCCGACTTCGATGAAGTAATCGCGCCCGCCCTCGCTATCATCGACAGTCATCTGCTGGACGACACCTTCGACGGTCAACAAGCCGGTGCGTATACTGCCCAGGGTCGTTCGCCACAGCGTATTCAGCAGTAAGCCGATGCAGAACGTGATAGCGATTAAGCCGCTGAAGATCAAGAAGCGATTGAAGCCGTTCAAGTTAGACGAGAGCATGAATAACAGCATACTGACGACGGCGAAGGACAGCAGGGCGGTGATCGTGATCGTGATCGCGCCCTGTATGAGGCGCTGGCGACGTGAGAGCTTGCCCGCACGGTTGAGCGCCAGCACATCATCATCGACTTCAAACGCCCGTTTGATACGCGCATCAGGCGGCAGGCGCATCAAATCCTGCGCGAAGGTCGGTAACTGATGCTGGATGGGCGCGGGGTTATCAGCGCGCAATTGCTGGCGTTCAGCGCGGGTGAGGGGTGCGCCTGCATCGGTCATCTGTGCGCTGATGATGCGTTCAGTCGCTGGGACATAGTACAGGGTATAGCTGGCTCCCTCGTGGATAGCATTGTAGGTATCTTTGTCGATTGCAAAGTAGCGGCGTGTGTCGATCACGAAGAGCAGATAATCCGTCTTGGCGATCGTCTTATAGCGCATCACACGCCCGCTGATCGCCCGCACTTTGCCCCATGTGAAGTCGCGCCGTTGCCGCTGGAACTGTCGCTGGCCCAGCATTTGGTACATGATGAAAATATCGAGCATCAGCAGAGAGCTAGCGACCAACCACAAAGACGCGATACTCGCCATAACGATGAAGGTGAGGAGGGCGCTGTTCACGATGATGAGTGGCATGAGCGTTTTATTGATGAATTGCTGGCGCAGGCGTTGGCGTTGCTCAGCGGATAGATCGCCCCTAGCGTTGTGGTACAGATCATCGTCGCTGAATTGCAAAATGGTAGCTAGGTCACGTTCTGGCTTCGCTTTGCTCATGAACACAGGTCCTCGTCACGCTAACGGATCGGTGTACTTTCAGTATATCATGACTCTGCGCGATACCGCGCATTTCAGATGAGGGCGATCACAAGACGCGACCGCGTTATGCTGTCGCCCAAAACTCTCACTCGCCAATCAGCGCGTCAATCTGGCGCGTGGTGAGCCTATCAGTATCGCGCAGGCGTTGCTTGAGGGCGCGCGCAGCCTGGGCATAGCCGCCATCATCCGCATCCAGAAAGTGCACCTGCCGCCCGAAGCGATCGAAGACGATGCAGGTCATCAGCGTGTGGCTGGACGTGTGGATGCCGTAGATCAGATCGCCCGCTTGATAGCGTGTGTCAAGCCATGCGGTCAATTCAGCGCGCTGTACCAATCCAGCGGCACATCGACGTAATGACGGATGTCGGTAATCTGGCGAATATCCGTCATAGCGGGCAGGCGATCGAAAAACCGCGTTGATGCAGACGACTCGGCAGACATCAGCTGACCTCTCGCTTATTTGATGAACAGGTAGTTATGACATGACCCCGACGCGATCATTAATCATTGGAAGGGTTCAGCAGTATCGTGCCCCTCGCCATGTGTCGCCGGTGTTGATTGGCAGTGACGGGCTTCGGGCTTGTTGGTGTCATAACGGGCGACGTTCAGAAAATCGGGGTTCATGGGCACGGTCGCGCCGTCGTCTTCGTCGATGCTGATCTCTTCGGTCGCGCTCTCGTGGGTGGCGTGCTGGTCGTCTGGTTCGGCGATGATGACAATCACGCTGACGTTATCCTTGCCCCCGCGTGAGAGGGCGAGATTGACCAATTCTTGACTGATCTCGTGCGGGTCTTCGGTCGTCATCGCCACATCGCCGATTTCTTCTTCGCTAACGTGAAGCGTCAGACCATCGCTACACAGCACCATCCGATCGCCAACGTGCATTGTGATGCCGTGTAGCACATCAATATCAAGGTCTTCGGATTGTCCTAGGGCGCGATAGAGGACGTTGCTCATGGGGTGATTTTTGGCTTCGGCTTCGTCGATGTGACCAGCTTTGAGCAGAGCATTGACGAAGGTATGATCGTCCGTCAGTTGTTCGATCTCGCCGACAGAACCATCGACATAATAGGCGCGGCTATCGCCCACATGCGCCAGCACGACGCTGTTTTCGCGGGCAAACGCCATCGTGATCGTCGTGCCCATGCCCTTCAGTTCGGGCTTAATCATCGCCCGCTGATAAATGTTGGAGTTCGCCTCGCGCACAGCTTCAAAGAGCAAATCAGCGAGATCATCCGGATCATAATCAGCATAAGTATCCGGCGAACGATGTTGTTTGGTGATGAACTTATCCTGCACCGTCTGTACGGCGATACGGCTCGCTTCCTCGCCGGCGACCGCCCCCCCCATACCATCAGCAACGACCGCCAGAATATTATGATCCTCAGCCCATAAATGGACGCTATCTTCGTTGTTTTGTCGCACACGTCCGCGATCACTGCGGGCGCTACTGCGTAGGCGGATATTACGCCCCGGACGCACCATGCCGGACTCCTCGATACTTACTGTACACTATAATCATTCTATATATGCTCACGATGCGCGCAAGCACATATACCCATCTCATTGACGACCGCACGCACGCCGGCGCCAACAAGTCATCAGTCTTTAGTATAGTACAATCGCTCCATTTTGTGTCAGTCGATATGCCCAAATTCAGATTTTGATGACGCGCCCCGCGCTCTACCTACACAAGCAAAGGATGTTATGGCATCATGAGCAGTCTGAATACACACAATAAACGCGACCCCGTCACACCCGACCAACAGAACAGAGAGCAAGCATCATGACGCAACTGAGTGAGCTATATCAAATCGAGAATTATATTGATACCTTCGCGCTAGGGCATTATGCGCGGGTGCTTTCCGCAGTCGATCAACGAATCGGGCAGACGGTGGCGTTTAAAGTCATGCGACCGGAGCATGTGCTAGCCGATGGCGAGATGCGCTGGGAGTTCCGCGCCTTTGGCAATGAGGCGCAAATCCTGCACACCCTACGCAATAGCCCCAACGTGATCGACCTGTTCGACTGTGGCTTCGTCTCGACAATTGCCGAAGCGCCCGAAGGCGGCGACATTCGCTCGTTCGGCATGGATGTCGCCCAATTTCAGTCGCATATGACCGAATACGCGGCGCGGGGCTGGCGACCGTACATCACGATGGAACATCTACCGCGCACGCAAAACCTGTTCTATGCCATGAAGCCCGACAAACGTGGCGCACGGCGACGCTTGCCCAGCGAAGAGGGGTTGACGCTCGCCCTACAATTCGCCAATGTCCTCATCACCGCCCACGATAACCATATCGTCTATCTCGATCATAAGTTAGAGCATGTCTACTGGGACGGGCAAACGCTCAAAATTATCGACTTCAACAGTTCCAAACAATTGAACGGCACTGCCGCCGAAGCGCAAGAATACGTCAAGGATATACATAATCTGTGCGTCGGGATTTTGTATCCGGTCTTTACGGGGATGTCCCCGCAGAAAACCGCCCTGCGCCCCCAAGCCGGCGGCATGGATGTCGTCAGCAAACGCTATGAAGATATCCAAGAGTTAGACTTTGGCATGGAGCCGACGCTGAGCCATGCGATACGCGCCGTGTTGCAACAGGGCGCGGCACAGGACATCAGCGACGCGACCAGCTTCAGCAAGCACATCCAAGCCGTCGCTGCGCGGCACGGGCGTGATTTCCCCGATCATAATACGACACCCGCCAACCGGCAGGCACGCGATAACCTGCGTAAAGGCTTAAAAGCCCTGCGCGATGGCGAAGCACAAATCCGCGATGCGCGTGATCTGTTCCGCGATGCGCTGATACTCGATGGCATTAGCGAAGATGTCGAAGAAGAATTGCGCCGTCTGGTGAAGGCGGTCAACGAGATGCTGAATCGGCGCGTGGTGCCATGATGCGGGCGCGAGCGACGATGCCCACGCCCACGTGTCGGATTACATATCGCACGAGCTAAAGAGTGGCGAGCCTTCGAGGTCTGTACATTCGATGCACATCATGCCGGTTTGATCGTCCTGATAAGCATCGCAGTAGATCAGTTCTTCCAGCGGTAGTGCCGGTTGTTGTAAAACGAGACTGCCACCCTTTTTACCCGTGCGAACTTTGAAACCATTCTTCCGCATGAGACCATTACTCCTTCATCATGACGTTCAGTTGTTGCATATGACCAACAATAAGTCTCCCTCATTGTATAGCATTTACCCGCGCATCGCATCCAGGAATCGCCCGCCCCACGCTGATCTTTATGGCTTTTTTCATGTCTGCGACGTAAGGCGAGCGATGGTGACCGAGTCCAGTATATAGAACTTACCTTGACGCAAGAGAGAGCCAGAGCAACCGATGCAATTGATCGTCCTCGCGGGGCTTGTCGCAGTCGAAAAGCGCGATCTCGCGCATGCGCTCGCCCGTGCCTTCCAGCAAAAGGGCGAAGCGGTCGCCCTGATTGATAATATCGCTCGCCTTGCCCTCGACGCGCCTGATACAGCGGTGCATGTCCAGCGCGTGGATGGCGACAGCCTGCCACACCTGCCCGCCCTCATCGACCAGCAAGCGACCGAGCGCGTCATCCTCGCCCTATCCGAGCAGACGCGCCCCGCTGATCTCTTCGTGACGCTCGATGAGATGAGCCAAAGCCGCGCCGATCTCGACGTACGCACGCTCGCCCTGATCGACCTGCGGACGTGCGATTGCTTCCCCGGCGTGCGCGAACAACTCGACGCCTATGCCGATCACGTCATCATGCTTCCGTATCAACTGGACGACGTACTCGCCCAGCTGACGTGAGGTCACGCTGGTAGCGTCTCGCGCAATTTGCGGATCATATTCTCGCCCATGATGCGCCGGATGTCAGCATCGTCGTAGCCCCGCTCCTCTAAGAGTGGGATCACAGCGTTGATGTCGCCGCTCGTATTGAAGCCTTGCGGCGTACTTTCCGCGCCGAAGCCGCCATCGAAATCACTGCCAATGCCCACATGCCGCGCACTGCCCGTCAACTGGCATACATGGTCGATCGCATCAGCGACGATCGTCAGCGGCAGGCGCGGGTCGCTCTTCTTCCAGCCTAGTTGCAAAAAGCGATTGTAAAGCACAATGCCCATCACGCCGTCGCGCTCGGCGAGTTTGCGAATCATATCGTCGCTCAGGTGGCGATCACGATCACAGAATTTGCGCGGGTTGCTGTGGCTGGCGATCACCTGCCCGTCGTAGCGATCGAGCGCCTCGTACACCGCCTGTTCTGCCATGTGGCTGATGTCCAACAGCGCGTTGAAGCCCGCCATCTGCGCCAGCAAATCCTTGCCCAGATGGGTCAAGCCGCCCGGTGCGCCTGTGCCCCCGCTATAGCGGGTCGCCTGCCACGCCGTCCCGACGACGCGCACGCCCCGTTCGTACCATTCTTCAAACTGTTTCGGCTCGATGATCGGATCCGCCCCTTCCATCAGCACGACCAACCCTTGCTGATGATCGTCGGTCGTTTGATCCGCGTCCCACGTCGCAATCACCGCGTCCAGATCGCCCTGTGTCTGGATCAAGCGCACGCGCTGATCTTCATCCGCGAGGCGGTGATAGTAGTCGAGTTGGGTCATGGCATAGGTATAGGCTTCTTGGCTATCGTGATAGCGCGGTTGTGGGTGCGGCGGATTGCTGGAGCTAGGCGTGCCGGCAGGGGCGACGAACAGCGTCGCGAAGATGATCCCCACGCGCCCCAGCAAGGAATCCGGCAGACCGAGCGTCGCCTGCGGGTAACCGCGTCCGGCTTCTAATTCACGGTGTTTGAGCGCACTCGTGCGATAGTCGCGCCCGTACATTAAAGTGTTGAAGGCAATATCTTGATGTGCATCGACAATGAGCATCGTCTAATCTCCTCATGATGGTTGGGTATACGGCTTGATTATGGCATACCTTGCATGATCTATCTACAAAGGCTCTGGGGTAGGGTCTGCTATGCTCGCCAAATCAGTGGCGGACGATGCCGGCGGTACGACTAAAAAATAACGTGGTCGCGTCTTATGATAGCCCTCATCCCCCCAGCCGCCTTCTCCCACGCTTCGCGGGCTGTGGTTATACCATGCAGGCATCGTCCCTACAAAAACCCGTAATCGTCCGTAGGGACAACGGCGGCGCTGTCCTGCTTTGCTAGTCATTCTCGGATCGGATATACTCAACCCATATTAATACGTATGCGGAGAGTACATACAGTGAAAACAGTCTTGATTACGGGCGCGTCGTCGGGCATCGGGCGCGCCAGCCTCGACCGGATGCATCAATCGGGGTGGCACGTCGTCGCCGGTGTCCTGCCGACTGAGGATGTCAGCGACTTGCAAGCCCAATACAGCGACCGCTTGACCATCCTCCCGATGGACATCACCGACGTGGAACAGATTGCCAACGGTCGCCAGCAGATCGAAGCCTTAGTCGGTGATCGCGGGTTAGACGGGCTGGTGAATAACGCGGGCATCGGCATCTCAGCACCGATCGAACTACAGCCGATGGCGAATATCCGGCAGGTGATGGAAGTCAACTACTTCGGGCATGTGCAGGTCACACGGGCGATGCTCCCGTTAATTCGGCAGAGCAAGGGGCGCATCGTCAATATCGCCTCGGTGCTGGGGTTGGTCGGCTTGCCTTTGCTGGGCGCATACGCCGCGTCGAAATTCGCAATCGTCGGCTTGAGCGAAACCTTACGCAACGAGCTGAAGCCGCAGGGCATCCACGTCGCCATGATCGCACCCGGCTACATCCAAACGCCCATCTGGGATGTAGGTTTGAGCGATAGCCGCAACATGCGCGAAGAATTCCCCGAGCAGGCGCTCAAGCCCTATCAAAGCGTGGTCGATGCGATGGAAAATGAGACCGACACGACGCTAGGCGATGCCTCGCCCCCAGATGTCGTCGCGGCGGCGGTCGCCCACGCGCTCAATGCCGCCTACCCCAAGGCACGCTATGCAGTCGGGCATCAATCGTCCTTATACGCCTTCTTATCGCGCTTGCCCGCACGCCTGCGCGATTGGTTGATTGATCGCAATCTTTATTGAGCGCACCGCCTCGGCTCTCGTGATTAGGGTGAAGGCCGGAGTCGCCAACAGTCGCTCTTGATAGGGGTTTTCACACTAGGCGGGGCTTATACAGCATATTAAGCGCGGATGATGATTTAGCCGTAATGAAGAATGTTAGACTAGCGTTATTGAATAATCCCGCTAAAATAAGCACGTCTATCCATGCAAATTAGGAGAAGTACCCCGTATGATTCGTAAGTTATTCGCATTACTCGTATTACTAGCGGTGACCGCCGTCCCCGCACTGGCACAAGATGATGTCGTTTATGTGCGTGCCGCCCATCTCGCCATTGATGCCCCCCTTGTCGATGTTTACGTCAATGGCGATGCCGTGCTGACCGATGTTGACTTCGGCGATATTTCAGGCTGGTTAGAGCTTAGCCCCGGCACCTACGACGTGGATGTTGCGCCGGCAGGCACCAGCATCGACGACGCTGTGGTCAGCGGGTCGTATAACCTCGCCGCTGGCGACTGGGCGACGATCGCTGTCATCGGCTTGCTGGGCGATGATAGCCTGACGATGCAAGCACTGGTCGAAGATCTCGGCAATATCGCCGATGGCGAGACGCGCATCAGCGTCCTGCACGCGGCACCCGGCGTCGGCGCGGTTAACGTCCTCGCTAACGACGAAGCGCTGGTCAACGTGCTGGCATACCCCGGCACATTAGGCGCTGATAGCGACGGTTTCGCGAGCGTGGATGTCGTCGCGGATACCTATAGCATTGATGTCGTCGATGATGAAAGCGACACCACCGCGCTCGAACTGGGCGAACTCGTCCTTGGTAGCAACCGCGCGTACTTCGTCGCTGTTGTCGGCATCCCGAGCGAGCCGCAATTCGTCCTCACGACGACCGACATCGCCGCGCTGACGGGCGAAGATGGCGATGACATGGCTGAGATGGATACCGGCACGGGCGCGGCACTGGCGCGTATCGGGCATTTCGCCGCTGGTGCGCCCGAAGTTGACGTGTATCTCGATGGTGATCTGGTCGTCGGCGGTCTGGACTTCAACGAAGTGACGGAATACGTCGAAGTCACCGGTGGTATCTACGAAGTCGCGCTCGTCCCGGCTGATGGCGATCTGTCGGAAGCGGCATATACCGGCGAGATTGCGATCTTTGAAGAGACGGTGAATTTGGTCGGCGCGATCGGCTTGATCGAAAACGAAACGCTGACGGTGACCGTTGTCGAAGAGAACAACGAACCACTCGCCGCTGGCGAAGCGCGTATCAGCTTCTTCCAGACGATCCCCAGCAACAACCTCTTCGACTTGACCTTGAACGATAGCATTCTGGTGCAGGGTGTCGCTTACCCCGAGATATTCGAGGGTGCGGGTGATGGCTTCGCCACAGTTGACGTGATCGCGGCGCGTTACGATGTCGGCTTCCAGAGCGATGACGACAATATCGATGTCAATGTCGGCAACGTGACAATGGGTGCCGGTCGCCATTATCTGGTGGTGGCGCTGGGGACAACCAGTGATCCGCTCTTCGTGCTCATCTCGGGCGATGTCGTCACCGTCGAGTAAATGCGCGGCTAGATAGCGCAACGCTAATAGCCCGCTGGGACCGGGGGTAACGCGCCCGCGTCGCCCCCACCTGCGCTAACGCCAGACGCAATTATCCAGCGTTTGTAAGAAGCCAATCTCCCCCGCGCGATTGCCGCCCGCGTCTACATCATGCACGAGCGCGATCATCCCCGTCACGATCGGCGCGGCGAAGGACGTGCCCGATTGCATCTCATAATCGCCGCCGATGTTAGTCGCCAGTATATCCTGCCCCGGCGCATAGACCATGACTGTCTCGCCATAGTTGCTGAAATTCGCCCGTTGCGATTGACTGTTCGTCGCGCCGACTGCGATCACATCCGGGAAGCCCGCCGGATAGTAAGTCGCAGAAACGCCCTGATTGCCCGCCGCCGCGACCACAATCACGCCGTTATCAATCGCGTAGGCGACTGCATCCGCGAGAATCTGCGAGTAGCGCGGGCCAGCGAGGCTCAGGTTGATGATGTCGGCGTTGTTATCCGCCGCGTAAATGATCGCCTGTGCGATGCCGGCATACCCGCCCAAACCGCGATCATCCAGCACGCGCAAAGGCATAATCTGCACGTTGGGCGCGATACCTGCGATGCCCGTATCGTTGTTCGGGTTGGCGGCAATCACCCCCGCCACACTGCATCCATGCCCGAATTCGTCCTGTGGCACGACATCATTTTGTACAAAGTCGAAGCCCGTCATGATGCGCCCCTGTAAATCGGGATGATCGCCACAGATGCCGCTATCGATCACGGCGACAACCACCGTGTTGGACGTATCAAACGCGCCCCAGCCCGCTTGCAAGTCGATAGCATTGAAGGCCCATTGCTCGCCATAGCGCGGGTCGCTGGGCACATCGTTCTGGCTCGCCCCCGCTTGGTACTCCGGCTCAATTTCAGCCACGATGGGCGCGCGCGGCACGCTAGCATAGGTGCTATTCTCGACCACGACCGTATTCAGCGCATCGATGCGCTCGACAACGTCGCCGCCGATCGTTCTGAGGTAATCATCGCGCCGCGCCTGCGAGGATGTGGGGGTGAAGCGAATCAGCACGCGGTTGGGCACAGGTTCGCCACTGACCCCCACGCGCACCGGCGGCGTGAAGGGGAAGGCTTGTCCATTCGGCAGGGATTGTTGCGCCGTGAACTGCACATCACCGCGCTGGGCAAGCACGCCGGTCGTGGTCGCAATCGGCAGGCAGTTGCTATCAAGCACGGGCGTTTGTGCGGGCGGGCGGTTATCGGTGGGGGCGGGCGTGTTCGTCATCTCCAGCACCTCGGTCGCGATGTCGTCCGTCGTCGGGAAGGGCGAGGGTTGTTGGGTAGTCGGCCGGGCGTTGATGTTACACGCCGCCAGACTGATCGCAATCCAGATGCTCAGGGTATAGGCTATTAAGCGGCGAATCATGGCACTCTCTCCTCGGGTGTGCTTGCGTATGTGGGGTAAGTGGGGGGCGTGGGTCACGCCGTATCGAAGCCGTGCGGGTGCGATTGATGCCAGCGCCAGGCTGTCTCCATGATGACGTACAGATTATCGAACTCCGGTGTCCAGCCGAGTTCCTGCTTGATGCGCGTGCTATCCGCGACCAGAAGCGGCAGGTCACCCGCGCGTCGGTCGCCTTCCCGCGCTGGGATCGGGTGTCCGGTCACCTGTCGCGCCGTCTCGATGACTTCGCGCACGCTGTAGCCCGTGCCACTGCCGAGGTTATAGACGCAGCTCTCACCGTCGGCGAGGGCTTCAAGCGCGAGAATATGCGCCGATGCCAGATCGAGAACGTGGACATAATCGCGGATGCACGTCCCATCGGGCGTGTCGTAATCCGTGCCGAAGATCGTGATGTCATCGCGTTGCCCCAGCGCCACCTGCAAAATCAGGGGGATGAGATGGCTTTCGGGGTCGTGGTCTTCGCCAATATGCCCGTCCGGGTGTGCGCCACAGGCATTGAAGTATCGCAGGGCACAGTATTTGATCCCGTGAATGCGATCCATCCAGTGCAGGGTACGCTCGGCCCAGTATTTGGTCTCGCCGTAGACACTGCCGGGAATCAGGGCTTCATCTTCGGCAATCGGGATCGTCTGCGGATCATCGAAGAGATTAGCCGTCGATGACAGGATGAACCGTTTGACACCGTACTCGGCGGCGAACGCGAGCACGTTCAACACCGCGAGCACGTTATCATGGAAATACTTGAACGGATTCTGCATACTCTCGCCGACGAGGATATGCGAGGCGAAGTGTAAAATACCATCGAAGGTGTGCGCGTCGAATAAGCCGCGCAGGTCGTCCTTGTTCAGCAAGTCGCCGACGACCAGCGTCGCCGCCTGTGGGACGGCTTGGCGGTGTCCGGCAGATAAGTTATCGAATACAACAACGTCATAACCGCGCTCGACCAGCATCTCAACAACGTGACTGCCGATGTAGCCCGCGCCCCCCGTGACTAAAATAGCCATGTGATCCCTTTCCGTGATGTGTGGATGTCTAGCTTGATTATAGTGATGCGCCGCAACCCTAGCCAATCCCCGACATGCCGTGTCAGGTCAGATCATCGCTATCGAGGATGATCGTCACCGGCCCATCATTGTGAATCTCGACCTGCATCATCGCGCCGAACACGCCATACGCCACCTGTGCGATGCCTTCGCGTTGTAAACACGCGCCGAAGTAATCGACCAGCGGTTCGGCATGGTCAGGGCGGGCGGCGGCGCTATAGCTCGGGCGGCGACCCTTGCGCGCATCGGCATAAAGCGTGAATTGAGAAATCACCAACACCCCCGCGCCGGCATCCAACGCGCTGACGTTCATCTTGCCCGCATCGTCGGCAAAGACGCGCAGATTGGCGGTTTTGTGCGCTAATGTCGCGACAGTCGCGCGGGTATCCGCATGGGTGATGCCGACCAGCGCGACGAACCCGCGCTCGATCGCGCCTGTGGTCTCCCCATCGACGCGCACACGTCCCTGTGTCACTCGTTGTAAGATAACACGCATATCATTTCTCTCCTGTGCTTGATGGCTCTCATATTACGTTTAACATTAGCCCAGCTAATAAGTGATATTAGTAATTCAAACTTATACGAGTCTGCATTGCTTGATACACTGTATCTCATCCTAACAATCATACAGGGATCATCAATATACGATCCCACCTCAATGCAGTGGTAGCTACAAGACAGTAGCTACAAGACAAAGGATAGAAGAAACTATGCAACACGTCGATGTCTCTGAATTGAAGAATTTGTTGAACGCTGGCACCGCCGCCGATACGCTGGTAATCGATGTTCGTACCCCCGCCGAATATCGCCGCGAGCAGATTGTTGGTGTGGTCAACATGCCGCTAGACAAGATCGAAAATTACGTCGATGACCTGCGCGATTACGAAAACGTCTACGTCCACTGCGCCAGTGGTAACCGTAGCGCCCAAGCCTGCCACAAGCTGGACACGCTCGGGTTGGATAACATCGTCAACGTGCAGGGCGGTATCTCGGCATGGAAGGACGCGGGCTTCCAAACCAAAGCGAACAAGAGTGCCCCCCTGCCCATCATGCAACAGGTGCAGATTGTGGCGGGTAGCCTGGTTGTGGTCGGTGTGTTGCTGGCGATGCTGGCGCACCCGTGGTTTCTCGCGCTGTCGGCATTTGTCGGCGCAGGCTTGGTCTTCGCTGGTGTCAGCGGGACATGCACCATGGGCTTGATCCTCGCCCGTATGCCGTGGAATCGCGCCTGATCGCGCATGTGATCCCGCCGGTAATCAGTCAGGGGCTTCGCCTCTGACTGTGGCGGGGGCGCTCTGGCATCCCTTTACGGTTGGGCTTCTTTCGTAGACCCCGCTGAAAAAATCCACACTTGAGATATGCGCTTGACTCACGATATACTATTCATTCGTTATTCGAGCAAGTACCCAGTTGCTCTATATCGTTCACTATTGCGACGCTAGCGTGATTCAGCATATCTCACGGTAGACAATTTTTTGTTGCCTGTGTATAATCACACATTCGTCAAGATGACAAACACGCTAAAGGCAAAACTCATGAAAGTCTCAACGTCAGTTAAACGGCGTTGTCCCGCTTGCCGCATCATCAAGCGCAGTGGGCGCGTCATGGTTATCTGTTCGAAGAATCCAAAGCATAAGCAAAAGCAAGGCTAAGCTCGCTTAGCTCATTTTGTTGTGTGATGGAGTTAATCAGTATTTTTTGAGGAGTACGGCGCAATATGGCACGTATTGAAGGTGTAGACCTGCCACGCGATAAGCGCGTTGAAGTTGCTCTGACTTACATCTACGGGATTGGCTCGACAACCAGCCAGCAAATCCTAGAACAAACGGGTGTAAGCCCAGACGTGCGCGTGCGTGACTTGACAGAAGATGAATTATCCAGACTGCGCGCAGTCATCGGCGATATTATTACCGAAGGTGATTTGCGTCGTCAAGTTCAGTCGAACATCAAACGACTGATCGATATCCAGACCTATCGCGGTCTGCGACATCGCAGAAACTTACCCGTCCGTGGTCAACGAACCCGCACCAACGCACGCACCCGTAAAGGGCCTAAGAAGACCGTGCCGGGGCGTGGTCGGCGGCGAGGCGCAGGTAAGGCATAAATCCGAGTCGATCGCTTCGCGCTTGGCTCATTCTCGCTTTGCATCGCTTACGATGCGCGCATTTGAACGTGTGTAAGGCAAGTACGTTGGAGAGTATACATGGCTCGCTCAAAGAAAGGCAATCGCCGGCAGACCAAGAAGGTATTCAAGAATATACCTTACGGGCAAGCTCATATCTATGCCACATTCAATAATTCGATCGTCACCATGACTGATCAAAGTGGCAATGTGATTACATGGGCTTCAGCTGGCACATCAGGCTTCAAAGGAAGCCGTAAAAGCACGCCGTACGCGGCGCGGATGGCGGCCACCAGTGCCGCAGAAGTCGCCCAGCAACACGGCATGAAAGAAGTCGACGTTTTTGTAAAAGGTCCGGGCCCTGGGCGCGAAGCCGCCATTCGTGCGATTCAAGCCAGTGGGTTAAAAGTTCGCTCAATCACTGACCAAACACCCGTACCGCATAACGGGGTACGTCCGCCCAAGAAACGCCGCGTCTAAAAGTTATAGGAGAACCTGCCCAACATGGTTTATCCATCATCACCCTCATCAAGCGCACCATCGACGGGAACCGATATTAACAATATCACCCAGAATATGGTGTTGCCACATAAAGTGGAAAGCCAAAACGTGACCCGGAATTACGGGCGTTTTGTGATTAGCCCGCTCGAACGCGGCTATGGCCTCACGCTCGGTAATGCTCTGCGTCGGATTTTGCTGTCGTCTTTGCCCGGTGCCGCTGTCACAAGCATCCGTGTGAGCGATGTCCACCACGAATTTTCCGCCATTCCTAAAGTGCGCGAAGATATGACCCAGCTGATTTTGCAGGTGAAGCAATTGCGCCTCGTCCTGCATGATGGCATGGAGAGCGCGCGCCTGCGCCTCGATCATCGCGGCGAAGGGATTGTGACGGCGGCTGATATCTGGTGTCCATCCGAAGTTTCGATCGAAAATCCTGAAATGTATTTGTTCACAGTTGATACGGCTGATGCCCATATCGAGATGGAATTTGAAGTCCGCTCGGGACGTGGGTATAGCCCAGCCGAAGAGCGCGGTCGCCTGCCGATTGGCGAGCTACCGGTCGATGCCATCTTCAGCCCGATCCGCCGTGTGAATTACGATGTGCAACGGGCGCGTGTCGGTCAACGGACGAATTACGATAAGCTCGTGCTTGAAATCTGGACAGACGGTACTGTCCGCCCGGAAGAAGCGATGAGCCAAGCCGCGCAAATTTTGATGCGTCACCTCGTGCCAATCAGCGGTGTGTCGTACGAAGAACTCGGTTCAATCGAGCCGCCACCGGCCCCCGTGCAAGAAAACCCCTTGAAGCCGCTGTATGACAAGCCGATCGAAGAACTTGATCTGAGTGTGCGCGTCTTCAATTCTTTAAAGCGCACGGGCATCACCAGCGTGGGAGATGTGATCGATATGTTACAACGGGGCAACGACGCGATGTTGGCAATCCGCAACTTCGGCGAGAAGTCGCTCGACGAACTGGTCGAAAAGTTAGAAGAAAAAGGGTACTGGCCACTCGATGACGAAAGCTGAGCGCCGATCAATCGCGCTCGGTCATAATGGCTAATCTATAGAGGATTCGACGGAGAACGCACCATGCGTCACAGAATGAGAGGCAAGAAGTTAAACCGCGATAGCAGTCATCGCAAAGCACTGCGGATGAATCTTGCGCGCCAGTTGCTTTTAAATGGCCGCATCCGCACCACCCGTAGCAAGGCTGAGTATGTGCGCGGGTTTGCCGAACGCTTAATCACGCTCGCAAAGCGCGGGTTAGCCAAGGCAGAAGAGACGGGCAACGAAGCGGCGGCTGTTCATGCGCGTCGTCTAGTTGCCAGCCGCCTGAACAACGACAAGGACTTGGTCAAGTTGTTGTTCGATCACATCGCCCCGCAATATGCCGACCGCCCCGGTGGATACACGCGTATCTACAAGCTGGGCCCGCGCAAGGGCGATAATGCCGATATGGCGATTATCGAATTAGTCGATTATGCGCCAGAAGACTAAGCGTAATCCCGACGAGCGATGAGACGCTATCGCGCACAGCTCGCCTATGATGGCACGGCTTACTATGGCTATCAACGCCAGCTCAGCTTTCCGACAGTACAGGGGCGCGTGGAAGAAGCCCTCGCCAAAATCTTAGGCGCACCGACCACCGTTTATGCCGCCGGACGCACCGACACCGGCGTTCATGCGACGGGACAGGTGATCGCCTTCGATGCTAGCTGGCGACACTCGGCTGATACACTGTTGCACGCTGTTAATAGCAAGCTCCCCGATGATATCGCGTTGCAGGACATTGTCCAGCAATCGGACTTTCATCCGCGCTTTGATGCGTTGTCGCGGACATACCGTTACGATGTAGCGGTCGTTCATGTACGTCAGCCCTTGCTGGCTAAGCGGGCATGGCAGATGCAGAAAGCGCTTGATGAACAGGTATTAAACGAAGCGGCACGCGCGATCATCGGTGAGCATGACTTTGCCGCCTTTGGCAAACCGCCACAGGGGGCCGACACCGTGCGCCACGTCTTTGACTCGGTGTGGCACGTAGAGGCAAACCGCCACGCTGTGATCTACTCGTACACAGTACGCGCGACGGCGTTCTTGTACCGGATGGTGCGGCGTTTAGTCGGCATGCAGGTGGCGGTGGGCACGGGGCATACGTCGCTCGCGACGATGCTCGACGTGCTGGCGAGTCGTGATCTCGCGCGTAACAAATGGGTTGCGCCACCACAGGGATTAACGCTCGTCAGCGTGCAATACCCGCCTGAGAAGCAGGTCGGGGTTGGCGATCGTAAACATCAAGAGGTGAAGGAATAATCACGCATGAAAGTACAAATCCAAAAGACCAAATTCACCCCCCCCGACGAAAATGAACGTAAATGGTGGGTTGTGGATGCAAAAGATATGACTCTGGGGCGGCTGGCATCGGTGATCGCGCCGATCTTGCGCGGCAAGCACAAGCCAGAATTCGTCCCCAATCTGGACGTGGGCGATTATGTGATCGTGATCAATGCGGAGCGCATCCACGTCACCGGTCGTCGTTTAGATCAGAAGAAATACTGGCGGCACACGGGCTATCCCGGCGGTGTGCGTAACTTGACCCTGCGCCAAATGCTGGATAAGCACCCAGAGCGGCCGGTCAAATTCGCGATCAAGGGCATGCTGCCCAAAGGCCCGCTCGGTCGCCAGATGTTGACCAAGCTGAAAGTGTATGCGGGCAGTGATCACCCGCACGAAGCCCAGAAGCCCGAAGTTCTAGAGCTGTAAACAGGAGAGGTGATACATGTCTGCACAGTACTATGAAGGTATCGGTCGTCGCAAAAGCTCGACCGCCCGCGTGCGCCTGTTCCCCGGTGGCACCGGCAATTTCGTCATCAACGGGCGCGAGGCGGCAGATTACCTGCCCCGCCCGAACGATATGACCGAAGTCATGCTCCCGCTCGAAGTTGTGGGACAGATGACCAGCTACGACATCAGCGTTCACGTCAATGGCGGTGGTGTGACCGGTCAGCGCGATGCGATCCGTCTCGGGATTGCGCGTGCCCTGCTGAGGATCGACCCGGATATGCGCTCGGCATTGAAGCGCCGCGGCTTATTGACCCGCGATGCGCGCGTCAAAGAACGTAAGAAGCCCGGTCTCAAGCGTGCGCGTAAGGCACCGACCTTCACCAAGCGTTAAACGCGCCACACAGCATTCATATGCTACAAAAAAGACACGTCAGCACTGTATGCAGCGTGTCTTTTTGATTCGCTCAGTTGTGATGCGCGTGCGCTTAACCGTCGCTTTGGGCGGCTCTCTTGGCGGCGCGGGCTTTGCGCCGTTCCAGCGCTTGACGACGCTTTTCTTCTTTTTCGCTCGCGCTCAGGTCAGCGATTGATTGTCCGGTGGACTTGCCGGCATCAATTGGCGCGGCGCTCGGTGATGCCTGCGGCCCGACCGTCTCGGACGCGGGAACGGCGGCGTTTGCTGTGGGGGTGTGTGCTTGCGCCGCCGTGCGATAGGCGGTCTCGCGGGCGTTGGCGCGTTGTGTCCACTGGTCAACTGCTTTCGAGGCAGCGGCTTCGCCGCCCTCAAGGTGGTTATCTTCAACTGAACCGACATACATCACGGCGACGACTGTCGCGAAGGCGATCACCGCGATGACGAACATGATAAACAGTGCCATACAATAAGCTCCCTATTTGTGAAATGTGATACTTGTAGGGATATTATAGCCCTGATCTGTTAGAAAACTCTAGGCATTCTCTCAGGAAAAACTCGCATGAGCGATAAACGGGTGTGTCTATCGCTCATGCGAGGGATGGCGGGATGTCGATCGGGGAGGCTTATGCCTCAGCGCTTGCTTCGGCTTCGGTCTCTAGCACACCCTGCGCGCTAATGCTGATCTCGATCTCCTTGCTGACCAGCACGCCACCACTCTCCAGCGCGACGTTCCACGTCAGACCCCAGTCTTCACGGTTGATCTTGCCGACAGCTTCAAAGCCGATGCGCGTATCACCGAAGGGGCTTGTACCCCGCCCGACGTAGGTCACATCCAGCGTCACGGGGTGCGTCACGTCGCGGATGGTGAGGTCACCGGTCATCTTGGCGGTATCTTCGCCCGTGACTTCGATATTGGTACTCTTGAAGGTCATGGTCGGGTATGCTTCGACGTTGAAGAAATCCGTGCCGCGCAGGTGGTTGTCGCGGTCTGCGCCACCGGTGTTGACGCTGGCTACATCGAAGCTCGCTTCGACGTATGAGGCTTCTTTGTTATCGGCATCGTAGTCGATATAGCCACTCAAGCTATCGAACTTGCCACGCACGCGGGTGACCATCATGTGGCGGGCGGTGAATTCAGCGGCGGTGTGTTCTGGGTCAAGATTCCATTTAGCCATTGTGCAGTCCTCCATAAGGTTGTTCGGGCGATTGATATATGGACGCTAGTCCGTTTCCTTTACTAAAAATATACCACAAAATCAGAGGTTGTGGTTTAGCACTCACTTAGAAAACGGACGGTCGTCCATTTCGCTTGATACCTTATGGACATAGCCACCGATGCCGATCTTACCTATGACTTTGGCGCGATGTTATTTGGGGGTCGTCTCACGCTCACAATCATGATCGACACCTGTCAGAGAGACGACCTTTTTTTGTACGATTGCGTATGACCGTACAGCCTGCGCCGAAAATGTATTATGATGGCGCAAGATTAGTCATACGAAAGGACAAATACATGGGTGTACGCGAAGATGGTATCAAATTTTTACAAAATAACTTAAAGCGAGCCGAAGTCGAATCAACCGCGAGCGGGCTTCAGTACGAAGTGCTGAGAGAAGGCACAGGTCAATCACCGACCGCGACTGACCGCGTCGAAGTGCATTATCGCGGGACATTTGTCGATGGGCAGGAGTTCGATAGCAGTCACAAACGCGGCGAGACAATTGAATTCCCGCTGAATGGTGTGATTGACGGTTGGACAGAAGGCTTGCAACTGATGCAAGAAGGCGCGACCTATCGTCTGTATGTGCCGTATAATCTGGCGTATGGCGAAAACGGCGCAGGCAATGTCATTCCGCCCTTTGCCACGCTCATCTTCGAGATTGAGTTAATCGCCGTCAAATGAGCGATCACACACGGGCAGGCGCGTACCCCGCGCCCGCCTGCTAATTTGCATAATTTTCTTCAGCTTGCTAAAATTACATTTGTTCTAATTATTTATTTGATAATTCATCATATCTCTAATTATGGTTGGCTATGCACAGTATATGAATTAGTCTCAATGGTTTAATACCCTCAAACTTGAAGTAAAGTGGGTCTTTCGTATCTTGCGTGGTCAAGCTCTTTTTGTTCCTTTTTTTCAAAAAGGGAACGCCAAAAACTTTTGCTTTTTTGAACGCATAGCGTTCAAAATGAACAGGGTCGGGATGTGGGGACAAAGCCCCTGCAACAAAAACCACGCGACATCCCAAAGAGCCACATTTGAAGCATAAATGGTCGATACAATGCAATTACCACTCAATCAGATAATCCATGGCAACTCGATCGAAGAAATGTCTCACTTGCCAGCGGCGAGTATGGATCTTATCTTCGCTGATCCCCCGTACAATTTACAATTGCAGGGCGACCTGTGGCGACCCAACCAGACCAAAGTCGATGCGGTCGATGATGATTGGGATCAATTCGATAGCTATCAGGAATATGACCAGTTCACCACCGCCTGGTTGACTGAAGCGCAACGATTGCTGAAGGACAAATCAAGCATCTGGATTTCTGGCACCTATCACAACATCTTCCGGGTGGGGGCTATCATGCAAAAACTCGGCTTCTGGATATTGAACACAATCACCTGGTTTAAACCCAATGCGATGCCTAACTTCAACGGAACACGCTTGAAAAACGACACTGAAATCCTGATCTGGGCTAAAAAGGCTGAGACAGCCACCTATCACTTCAACTATCAACTGATGAAACGCTTCAATCAGCGCAAGCAACTGGGGTCGGTGTGGCAAATCCCGATTTGTATGGGGGCTGAAAGACTCACAGACGAGAATGGGAATAAACTACATTCTACACAAAAGCCAGAAGAGCTATTGAGACGGATATTATTGGCGAGTGGCAAGCCGGGCTTCATCGTGCTTGATCCTTTTTCTGGCACTGGTACAACGGCGGCAGTCGCCAAAGAGTTACACATGCAGTGGATTGGTATCGAGCGCGAGCAAACTTATATCCAGCCGGCGATCGACCGCATCGCGGCTAAGTCCGCCCGCCCACCAGAGGATGACCTATTCAAAGCCTTCGCCCGCGGCAAACCGCCACGAGTCGCCTTCTCTGCGCTGTTGGATGTTGGTTATCTTAAAGCAGGACAAACGCTTTATCTCGATGATCCGCAGTATCATGCAGAAATACAGGCGAGCGGTCACCTGCGGCATAATGGGGCAGACGGTTCAATTCATCAATTGGGGAAGATGCTGAAGCAGACGCAATCGTGCAATGGTTGGAAGCACTGGTATTACGAAGATGATGCAGGAAAACGCCGCCCGATCGACCACTTGCGCGATCAGTATCGGGCGAACGAATTGCCATGAGGGGCGATGATTAGTTATCGAGATTGCTTTCGATCGCGCTCTCGATGGCGCTCAGGCTATTTTGCACGCGCTCACCGTTGACGTAAGTCGTCGGCGTACCGGTGACCTCGTCGGCTTCGGCTAGCGTACCACCGAGGGCGATCTGTTCCGTGATCGTGGCGCTTTCGGCACAGGTGGCGAAGGCTTCGGTATCTAAGCCGAGCGCGGTCGCACCCAGTAGCAGGCGGTCAGCGACGAAAGCCGTTTGCCCGAACTCGGTATGCCAGTTATAGAGTACGTCGTGCATCTCCCAGAACATGCCCTGCTCGCCCGCACAGAAAGCCGCGGCGAACGCGCCGATGGGATTAGGCAGGCTACCTGCCGGCAGAGGACGGAACACCATGTTCACATCACCCGCTTCGACGTAGGGCAGCAGGTCGAAGAAAACTTCATCGTGAAAATTGCGGCAGACGGGGCAGGTGAAGCTCGCGTATTGCGTGATCGTCACCGGTGCTTCGGGATCGCCTAACAGCGGGAAGCCATCTTCATCGACCCCTTGCAGGATGTCATCATAGCGCGTCATGATCGCTTCAGCAACCGGCGCGGTCAACTCTTCCGGCCCTTCGACATCTGATTGGGGCGAATAAGCGAATTCCGTCCATGCGTCGTCGATTTCGACCTCAGCAGTTTCCAGCAAATCATCAATCCAATTGCGGAGAACGACGTTTTCAATCTGTACGAGTTCTTGTTCGCTTGGGGTACGCTCTTCGCGCTCGTTGACGAGCAGAATATGGAAGCCGAATTGCGTTTCGACAGGGCCTGTCAGTTCGCCAATTGCTGCGGTGCGGGCGGCTTCGGCAAAGGCATCGACATAAAAGAGCAGGGGCGATGTCCCTAATGAGCCACCATTCGCGCCGGAACCGGTATCAATCGATTGTTCCTGTGCGAGCGTGGCGAAGTCTGCGCCTTCTTCGAGTTGTGTTAGGATGTCCTGTGCTTCTTCCTCAGTTTCAACCAGAATATGCGCCACATCCGCATAGGTCACATCGCCGGTATCCGCGAGGACTTGCTCGCTCACGGCGGCAATCAAGGCGCGATATTCAAAGAAATCGGCGAGTTCCTGCGCGTCGGCGGTTTGCGAGATGGTATCGCGGAAGAAGCCGACAAATTCTTGATAGCTCTCGACATCTGCTTCTGAAGCGTTGGCTAAATCCAGCCCGAAGAAATTAGCGCGCGCGTTGTCGATTTCTTCTTCGTTGACGGTGATCTCTTGCTCAGCCGCATATTGGCGCACGACCAGCTCATTGACGATTGTATCCACAGTGCGCTGGCTGAGCGCGCTCGGGTTATTCAGTTCATTCACCCATTGTTGAAATTGCTGGTCTTGCTGGGCGACAGCCTGCGGGTTGACTCCCAGTTGCTCGGCTTGATTTTGGATCGATTGGGCGCGGAATTGGGCGAGTTGTTCGACGAGGGCGTATTCAAAGCGGTTACGACTGTTGAAGGCTTCGCCACTGACAGTGTCATCGTTGACGGCGATGACGGTGGTGGTGTCGTCCTGTGCTGTGGCGGGGATGGCGACGAGGCTCGCCAGCATCAACAGCAAAACAAATAGCTTGTGTAATTTCATGCACTTTCCTTATGTATGTGGTTATCAGATACGGCCTTTGCATTGTAATGGATGATGGGGAGATTACCAAGTGATGTCCGGCAGTGACGGGTATGCGTATGCCACCGCCGGATAATGCAGAGGGTTGCTCAGTGACCGCCGCCGATGGTCGCCGGGTCGATGATGCCTTCGGGCGAGCCTTTGCGGATGGCGAGTTTGACCTCGCCAATGGCGCGGGTGACTTGAATGTCACGCGGGCAAGCGGGCGTGCAATTGTAGATCGTGCGGCAACGCCACACGCCGTTGGGTTCTGCCAGTGCGTCCAGACGCTCTTTAGCGGCACTATCGCGGCTATCGAAGATGAAGCGGTGCGCTTGCACAATCGCCGCCGGCCCGACGTACTTGCCATTCGCCCAGAACGAGGGGCAGGACGTGGTACAGGCCGCACACAGGATGCACTTAGTCGTGTCGTCGAACTTCTCGCGGTCTTCCGGCGTTTGGAAGCGCTCGCGCCCGTCTTCTGGCACTGGTGTATCGGTGACGAAGTAGGGCATCACAGCGCGATAATGCTCGAAGAAGGGTTCCATATCGACCACGAGGTCTTTAATCACCGGCAAGCCTAAAATCGGCTCGACGGTGACGCGCTCGCCCACGTCTTTCAGCAGCACTTTGCACGCCAGCGCGTTCACGCCGTTGATGCGCATCGCATCACTGCCGCACACGCCATGCGCGCAACTGCGGCGCAGGGTCAACGTGCCATCTTGCTCCCATTTGATACGATGGAGCATCTCAAGCAGGCGATCGGTCGGGTCAACATCTTTTAGGACAAATTCTTGCCAGTAGGGTTTTTCTTTGCCCGGAATTTCGGGATTCTGGCGTTTCAGACGAATCGTTACTTCCATGAATAATCCTCAACCGTTGTTATCAATGGCTTAAATGTATCGGGAAAAAACGGCAGAGGCGTGCGCCCCCACCGTCTATATGTATTTTTTTAGTAGACGCGCATCTTCGGTGTGAAGCGGGCATCTTTGTCCATCAGGCTCAGGTCAACCTTCTTCTGCATGTTGATCTGGTACTGCGGGTTGAGCGGGTCGTCATTGCCTGTGCAGACCAGCGTATGCACCATGTAGTTGTCGTCGTCGCGCTCTTGATAATCATCGCGGCTGTGTGCGCCCCGTGATTCGCGACGGTTCAACGCGCTGATGGCGGTAACTTCTGCCAGATCGAGCAAGCACCCTAGCTCCCACGCTTCCATCAGATCAGTGTTGAAGGTATAGCCCTGATCGTCGATCGAAATATCGGTGTAGTAGCGACGCTTCAGCTCAGCCAGGTCATCGACGGCTTCGCTCAGCGTCGTCTCAGTGCGATACACGCCGACTTTACGCATCATCAGGCTTTGCATCTCTTCGCGCAATTCGTAGGGCTTGGTCTTGCCTTTGCTATCCCGCAGACGCTTGAACTCGCTCGCGATGCGCTTGCCAGCGTCGCTGGGCAGGTCTGTCCATGCCATCTGCTGGATGTCCTCGGCAATCTTCATGCCACCGCGCCGACCAAACACCACCAGATCGAGCAGGGCGTTCGTACCGAGGCGGTTCGCGCCGTGGATGCTGACGCAGGCGGTCTCGCCGGCGGCGTATAAGCCCGGATAGGGTGTCCACGCGTCGTCAACGGCGACCTGTGCATCAACATCGGTCGGGATGCCGCCCATCGCGTAATGTGCGGTCGGTTGCACTGGCATCGGCTCTTTGACCGGATCAATGCCGAGATATGTCCGGCAGAAATCGAGGATGTCGGGCAGTTTCTTCTCGACGTATTCGTCGTCAATGCGGTCATCGCGCCCTTCTTCGGCGAAGTAACGGTTGACCGTGTTCGGGCGAATATCGAGATGGACGTAATCCTTGCCCTTGATGCCGCGTCCATCTTGCACTTCGTCATAGATCGCACGGCTAACGACATCGCGCGAGGCGAGGTCTTTCACGCTGGGCGCATAGCGTTCCATAAAGCGTTCGCCACGATCGTTAACCAGTACGCCACCTTCGCCGCGCACGCCTTCGGTGATGAGAATACCCATCTTGAAGATGCCGGTCGGGTGGAACTGATAGAATTCCATATCTTGCAGGGGGATGCCGTGACGCAGGACAACCGCCGCGCCGTCACCCGTCATGCTGTGAGCGTTGCTGGTGACGCTCCAGGCGCGCCCCCACCCACCACTGGCGAACAGCACTGCTTTGCCGTGGAAAATGTGGAACTCGCCCGATCCAATATCCAGCGCGACCACGCCGACGACGCGATCCTGATTGACGATCAGATCGACAACCTGAAACTCATCGAAGAAATTCACATCTTCTTTGATGCACTGCTGATACAGCGTTTGCAGGATCATGTGTCCGGTGCGGTCTGCGGCGTGGCAGGCGCGCCGCACGAGGGCTTCGCCGAAGTGATTGGTATGCCCGCCGAAGCGCCGCTGGCTAATTTTGCCTTCGGGCGTGCGGTCGAAGGGCAAGCCCATGTGCTCTAGCTCGACCACGGCATCAATCGCGTTATCGGCAAGCACCATTGCCGCGTGCTGATCGGTCAAATAATCGCCACCTTTGACGGTATCATAGGCGTGGAAAATGGGCGCGTCGTCGTCGATATTGCCCAGTGCCGCGCTGATGCCACCTTGTGCCGCCCCAGTGTGAGAACGGGTGGGATACAGCTTGCTGACAACCGCGACATCTGCGCCGCCCTTGCTCGCATACAGTGCCGCCATCAAGCCAGCACCGCCGGCCCCCACAATGATTGCTTCATGCTTGTGAATGTGCATATGTATAAAACTCCTCAACCAACCTCAAATCTTACAACTGTTTGTTTCCGTTAAAACGCTTCTCTAACCACCATGACCGGCGCGTAAATCAGCCAGTGAATTGGCGGCAATCTCGATCGCGTCAATTTCAATCGTCCCGAGCAGGGCACGCAAGCCGAAGTACAGCAGGGCGACCCCACCAATGACGGTCAAATACGCCATCGTTCTCTTTAACACGATATTATCTGCGGTATAATCCGTCAAGACATAGCGCAGACCATTGAAGCCGTGCATCACCACCAGAATCAAGAGCGCGGTATCATAAAAGCGCACGACGGCGATGCCGGCGACGGCGGTATTCCAGCGTTCGGCGACGAACTCGGTCGCTGTGCCGCTGTTGTTGATGCCATCCGGCAGGATGACGGTGATCGTCTCGCCGTTGACGTTAATATCGCCCACAGCGGGGTTCGCGGACGCTTCAGCACCGACGACCGCATGTCCGGAGACAGTCAGATCGAACACGCCTTGCACGATGTGCATCATCGCGAGATGACCGAACACCAGCGGGATAATCAACACGCCGCTGACGCGCATGAATGACCACCAGAACTTTTCTAGATTACTGCCGGAACTGATGCCAGCTTTCATCTTACTCTCCTCATTACCACGCACCATGCCGACCAGGAAAGCGGCACCGGCGGCGAGTGCGGCACCCACCATGAAGTACACGACGAAGATTCGTTGTTCCCAGATGACTTCACCCAGCGGCATGACATAGGGCGAGTGGCTGTAATGTTCGATCACATGCCCGAACATCAGGATAAAGACCGGCACGAGAATGACAGTCGTACCACCTAGCACCCACCACGCGGCCCGTTGTTGATAACGCCACCACTCAGGCTTAAAATCGAAGATGGCGATCCGCAGACCGTTCAACGCATGATAAACCACCGCGAAAATCAGCCCGAACTCCCCAAGCGTGAAGAGCGGCGACTGATAAGCGGCGATCGCTTTTTCGTAGCTCGCGGGGTCGAGATACGCCCATGATGTATCAACGACATGGAGGAATAAGAAGACCACCACACCGATTCCGGTCAAGCGGTGCAGAACCCAACTCCACTGACCAATCGCACCGCGGTAGCGCAGTGTCTCTCGTAGAGTAGTTACTAACGATGCCAAAACAATGACCTTTCCAAACTATAGTTGATGTAGCTTACGACTACTCAGGGAGCATCCCTGAAACACGTATATTCATTATAGCACGCTGAAAACCGTGTGCCTATGAGTCATCTGTCACCAAGTAAAATTTTTCACAAATTACTTGATGAGTCTGGCGTGTGACTTGCTAAGCCTATCGCGCGGTCGCCCCCCAGTATAAGCTGAAGCCCCCGCAAGCCCCAAAAGAGGTCGCTGTAGCGAACCACATCCATCTGCGGACTTGCTATAGCCGCCGAAAGCCTAAAATTCTCAGAACATTCTGATAAAACTCGCGTATACTAAACTACAGTGGCGTACACGTCCGCTCGTTGCGCCTTGTTTTTGGCGGGCAGAGGACGTGTAGACATTGCCGACTAACGACATGATAAGAGATAATGGGGCATGATCTTATGACCAATATTCGTATGCAAGAACCCCAGCACTATCGCCGCATCGCCCTGATGGTGACGGCGCTGGCGCTGGTGATTGTGTTTGTGCTGTATAACGTGCCGGATATGCGCTGGTTGCTGTATCCCCTGCAATTGCTGACGACATACGTCCATGAGGCGGGACATGGGCTGGCCGCGATCCTGACCGGTGGCGAAGTCCGTGCCTTCGTCGTCTCGGCGGATACCTCCGGCTATGCGATCACGGCGGGGGGCTGGCGCTGGATGGTGTTGCCGGCGGGCTACGTCGGTACGGCGCTGGTCGGTTCGGTGATGTTCTATCTGGTCAACCGCTTCCCGCGTGCCGTCAACCCGATCGCGTCCGGTCTGGGCTTCGGCATGATTGCCTTCACCCTGCTCTTCGCCCGCCCCGACGAAACCGGCATCCCGCTGGCGATTCTGATCGGGGTCGGCATGGGCTTGATCTTGATCGTGATGGGCTTGCGCGCGCCGACGTGGATCACCGCTTTGCTGATGAACGTGGTCGCGGTCTCGCTGGCGCTAGAAGCCTTCTTCAAGTTGCGCTACCTGATGGCGACCAGCGCGAGTCGTGGCAACATCCAGGACGATGTGACCGTCTTCCAGCAGACCTTCTTCCCGTTGATCCCGCGTGAGTTCATCGCGCTGACGTGGGCGGCGCTGGCAATCGCGCTGTTCAGCGTCGCGCTCTATTACGGCGCGTGGAAGCCCTTCCAGCAAGAAATCGGCACCAGTTACGACGCGCTACGCGGTTGAGGGCACGAGATCGCCACTGTGCATGACGTGCAGCAGCTTGATGACCAGCGCAGAGAGGCTGTGCTGGTCAATCACGCGCTGGCGCAGGTCAGCGCCGATGTGTCGCCGTTGCGCGGTCGATAAGCCCAGTAGATGCTGGAGGCGGGCGCGCAGTGCGTCCACATCGTTCGGCGCGGGGATGTGCAGATAATTGGCGTGGGTCGTGGTCAATGGCGCGAATGCCGGATTGCTGACGATCACCGGTAGACCACTCGCCATGCCTTCCAGCGCGGCTTTATCGAACAAGCCCGGCGGGCTGAGATTGACCGCTAGCGCCGCCGTCTGATACCACTGCCGAATCTCCTGCGGGGTTTGTGCGCCGGCGAAGATCACCTGATCGCGCATCCCCATTTCATTGACCAGCAGTTGCAAGCCCTGCTTGTAATCGCTATCGTAGCCATCCGGCACATCACCGATCAGCACGACTTCACAATCGAGATCACGCGCGGCGCGTAATAGAATATGTTGGTGCTTGATGTCCGTTAGGCGCGCGACCTGCACAATCCGCAGGGGAATCGACTTGATCGGGCGTGCAATCGGGCGGTAAACGTCGGTATCAATGCCGTGACCGATCACCCGCAGTTTCGGTGTCGCCACCGGAAAACTGGTCTCGACCGCGCTCACAATACGATACGACAGACGCACCGCCCATTCGACCTGTTGATTGCGCTCGCGGTGGGTATACCATGTGGTCGTACGCACGCCCCGCGCTGTCAGCAGGGGTGCGCCTAGCACCGCGAAAAGCGGTTGCATGTGAGCGAAGCAGGCATCATAGCGATATTGCGTCAGCAATTGCGACAAAATGCGATAGAAGTTCGCGGTGCGTGCTAGACGGGTGTTATCGTTCTCGCGTCCGGTCGAATAGACGGTGACGTTATCCGCGAGTGCCAGTCGTCCCTTGTGGGTCGTCAGCACGTCAACGTGCGCGTAGTAGGGGGCGATTGCGTTAATCCAGCGCGTGGTGAAGCCCAGAATATGGTCATCGGCATCGGTGCGTAAATTGAAAATCAGCAAGCGTTGGCGTTGCGCTTGCGGTATCGCAAGGTGCATAGCGTTCCCTATGGGTTATGGTTCTTTCGTCGCTGACGTGGTCAAGCTCTTTTTGTCTGAATCAGAAAAGGCGACAGGTCGCCCCGTCACCTTTTCATCACCCATGTTACTGAGGTTGTGTGTGGGCATGTGACACACCCCGCGCGTGTTAGACGCGATCGTCGCTGTCGTCGTCGATGACAACGGTCTCGTCGTCGTCGTCGTCCAGATCGCGCACGATTTCCACGCGCAACTTGGCGAACAAGCCATACAGCACCGCCGCAATCAGCAAAATCTGGAAGCCCGGCACGAAGAACAGGACGATGCCGGCGATGATGGCGGTCGTCACGGTCACATCCGCGATCGACTTGCCGGCCTTATCGCGGATGACGATGTGACGTTGATTCCCACGCGAGACGAGATCACGCGCACCATCAGCAATACGATCGAATGTTTCTTGGTTTTTGCGTTTTTCTGCCATGATATAGAGTCCCTTTTTCTCTCAGTTTCAAATCATTCTAATATCCTATACGTAGAAATTGCAACACAGGTTACACTCAAACAGCATCAACGCACGATGTGCGCTATAATAAGCATACATTCGTTGGACATTAAACGCATCTGCTAAGCACATGGAGCCATTATGAGACCGAAAAACCTGCTCAAGATTTTCGCATTCAGCGCGCTTGTCCTGCTCATCGGGACGCTCGCCTTCTTGCCATTGACGGCACAGGAAGGCGGTAGTGACGGGCCGAACGTCGCGTGGTCGGGCACATTCTTCGATAATCCAACCCTCACCGATCCATCAGCGGCGACCGGCATCTACAACAACGGCTTGAACGTCAACTGGGGGCCGGGGCAACCCTTCGACGATAACGGGACGATCAACGTCGGGCCGGATAATTGGTCGGCACGTTTTTCGACCTTTGTCACCTTACAGGCGGGTTTATACGAGTTCGCCATCCTGGCGGATGATGGCGTGCGCTTCTTCATTAACGGCGAATTGCTGATCGACAATTTCACCGCCAGCGGCTTGACCACCAGCACCGTCCAGGCGAATCTAACGGGCGGCACGTATTCGCTCTTGGTCGAATACTTCGATCAGACAGGCGACGCGACGCTACAGGTCACATGGGGGCTTGCACAAGAAGCCGGCCCAACGCCCACGCCGCAACCCCTCGCCATCGGCACAGTCGTGCGCGTGCGCGGTCTCGCAGTGCGGACGGGGCCCTATCTAGGCACATCTTTGATCGCTGTGGCGCGTCCGCCGGCACAGGGCGCGAACAGAGGCGGCAATCAGGTTGAAGGCGGCTACCCGCTGTCGGCACGCAATACGCAAGAGGGCTTATTCACATGGTACTTCTTACAATATGACGAGGACACCTTCGGCTGGTCGTCGGGGCGCTATCTCCAGATTGAAGGCAATCCCGAGGCGCTCCCGTTCGAGAATACGACCCCCTTCGACGTGATCTATGAGCCGCCGGGCACAGTGCTAGCGACCACGCGCTCGGTGATGAACTTCCGCATCCGTCCGAGCGAGCGCGTGCCGCGTGTCGGTCTCGTGCCACAAATCCCGTGGGGCGCACAGGTCGAGATTCTCGCGCGGACGGTGCAGGGCGGGCGCGATCACTGGTATCAGGTGCGCTACCGCCCTGAAAACTCGGACACGGATTACTTCGGTTGGATTTACGCGCCCTTCGTCGGCATCAACCGCAACACCGATCCCATCGACAGCGTGCCGATTCTCTAAGCTACGCCAGTTGGCGTTTTCGGATCTTCGCAGCAGTGGCCCGTTGTGTAACGGGTTTGCTCTAGCAAACCCTTACAAAAATGGGTCTTTCGTATCTTGCGTGGTCAAGTCCCCTTTTTGAAAAAAGGGAACGCCATAAACTTTTGCTTTTTTGAACGCATAGCGTTCAAAATGAACAAGGTCAAGGAACGACAGTTCCGTGTGGGGGTGTGGGGGCAAAGCCCCTGCAACAAAAACCACGCGACATCCCAAAGAGCCGAAAGTTTTTAAGATGTTTTTTGTTCCCTTTTTGAAAAGGCTCATGTGTACAC
>DAOTTV010000053.1:0-50299 GCA_034437755.1 Anaerolineae bacterium | reverse complement strand
ACTTTCCGGGATATGAATTTTTCTTATGCCAAATGAACTCCTCAGTCCATAACCAACCTTGATCGCGTAATGCTTTAATAAGATCTAGAACATAAGTATGACGTTCACCATTCACAACGCGTTCTTTGATGTTCAGGATAAATGTACCACGCGGCTTTAATACACGTTGTAATTCATGTGAAATAGGCAAAAACCACTCTACATATTTATCAGGGTGAACACCACCGTAAGTCCGTTTGCGTTGGTCAGCATAGGGGGGAGAGGTAAAAACCAGTTGGACTGACTCACTTGGCACAGATGTCAACTTTTCTGCACAATCCCCTAGTATTATTTGAATTTCGTCAGGCATCATTTAGTCACTATATTCGTACAGATCGCGTTGACTATTTTAATGGGTATTAGAAATAATACTAGCTATAGCTATACGAGCAATTTCACTTGACGCCTTGTGATATTTCTTATACGCCTCGCCCTTTCGATTGCTAGACACCTGAATTGCAATTATGATAGAAGCATGGTGATGATGAGGGCAAGGCGATATGCGAATCAAATTACAAGCGAACATCAAACACGGGATAACATGGGCGATACTGTGCCTCGTGTTAGCAGTGGTCGGCGCGGCAGATGACGAGTCGTCAGTGACGCGGATTGCGTCCTTGCCCGTGTTCACGGGGGCGCTGGATGCTGTGACCTTTAGCCCCGATGGCACGCTGATTGCGTCCGGTGGGCGCGATAATAGCGTGCGTATCTGGTCAGCAGAGACCGGCGCGAATTTGCGTACCATACAGGGACATACCGATTGGGTGATGAGCGTCGCGTTTAGTCCGGACGGGCGATTGCTGGTCACGGGCAGTCGTGATAATAGCGTACGCCTGTTTGATGTGGATACCGGACAACTATTGCGCGTGATCACACATCATGCCGACGAAGTGCGGGCGGTGCGCTTTACGCCAGATGGGCGCGTGATTGCGTCCGGTGGGCGCGATGGCATGATTTACCTGTACACCGTCGCGGGCGAGCGCGTGAGTGAACTCGACCAATTTGGGCAAGCTGTATGGGATTTAGCCTTCGACCCTAGTGGGCGCACACTGGCATCAGCCAGCGAAAGCGGTACGATCTGGCTATGGGGCTTATGGCACGACGAAGGCGCGTGGTTGAAGCAGTTGAACGGGCATGAGTCGCCGGTGACGAGCCTCAGCTACAGCGATGATGGCGAGACGCTGGTTTCTGGCGGTTTAGACAGCACGGTGCGCCTGTGGGATATGCGTCCGCTGAGCGTGCGCGATAGCATCACCCCGACCAGCACCATGCGCGGGCATCTCGCGCCGATTATGGGCGTTGGCTTCAGCAGTGATGATAGCATTGCGGTATCGGTAAGCCTTGATGGTACGGTGCGCCTGTGGGACACGGGCGGTGAAATCAGCATCGGCACCGAGCTATCGACCATTACGGGCAACGGCGCACCGCTGACGCACCTCGCGCTGAATCCCGATGGCACGGCGGCGATCTCGACTGGCACCGATGGTGTACTCAACGTGTGGGATATGAGCGACGAGACGCTTACGATGGTGGTTGATAGTGCGCGTCCGGTGACGATTGCCCAGAACGATCTGCCGCAGACACAAGACAGTCGTGCAATCCCCGGCGTAGCGGCGACTAACGGCGATACCAGCACCAATACACCAGCAGTGCGCCCCCCGCAAGCCGCTGTCAGCGTGCCCCCCCCCGCCGGACGCAGTTTGCAGATTCCGTCAGCAGGTATCAGCGTCGGCGTGGGGACATTTTATCTGGATGGCGTGAGCTGGGCCATTGACCCGTGGGAAGCGAACGCGGGACATTTTCAAGGGACAGCGTGGATTGATACCGGCGGCAACGTTGTGATCGGCGCACATTCCGAATATCCGAATGGCAGTGCGGGCGCGTTCAAAGCGCTGTATAACGTCGGTCTGGGTGATGAGATCATCGTGCGTGATGGCGACAGCGCGCGGCGGTATCTGGTGGTCAACATTCGCAGTGTCGATTATCGCGATGTGAGCGTGGTCTACCCCACGACTCATAGCCAGCTGACGCTCATCACCTGTGATATTCCATCCTATGTTGCCGAGCAAAATATCTATTACGAACGCTTAGTGGTCGAAGCGCGTGAAGTGCAGTAAATATGTCTCGCCTCTCGCGCAATACGCTTGCGCTACTGGTCAGCAATGGTGGCAGTGCGCTTCTCTCGTTTGGGTTGTCGATCCTCATCGGGCGCGTGCTGGGCGAAAATGGTCTGGGCATCTACGCAACCGTGCTGGCGTGGGTCTATCCACTGAGCCTGATTACTGAATTCGGACTGGGGACGCTCATCACGCGTGATGTGGCACAAGACCCCGACCAAGCCCACGCCTATATCTTAGCCACAGTACGCCTGCGCGGTTTGATCGGTGGCGGGTTGCTAGCACTCGTCTTGATCTTCGCGCCGCAATTCAGCGATAATGCTAGCATCAGCACTGGTCTACGCATTGCCGCCCCGCTATTGGTGATTCTGCCGCTGTACAGTGGTTTCACGGCGGTTTTCCGCGCCCATCAGATCATGATCCCGATCGCCCTACTCAATCTGGGGATGCTCATCGCTCAGGTGAGTTTAACAGCACTCGCGTTCTGGTGGGGCTACGGCATCATCGGGGCGCTCAGCATCAACACGTTGACATCGCTGGGACAACTGTTGGCGGCATATGCGGTCTATCGCCTGCGGTTTTATCGCGCACACAACCAACAGCTCGCCCTGCGTCCCCTGCTACAGCACGCGCTCCCATTTGCGATCGCGGCGATACTGGCGGCGCTACAATCACGGGTTAACATTCTCCTGCTAGAGCGGCACAGCCCGCTGGCGCAGGTCGGCTATTACGCGGCTGCATTGCGCTTCATCGAAGCTGGACGCTTGTTGCCGCACGCCTTCTTCGATGCGCTTTTTCCGTTGCTATCTTCGCTAGCGGCTGACCCACTGCGCCTTGAGCGCGTGTTCCGGCGCGTGATGCTGGGCTTGCTGGGCTTCGGGCTGGTTTTCGCGCTCAGCATCACGGCTGTGAGTGACTGGTTGCTTCCCGTCACATACGGTGAGGCCTTCGTGCCCGCCGTCGAGGTGTTACAGTTAGCAGTATGGGGCTTGTTGTTCATGGTGCTAAAAAGTGGACGTATTCTCTACTGGTATGCACAGGGGGATGAGGGCTTCGTCAATCGCATGACGGCGATTACAATCGGCGTTCAGATACTACTCGCATGGTGGTTGATTCCATCGTATGGCGCGATCGGTGCCGGTCTGGTCTATATCCTCAGCGAAGCGCTTGGGTTCGGGTTGTTGTTCATGCGGCGATCCGTAATCTGACGACTAATCGCGTTTGCGATGCCAGATACCGGTACATTCGGGCACGATGATATTTTTACCCGCAATTAGCGTCTCTGCCATCGCATCACCGAAAAACATCCGCATCAGTTCATCTGCTTCGGCAACGGACTCAAACTGGTAGTCGGTGCGTATCCACTGATAAGTGAAACCGTGGTGGTCTTCGAGGTAGGCGTAGAGTGTCGCGAGTGCGTCGGTAGGTGCTTGTGGCTGGCGCTGACCGGTGCCCATCGTTTCTAACAGGATGAGTGTACCATCGGGTTTGAGGACGCGCCGCATCTCGGCGAGCATTGCGTCCAGTTCGGCTTGCCACGTATCGGGATACCAGCCTGCGACATGCCCGAAGCTCCAACCTTCGACTGCGATATCTGCAATGCCCGATGCCAGCGGCACAGCGCGGTTATCCGCTTGCATCAACGACCAGTTCTCCATGCCGGTTTCTTCTAGCACGCGCGCACCTTCATGGAGCATGGGCGCGGCAATATCGACGGCGTAGATATGTTGCGCCAGCACCGAGAGAATGCGCGTCATCCGTCCCGTGCCTGCGCCGAACTCGACGATTGTCTGACCATCGAAGGGATGAATGTTCATCAATGCCGAGAACAAGTTGCCGCGCTGGTCTTCGCGGGTGACGAGACGCTCGTAGCGGTCGGCATCATGGGTATAAATCTGGCGGAAGTGATCGGTCAAACGGGTTATGCCTATTCTCATTCAATCAGCTGTTGTGGGTTGTCACACGCGGGTACAACCGGTACTAAAGCCTGTGTCCCCGCGTGTCGTAGCAATTACGACTGGAAACGTTCGTATTGCGCGTCGAATTTGGTGGTGTCGATCTCGTCGTATTTATCGAGTTGTTGCTTGAACAAGGTCATATACTCGGCGACTTGCGCGGCGGTATGGGCTTCAAAGCGCAGGGTGATGGCGGGTTGCGTGTTACTGGCACGGACTAAGCCCCAGCCATTTTCGAAGATGACGCGTGCGCCGTCGACGGTCACGACTTCATAATCTTTATCGAGCGCGGCGGTGATCTCTTCGATAATTTTGAACTTGATGTTATCCGGCGCGGAGAGAATGATCTCTGGCGTGGCGACCAGCGCCGGGAACTCGGCGAAAATTTCGCTGACGGTTTTATCGGACTTGGAGAAAATCGCCAATGCTTTCAAGGCGACGAGGGGCGCATCATCGAAACCATAATAATCTTCGCCGATGAACAGGTGACCGCTCACTTCGCCACCGAGGAGCGACCCGATTTCGTTCATCTTCTTCTTCATCAAGCTGTGGCCGGCTTTCCACATCACGGGTTCGCCGCCATATTCTTTGATTTCGTTGGGCAGTGCTTGCGATGCTTTGACATCAAAGACGATCGGCGTGCCGGGATGCCGCGAGAGCAGATCACGCGCCAGCACCGCCAGCAGTTTATCCGCCGCGATGTGATGCCCGTTTTCGTCGATGAACCCACAGCGATCGCTATCACCATCGAAGGCTAAGCCGAGATCGGCATTAGTGGCTTTCACTTTGGCTTCGAGGTCTTTGGTCATCTCGGGGTCTTCGGGGTTGGGCAGATGATTGGGGAACGTGCCGTCCGGCTCGCAATACAGGCAGATGACTTCCATGCCGAGCTTCTCCAACACCGGCGGGACGTGCGTGCCACTCAAGCCGTTGCCGGCATCCAGCACGACTTTGAGGGGCTTATCGCCCATTTCGACTTTTTCAGCAATCGCCGCCATATGCTTGTCGATCATGGATGTGTCTTCGCTGACGGTGCCGGTGCCACTGGCGAAATCTTCTGCCAGCACGAGTTGTAATAAATCTTGAATTTGATCGCCACTGAGTGCCAGCTTGCCGTATGCCATTTTGATGCCGTTGTATTCGGTTGTCAGGTGGCTACCGGTAATCATCACGCCTGCACCTTTAGCACCATACTGTGCCGATGCGAAGTACACCGTCGGGGTCAGGACTTCGGCGATATCGGTCACATCCATGCCGGTTGCGGTTAAGCCCTCGATCATTGCGGCACGGATTATGGGTGAGGTATGGCGATTATCACTCCCGACGAAGACATGCTCGGTCTGATGATGTTGGGGCAAGTATGTGCCGAGTGCCTTGCCGACGAGGCGGGCAAGATCGGGCGTGAGTTGGGGATTATCGCCAGTAGCGACACCACGAATATCATATTTTCGAAAAATCGACTGATCGACTTGTATCATTCAGGATCCTTCCGCAAAGATTGCATAATTGTGTCAATTGATGCTTATGTTTAACGCACTGATTTTAACTAAGCATTGCGATGACGATAAGCCTGATAGATAGGCGCGGCTTTGCGATAGACATCACGGCAGGCATCGCGCAAGGTTGCCCCCTGTCCGCCACGATTGACGTGATTATCATCGGCAATCAGGCGCGATTGCAAGCGTTTATCCGGCGCTTCGACCGGGCGATACATCACAATAACCTGCCAATCGCCCTGAAAGACCGTATCAGTCACATGCACGAGACGGCTGAGCGCGTCGTAGCTCTGTTCGTCTAACCAGCTATCATCATCATACATCATCGGGCGACGGGTGATCGCTTCGTAGGTCTTTAGCAGATTGGGATGATTGGCATCCACCTGTTGCCACAAGGACGACAAGACATCTGCTAGTGAGTGTTTGTTGATCACTTCTTCGTAGTTATCGCCCCATGCGAGCGATGCCATCCACGCGATGATGTGATCGTTCGGAGAAATCTCCATCTTGAGCGTGGCATCCGGGCTGTGGTTCTGGGCGATATAACCGACCGTCGCTTCCCACGCAAGCCACCCATACTTGGGGCGGCGCGGCGCTGGACGTTCGGCTTGTGTGCGTTCGTCATCCATACATTGGTATACTTTGCCATTATTGTGAGCGCGTTATACGTAAGATAACATGAAATATGATTTATTTCACTTGAGAATCAGCATCAGGCGCGCCAGTATACGCCTGAATCACCCTTAATGTTCCAGCGCGATTTCTTCGCCATCGACCGTCGCTGAGAACTTGAGGCCTTTGTTTTTCTTACGACTACGTCCGATTTTGACTTCTGTGCCGGCGGGTGGGTTCGCCTTCAGCAAGAAATCCGCCAGCGGTTCGCGCAAGTAGCGCCGCAAAATACGCTTGAGTGGTCGTGCGCCGTATTCGGGTTGATCGTTGAGCGAGAGCAGGTACGTCAAGGCACTATCCGTATACGATAATTGCAGACCGCGTTCGCCCGCGAGTTCGCTCTCTTTATCTAAGAGCAAGCGCATGATCGCTTCGAGCGCGTCGTCATCGAGCGCATTGAACAACACGACTTCGTCGAGGCGGTTGATGAACTCTGGACGCAGGTAATCGCGCACTTCTTCCATCACATCGTCTTTGATCTCTTCGGTCAGGTTGGGCACTGAGAGATACTCCGAGCCGATATTGCTGGTCATGATGACGACGACCTCGCTGAAGCGGGTCGTCACACCGCGCCCATCGGTCAAGCGCCCTTCTTCAAACACTTGTAGCAGAATATCCATGATGCGCGGGTGGGCTTTCTCGACCTCATCGAAAAGCACGATGATGTAGGGTTGTTGCCGCACACGTTCCGTCAGTTGCCCGCCCTCTTCACTGCCGACATAGCCCGTCGGTGAGCCGATGAGGCGGTTGATACTGCTCTCGTCTTTGAACTCGGACATATCCAGCGGGAGCATCGCGTCTTCACTGCCGAACATGAAATCCGCCAGCACCCGCGCTAACTCGGTCTTGCCGACACCCGTCGGGCCTAGGAACAAGAACGCCCCGATCGGACGCTTGCTATCCTTCAAGCCGACGCGCGCGGTCTTAATCGCCCGACTGACGACGTGTACGGCTTCGTCTTGCCCCTTGATGCGTGCCCCGAGATGATCTTGCATGTTGGCGTAACGTTCGCGCTCGTCTTCGCCCAATTTGCTCACGGGTACGCCGGTCATCTGGCTAGCGGCAATCGTCACATCCTCGGCATCGAGTATATCATCCGGTTTCATGTTCGGTCGCATACTATCGAGCGAGTCATGGCGACTGAGCGTGACCATCGAGGCGGTGCGGTGGATCAAATGCTCGGCACTGCGCGGCAAGGGAGTCGCTGAGAGATAGCGCCGTGCCAGATTCGCCGTGACTTTCAGGGCGTCATCTTCAATCTCGATGTCATACTCGCGCTCGATACTGGATGCCGTCACGCGCAGGATTTCGACCGTTTCTTCGACGCTGGTTTCCTCGACGCGGATGATCTGACTGTTCTCGGTGATCGCGCTGACGTTCGCCAGACGTTGACCGTATTCGATGTCGTTGGTGGTGGCGATAATCACCGGATTAGTATCGAGGAAGGCTTTTTGTACGAGTGGTGTCGCCTTCGAGAATTCGGCTTTGATCGGCCCGCCGAAAAAGCGATGCAGATGCGGAATGAACAGAATGCCGTTGTGGGCTTTGCTCAAGCCAGCACGAAAGGCTTGTTGTTCGTTATCGAGGAGCGATGTCTCGTTGATTTCGACCAGACTCGATAAGCCAATAGGCCCGTTGCCCTCAGCCATCAACATGCCTAAACTGCGCGCTAATGACCGTTTACCCACGCCATCGGGGCCGATCAAGATGATGTGGCGGTTGATCGCTTGCGAGAGAATGCTGATCATCTCGCGTAGGAGTTCTTCGCGGTAGTACATCGGCGCAGTGTTGACTTTGCCGCCGGTATATTCCTTGACGACATCATGCGTCGTCGCGTCTTCTTTGCCGCGCGTGATGACGCTGTTATCACTGACAATATCCATGATGGATTTAGGCGTGATGCTCTCCTGACGCAGTAAGCCACTGGTACTCATCGAGCTTTCGGCGAGTACTTGCAAGGCGTGGTCGGTATCAATGCGCGTTTCGTGGGCGGCATTGGCGACGCTGAGTGCGTCGTCCAGCATGATGATCGACTGGCGACTCATCGGGACTTTCTTATTCCCACGTGCGATGAAATCCAGATTGCCATTTTGATCGCGGCGACTCTGGGCGGCGATGCGTACCTGCCGTTCGAGTCGATCCATATCCATGCCACGTTGTTCGTTAAATACGCGGAACAAGCGCCACGCGGCGGTATTCGGGCGGCGTAACATCGCCAGCAGAATGAGTTCCGGTTGGATTGATTGTTGGTTAAATTCATTACGCAACTGTACGGCATCGTTGAGTACAGCGTCCATATCTTTGGAGAGTAAATCGGAGTTTAGTGTCCCCACTGTTTTTATCCTATGTGTTGTATAGCGGATTGATTAAATATCAATTGTATACCAAACGCCTGTGTTCACAACTCATCACATGGGTAGGCGGTGTTGCTGATGCGTTCGGATACGCTGATGGGCTTCGTCCAGTGTATCGATCATCTCGAACTGTTGGATCGGTCGCCGATAAACGACGGAGACCATCTGAAACATCTTACGCAGGAATGCGTTTTGAGTTGCAACGATCACGCGCTGAACGCGGGGATTCCACGGCTTGTTATCCGCCGTGCGATGGCTGATATACGAGAGCAAGCCACTGGGCACAAGATGGGTGCGAGTAACATCGATAATGAGATAAATACCATGATCGTCCGTTGCTAGCAATTGCTCGATTTGTCGTCGTTGTTCGTATAAATCTTCGATACGCCAACCGTCGCTCATTTCCATGCGTAAGGTCGTTTGCTCTATATCATCCCAACTCAGACGAATTGCCATCTTGGCTCATGCCCCATATAGGTTGACAGACAACGTGCCTAATGCAGGTTGTTCACCGCGTAGTATAGCGCATAGAGGGCGATTGAGTCTCGTTAGAGGGCTATAAGTAAGCAAATAACCAGCAGTCGGGGCGAGATAACGCCGATCATCCGGCGACCAGATCGCGGTAACCAGCGTCCGCTCGGCAGGAAGGCTCGCAACTAAACGGCGTAAGGGGGCATTCGTGGCGGCGTTCTGTGTGATGACAATCACGCGCTCGGCAGATTGTGCCGCCATCTGTACTGCTTGAATCTCCTGTACAGATGGGCGCTGTGATACCCCGAGACCGCGCCAGTTGTCCATCTGGCACTCGCGCCATAATGACGGTCGTGTTGCCGGAAAGACAAAAAGCGTTTGTGCAGTGCGTGCTTGTAAAAGCTCAGCACCGGCAACCAGTGTGATGCCCTGCTGAAACATAATATCGACCAACGCTGTATGAACATGACGATTGATGCGATCCGGCGCACTTAGCGCGTCAAGCTCGCGCCAGTTGAGCATGTTAAAACGCGCTTTTGCCGCTAAGATGCGCGCGACAGATGCGTCGATGCGGGCTTCGCTGATTGTGCCGTTTTGCACCGCATCGTAGACGGCTTGCATACTTGCGCGGTGTGTCCGGGGGCTGACATGTGCGCCGAGTAGGATCAGATCGTTGCCGGCTTGGACGGCACGGATTGCCGCCTCTGCTGGTGTGTATACAGTATCGATCGCGTCCATATCAAGCGCGTCAGTGATGACTAAGCCATCGTATCCTAATTGCTCGCGTAACAGATCGTTGATGATCGCTGATGAGAGCGATGCTGGCATATCGGGCTGGGGTTGCAGGGCTTCATAGTAAACATGCGCTGTCATGATGGCGGCGGTATCTGCTGAGATGGCGGCACGGAAGGGGATGAGTTCACGCGCTTCTAGTTGTGCTTGACTATGAGAAATAATCGGCAATTCCAGATGCGAATCAGCAGATGTATCCCCATGTCCCGGAAAGTGCTTGACCGTCGCCAGCACGCCGTGATCCTGTAGCCCACGCACGACCTGCGCCACCATCGGCGCGACCAATGCCGGATCACTGCCGAATGAGCGCCGACCGATAACCGGATTATCGGGATTGGTATCGAGATCAGCGACAGGCGCGAGATTCATATGAATGCCGACCGCGCTCATCTCGCGGGCAAGCGCCGTGCCGAAGGCATAAGCTAAGTCGGGATTTTGTGTGGCTGTCAACAGTGCCGGCACTGGAAATTCGGTGAAGCCCTGCTCAAGATGCGCGATGATGCCACCTTCCTGATCGGTAGCAATCAGCGCCGGCGGCGCGCCTTGATCGCGCAGAGTGCGCTGGATGTCGTTGGTCAAGCGCGTGATCTGTTCGGGGGTGTTCAAGTTAGAGGGCAACAGCACCACCGCCCCCACCGACCAGGACTCTAGCACGGCGCGACTGGGCTGGTTGAGCGTCTCGCCGTAGAAGCTGAAGACGAACATCTGCGCGACCTTCTGCTGGAGCGTCCACTGATCGAGATCATCTATAGCCTCTGTCGGCGCGACGTTTAGCACTAGCATAGCGCCCAACAACCACAGAAGCGGATACTTACGCATCGGCATATGCCTGCCATAATTGCATGAATACCAACCGTTCTTGATAACTGTAATTCATATCATCGGGAAGTATATCGGCTGTCGGGGCTAGCTCATAGAGACGATGCAACAAATCGAAGAACAAGATCACGCGGAGCGCGTTCCACTCGCCCCGTGCATAACTCACCGTGAACATATCCGGCGCTTGTACATAAATGACCAGCGTCGGCAAGCCGGCGAAATCCACCCCTAGCGCGCCAATAATCTGCCCATCGGTGAACGCGCCAGCGGCGACATAGGGCGCAGTCGCGACGACCATAATCTGCGGGTCTTCCGCTAGCCGCAGGTTGAACGTACCCTCGCGGCTCTGCTCTAAGAAGAACCGGATACAGCGATACATCTCCTGCGGTGTGACGTTGACGAAATCAACGCCGGGGTACGAGTCTTCATCGCCCTCGAACAACTCTTTGCCGTGTTTCCAAAGATCAACCACTTCTATCGTCATCGGTACTTTACCTGAACGCTTGCTGACAAACCTTAAATCAACGCTAGCCTATTGTACACGTACTTTTCGTCATTGATCTTAATTATTCGGTGTCAATTGTCCACATCTGCCCGCCGTCATTGGTCGATAGGAGATATTCATCAATGATGCGTCGCTCGCCATCGCTATCGAACAAGGGTTGCCCATACTCATCGACAATCGACTCCTGTACGCGCAGGCGCAACACATCGGGGCTATCAACATCAATCTGCGCGTAGTTGACAGCATCAACATCGCACCGCCCTTCAGGACGCGGGTCATCACAGACGTTCTGCTGTAGGTGAAGTGACCCATCAGGGTTGATGATGGCAACCGTCTTCTGGTTGAAAAGCAAGTAGTGATCGCCAAGCCGTTGCATGTTATCGGCGCAGGTCGCAGTATCCGGCGCTTGGATCGTATCTTCAAACAACAGTTGGTCATCAAGGTAAAAGCTCTGCGTCTCGTAAGGGGTCAAACCGGCGGTATAGGCGTAGACTTCGAGCCGAAATTGACGATCATCGAGCGTACGTTCGCAGGTTGATGTCGTGCCGCCGGGGATGCGTCCCTGTAGCGCGACGACCACGAAGCCCCCGACGACCAACAGCATCGGAATCGTGAACAGCAGTAACAGCACGACAATCGCATTATTGAAGAAGCCTTGCGGTTGATCTTTCTCAGTCATGGTAAGCGTCAAAATCCGTTCTGCTGAATGAACATGAATTGTAAGAAGTTGAGGCGTTCATCGGCGGTCATCAAGCGCGGACGCGCTAAATCATCGATGATGCCGGGATAAATTTCAAGTGTCCGCACTGCGCCGTCATGGATGTAGAGCGTATTCATGAAGAAACGTCGATTGCCCCAGAAAGGCTGATCGAAGAAGAGATTGCCCATGCCATAATGAATTAGCGCGGTGTCGCCACGACGGGTGGCGTAAAATTCGTAGGTCTGCGGTTTGTGGGCGGCTGTACCCACGACGACATCCGCGCCTAAATCTGCCATACGTCTGAAATCAGCTTGTTGTTGGCGCGTCGGCGTGTATTCCTCGCGCTCCTGATGCTGAACCGTGACGATGAGGACATCATATTGCGCGGCGAGATCGGGAAGAGTCGTGTTCAGCCACTCCCAATCACAGCCAGCCGCGCCGGGGCGCACCCCACCTAGCAACTGCTCATCTTCGTTGACCAGCGCATAATACGGCCCGACAGCATTGCACGAGACCCACGCGACCGTCTGCCCGTCCTGCTCAATGATGTGTGGTGCGCGTGCAGAGGCGACCGTCTCACCACCGCCGACGGTCGCGAAGCCATTCGCCTGATAATAGCGGAGTGTATCGCGATAGGCTTGATAGCCGTAGTCGTTATTATGATTGCCCGATAGGTCGATCACATCGACATCGAGCAGAGCGAAAAGGTTGAGATGATCGGGCATCATGCAAAAGCTATTACTCCCGCCGAGCAATGTGCCAATCGTCTGCGGGCAGGTATCGACCACTGAGACTTCGTTGCTCATGTGGAAAATATCACTGCGCGTGACGTATGACTGAATCCCACTCGCCGCCCACAGCACGCCGTTATCGACAAGCGCGAGCCTGGTGTTGCGCGTCAGTGCGGTAACACCTGAGAGCGTGATACGCAGGGGGCGCGTCGATGACGCAGTCGGCGCGAAGGGATAGCTCGCCAGTTGATCGAGTACCGGCACATCATCGACCCACAGCACGCGATATTGGGGCGATAACTGATTGATGGGCAATAGCGAATAAGTATCGCGGTCGCGCCAGAGAAGCGGTTGCGGATCATCAGTGGTGATGCGCGTCTGCGGGTGGAGCGCGATGCCCCGCGTCGCCAGTGCATCGGCGACGGCTTGTGTCAGCACGAGATCGGCATCGTAAGCGCCTTGTGCGACGTTGTTGAGGCGTTCGCGCGTGATCGTCGTGCGGATGCTGGGGAAGCCCACCACCGGATACAACAGGTCATCAGCAGGTGCGCCCCGCAATGCTGAGCCGTAGAACGCCAGATAATCGGGCAGATGTCGTCGCCAGTATGCGTTATTGTGTTCGCCCTGTGCGTAAATTCGGTAGGTGTGCGGATAATCGGCAGTCGCCAGACGATCGCTCATCAAGTCTAAGCCATTCGCTGCGAAGTCATTCTGACCGCGATCGAGCCACATCTGTAAGTCGGCGGGCGGATCAAGCGCGAGCATCAGCGGGTTATGGTCGTCGGGAGCATGGAACAAATCGAAGAAGGCGCTGTGTCCACCGACGGCGGTGAATTGCTGAGGATAGCGCAGGGCGATGTGATAGGCCCAGAAGCCCCCGCGTGAGATACCACCGATTGCCCGTTGTGCGCGTGCGGTGCTGATGGCATACCGCGCCTCAACATCGGGGACTAACTCAGTCATGAAGATATTCGCCCATGAGACCTGATCGAAGCGGTTACGGTTGGCGATGACATTGCCGAAGGGCATCACGACTACAGTCGGCGGCAACACGCCGTCGGTGATCGCTGTATCCAGCGCATCGACCAGACCGAGGCGCGCCCAATGCCCGTCATCTTCGTTAGAGCCGTGCATCAGGTACAACACCGGATACGTGTCCTGTGCGCTGGTATCGTAGCATGGCGGCGTGTAGACCGTGTAATACATCTGCTGACCGAGGAGCGAACTATTGTAAGTCATGCGCTCGGTGCGACCTGCCGAACAGGTCGTCTGCTGTGGCGAAACTGAGGCGACGCACCACATCAGCACGAGTACCACCCAACCCCATCGATACCGCTGTAGCATCATGACAATGACCTCGACTATTCGTATGATGAGGTCACGATCATAGCAAAACGGGAGGTAAGCACAAGGCTTATTCGCTTTCCGCCACCTGTTCGTTGAGGCGATAACCAATGCCGCGCACATTAACAATCAAGTCGAAATCATGCTCGGCTTCTTTCAGCTTGCGACGCAGGTTGCTGACGTGGGGGCGAATAACTTCGCGTGCTTCGGTCTCATCGACAGTGTACCCGCGTACTTCGCGCACCAGCTCATGACACGGCACGACACGCCCGCGATGCGCGGCGAGATACAGCAAGAGGTCGAATTCAGTCGGCGTAAGATCAATCGGCTTATCTTCAACGGAGATTTGGTAGCGTCCCGTGTGTACCGTCAGCGGGCCAAGTACCATACTGTTTGAGGTATTGTCGGGCGTCACATCGGAATACACCGATTCATCGAGGTCATCGGGTGGATTGGTATTGAGCGCGGCATTCGACGCGGCGACATCGGCTTGAGTCAGCTCGACCACATCATTCTTGATCGTATCCAGCAGGCGACGACGACGCTTGAGGTTACGCGCTCGCTCAATCCCCCGTTGCACGCTCTGTCGGATGTCGTTACTACTATTCGGCTTGATCAGATAGTCGTGTGCGCCGAGGCGCAGGGCTTCGACCGCCGTGCCCAAACTCGCGAAGCCCGTCATCAAGATGACAATCGCATCCGGCGATTCTTCTTTGATGCGGCGCAGTAGCTCAACGCCATCAATGCCCGGCATCCGTATATCGCTCAGGATCACATCGTACTCTTGCTCGCGGACGGCATCCAGCGCCTCTTCGCCGTTTTCGGCTTCTGTGACGACATAACCGACCCGTTGCAGGGTCTTGCTCACCGAATAGCGATTCGTACCTTCATCATCCACCACCAGCACATAGGCTGTCTCTTGATTATCGCTCATACTCTCATCCATCTCGTTATGTTGCCGTTGGTTTATTGTTCACTTATGCTATCTTAAGCATACAACAACGCAAAAAAACGTGCAACCTGACCTTGCACATCATTTGTGGATTTTGGTCAAGATTACACTCACGTTTCGGCATAAGCATAAATAATGAATTGAGATTGGGCGCTGACCTTAACCGACTCGGCAATTTTCCATTCATCCGGCAGGATGATCGCCACGATTTCATCATCGGCAGTCAGCAGGGGGATCGTTGATCGCACCGCACGCGGGATTTTGTGATCGATGAGCCAATCCTTGAGCTTGCGCGAGCGTCCATCCATACCCAGCGGTCGCCAGCGATCGCCCGCCTGCCGCGTTCGTAAGCGCAGTTGCACATCAGGCGCGAGCGCGAGACGTGCCTGTGCGCGTGCGTCGGCATCCCAGCTAAACGTGATGCGCCCATTGCGAAGCGTGCAGGTCTGCGGCGGGTCGACCGTCTGCGGGGCATCGAGGTGCAGATAGCGCGACCGTGCGCGTTTGTGTGCCTGTGCCTGTGGTTCAATCACGAGGTCAGCGTAGCCAACGCGCATGTGAATCCCACCGCTGAACTGCGCCAGTGCGCCGACTGTACCATCGGATGCTAGCGTTACGGCGCTGGTCGTCTGCGCGTGTGATGGCTCGCCGCCCAGCGCAGTCACACACTGGCGCAGAGCATGACGCTGTAACGCTGGATGCCACTGCTGATAAGTGGCGCGGTTGATCGTGATGGTGCTGGCGGTTCGCTGGACGTGGGGGCGGGCGATATGCTGATACTGAGTCTGCATATAATCCTGCTCGACGCGCACCACATCGCTGAGGCGATATAGCGCTTGATCGAGATTCGGGTTAAATTGGCGCAAATACGGTAAAATCTGTAAACGGATTACATTCCGAAAATACGCGGGATCATCGTTGCTCTCATCGTGGCGTGGGTGCAGATCATGCTCACGGCAGTAGGCTTCGATTTGCTGGCGACGACAGTGTAAAAGCGGTCGCACGAGTGTGAGATGCGGGTGTCGGGGCACAGGTGCGCGCGTTTGCATCCCGACGAGACCGGTGATGCCCGCCCCGCGAAGGATGTGCATCAGGATTGTTTCGCTCTGGTCATCGGCATGATGGGCGGTCGCGATGTGGGTCGCGCCGATCGCCCCGGCAAGGTCAGCGAGGAAATCATAGCGGGCGTGGCGGGCGGCTTCTTCGATGCTAGACGAATCAGCACGGGCGCGGACATCGACAGCGCCGGTTGTCAGTGGGATGTTGAGCCTCTGTGCGATAGATCGCACGTAGGCGACATCGTCGGATGCAGTCGCCCGCAAGCCATGATCGAGCGTGGCAACGTGCAGATGCACCGCAAGCTGAGATTGCAAGCGGGCGAGCGCATGAAGCAGAGCAATTGAGTCAGCCCCACCAGAGACAGCGACTAAAATCCGTTGATTTGGCGGAAATAGCTTGTCATGTTGGATAGTGTTTAGTAAAGTTTCGTACATTGTGGCACTTATCGTCAAGGAATCCTTATTTTTCAAGCCGGATTTGTTGTGGATTTAACGCCCCAACAAATATGTTATAATAATGCGCTGTTTACCGCTACGCTGTACAGGAGAAGCATGTGTTAAGCCCACTCGATTATTTTTTCGGATTGTTCTCGCTCGATATTGGTATCGATTTGGGAACAGCCTATACACTTGTGAGTGTACGCGGTAAAGGAATTGTCATCAATGAGCCGTCATTCGTTGCGCTCGACAAGCGGACGCGGGCTGTGCGCGAAGTCGGCGCACGGGCGAAAGAGATGTGGGCGAAGAACCCCAAAGATGTCCTCATTGTGCGTCCTCTGCGCGATGGTGTCATCAGTGAGTACGAGATTACGGCGCGGATGCTCGATTATTTGATACGGAAAGCCCACGAACAAACGTGGGTGCCGATTCCGCGTCCGCGGGTAGTCGTCGGTATTCCATCCGGCGTGACCGAAGTCGAGAAGCGTGCCGTGATCGACGCGACGCTGGATGCTGGCGCACGCGAGGCGCATCTGGTCGAAGAACCGGTGGCGGCAGCCATCGGCGCGGGCTTACCCGTGCTCGAGACACGCGGGAGCATGATCGTCGATATTGGCGGTGGCACGACCGAAGTCGCGTTATTCTCGCTGGGCGGCATCGTCAACAGCCGTTCGATTCGCGTCGCTGGCGATGAGATGGACGAAGACATCGTACAATACATGCGTAATAAACATAACCTGCTCATCGGCGAACCCACTGCCGAGAAGGTCAAGATCGAAATCGGCTCTGCCTACCCCCTCCCGCAGGAGCGCACAACACTGGTGAAGGGGCGCAACCTGACGACCGGCTTACCGGACTCGGTCGAAGTGAGTTCGATTGAGATTCGCGAAGCGATCAGCGGTTCGGTGAATATCATCATCGACACCGTAAAGGATGCGCTGGACGATACGCCGCCGGAACTGGTCGCTGATCTGATGGAGAGCGGCATCGCGATCGCGGGGGGCGGCGGTCAGCTTAAGGGCATGGCTGATCGCATTCAGGAAGAAGTCAACATCCGCGCATGGGTAGCCGAAGATGCCATGACCTGCGTCGCACGCGGGGCGGGTCGCATCCTCGAAGATTACAACAATCTGCGGCGCTTGCTGGTAGGGCCAGAGCGTGGCAGTACGTCACTCGCTCGCCCCTAACCTGACGCTATCGTCATCCCCAATATCTCTCTTAGCGTCCTCATGTGCCTTTGTTATAATGCTCGCACGCTAATCTATTTGCATATCAACATCGCAAGGGACTACGAACAAGTTGTCATGAGAATGTTTGTAAGGGTTTGCTAGAGCGAACCCGTTACACAACGGGCGCACGATCGTGCGCCCTTACAATCCGTTAGAACGCGGGTCACAGAAACCGCGCTCTGACGAGGCTCTCGTAGTCCCACATCGAAGAACCGCGCGTGAGTATTAGGAGGTAAGCCCTGTGCGCCGCAATTGGTCATCCAATCGCATATTATTCCTCGTCGTGACGCTGTTTCTGTGTGTTGTGTTCATTATGCTCAGTTTCTTCGGCATTTTATCGCCGGCAGAGGGCCTACTCGCGACACCGGTGAACGTCACCACGCGCTTTTTTACGGGGAGTCTGCAATCGGCTGATCGGTATCTGACGCGCTTTGAAGAGACCGACGTGCTTTTAGAGCGCATCGCCGTATTAGAAGAAGCCCTCGCACGCCAACAAGCTGAACTGATCGACCTGCGCGAGATTGCATCCGACTACGAACGCATCACCGATCTGGTCGATTACACGTCCGCAAGCGACGATCAAGAGTTCGTCCTCGCGGATGTCATCGGGCAGGGGCAATACGGTTTCGTGCGGAGCATTATCATCAACAAAGGCACGCGCAACGGCATCGCAATCGGTATGCCGGTGGTGACTGATCTGGGCTTGGTCGGGCGCGTGTTTGATGTGACGGCGAATTTCAGCCAAGTGCAACTGGTGACTGACCAGAACAGCTTCGTCAGCGGACGCTTGCAGGATACCCGCGCCGATGGCACGGTGCAGGGCGCAGGGCTATCCACCGGTTCATTGACGATGTTACACATCCCGCCATCGACCGATGTCCAGCAGGGTAATCTGGTCTTTACGTCGGGCTTGGGTGGCAACTTCCCGCCGGATTTATTCATTGGGGCGGTCGTCAGCGTGCGTAATCTGGAATTTGAACTCTCGCAGGAGGCGACAATCCAGAGCCAAATCGACTTCGCCACGCTGGAGTCAGTGCTGGTGATCACTGATTTTGAACCGGCGGATCTCTCAATCTTCGAAGCGGTGGAGGATGACTCCTGATGGGTTATTATCTGGCTGTGGGCTTTGTCATGATCGCCGTCGCGCTCCAAAACAGCGCCCTGCCGGCTCTGCGCTCGACAATTGCCGAGGCACTCCAGCAAATTGTGATTTTCGGCGTGCCGCTGACGCTGGGCTTGCGCTTCAATGATGCCCAACCGGATCTCGTATTGTTGATCGTGCTGGCGTGGGCGGTGCATAGCACATGGGAAGAAGCCTATTGGTGGGCGGTGGTCGGCGGTATCTTGCAGGATATTGTGACCGTCACGCCGACTGGCACCTCGCCCATTGCCCTGCTGATCGTCATCACGGCGATTCGCTTCATCGATGATAACGTGTTCGATTTCAATATCATCCTGTTGTTGCTAGCGACAGCGATCGGCACGATTCTACATCACGCGATCGTGGTCGGGATGGTCGCGGTGACGATTGGTGCGCCGGACATCATGCTGACAATCCAGACGATTGTGCTACCGGCATTGCTGTTCAATCTTGTGCTGATGTTGCCCGTCTATTGGATTTTACGGCGCATCCAAAAGCGATTGCCGAAGCCGCAACCCTCACCATGGAGCATCAATAACACCTAATTGCGATTTTGTTGTAGGAGTAGTTCCGATGAAAGACCGCTTATTCCCGTTTCAGGGCTGGCGCTTGACCCTCTTCCAGGGGGTGGTATTCGCTGTTTTCTTGTTGTTCAGCGTGCGCTTATACGAGTTGCAAGTCCTCGATTACGATGTCTACAACGCGGAAGCCAACGAAAACCGCCTCAGCTCTCTGCCCCTGCCCGCCATTCGCGGGGCGATTCGGGGTCGGGATGGGGTGCGCCTCGCCTACAATGTACCCGCCTATAACGTGACCGCCGTACCTGCCGACCTGCCGGCTAACGAAGAAGAAGAATTAGCGGTATTCAACCGGTTGTCGGCGCTGGTGGGCGTGCCCCCGACAGCCGAGATTGCCCGCGAGCTAGGCAGTAACGTGCGGAGTATCGAAGAACTGGTCGCTGAGGGTGAAGGCATCGCGCCGTTCCGTCCGGTGGTGATCGCACAGGATATTGATCGTAACGTGATGATGCAAATCCTCGAAGAGCGCATTTACATGCCGGGTGTGGATATTCAGGTAGCAGGCGTGCGCGAGTATCCGACCGGCGCGACAACCGCGCACATCATCGGTTATTTAGGCCCGATTCCGCCGGAAGAAGCCGAAGAATTGCGCGAACAAGGCTATGACCCGGCATTCGACCGCATCGGTTATGAAGGCATCGAACGCTTCTTAGAAGCGCAACTGGGCGGGGTGCGCGGGTCACGCTTGCGCGAAGTCGATGTTGCGGGCGAAGAACTGGCGATCGTCAGCGAAACGCCCTCTGTGCCGGGGCAAAGTGTGCGCCTCGCGCTCGATTTTGAATTGCAAGCCGAAGCCGAACGCCTGCTGATCGAAGCATTGGCGAACCGCAACAATCCCGATTATTATGCCGAGAACGGGCGCACGATGCCACGCGGTCTCAGCACACAGGGCGTCGTGATTGCGATGGATCCGATGACGGGCGAAATTCTGGCGATGGTCAGCATCCCGACGTATGATAACAGCCGCTTCGCCCGTGCGATCGACGTGCAGTATTATCTCGATATTTCCGAAGACCCCTCGCGCCCGCTTGTGAATAACGCGATCAAGGGCTTATACCCGCCCGGCTCTGTCTGGAAGTTGATCTCGGCGGCGGGCGTGGTGGAAGAAGATGTGGTTGATCCCGATTTACAATTGCTGGATGAAGGACAATTGATCGTCGAGAACCGCTATGCGCCCAACGATCGGGCGGCATCCCAGCGCTTTGTGTGCTGGTTGCGCGATGGTCACGGGCGTGTGAACCTGCTCCAGGGCATCGCCTATAGTTGTGATGTTTACTTCTATCAGGTCGGCGGTGGTAACAGTAGCATCAATCCCAATATCTTGAGTCCCGGCGGGCTGGGCATCAATAATTTGTTCCGCTATGCGACGGCGACAGGCATCGGCTCTGAGCTGGGGGTTGAACTACCCTTTGAGAATGCGGGACGGATGCCTGACCGGGACTGGAAGCGGCGCAATTATGGCGAGAACTGGTCAACCGGCGATACTTATAACGCGGCATTCGGGCAGGGGTACGTGACAACTACCCCGTTACAACTGCTGAATCAGGTCAATGCGATCATCAACAACGGCGACCTGCACCAACCGACGTTAATCCGCGAATTTATCGATCAGGAGGGGAACGTCATCGACCCCTTTGAGCCGCAGGTGTTGCGGACGGTCAATCCGGCGCAAGTGCCACCCGATGAGCCGCTAACTCTGCTCTTGCTGGAAGATATGCTGATGAACGGCCCAACATCGCTGGCGTGTATCTGTGAGGAGACCAGCCCGTGGTACGACCCCTTCCGCTGTGATCCCGAAGGCTATCGTAATGTGGTCAATCTGAGCGATGACCCCAATAACCCGCAGGAGCGCCTGTATAAAGTCCATATTCCGTTGAATTACACCTTCAACGGCGCGGTGTGCCAACCGGTGCGCTTCACGCCTTCGAGCAATCCCTATCGACCGGCGTTTTTGAACGATGAAGCCCTACGCCTGACGCGTGAAGGGATGGAAGCGGCGGTCTATCTCGATGAAGGGGCGACGGCGCGTGCCGCCGATTTGCCCGATCTCGGCATTCGTGTTGCCGGCAAGACAGGTACAGCGGAATACTGCGACGATGTCGCCCAACCGCTGGGGTATTGCGTGCCGGGGCAGTGGCCCTCGCACGCGTGGTATAGCGGATACGCGCCCTACGACGACCCACAGATTTCAGTGATCGCCTTCGTGTACAATGGCGGCGAGGGGTCGTTCATGGCATTGCCGATCGTGCGCGAGTTGATGCGCTTCTACTTCGAGCGCGAACTTGGCATCGCGTCCGATCAATGAACGACCGATGAATAGGATCTCATGATGACGCTGGCCCAACTCACCTATCAACAGCACCGCCTTATCAAGTTCTGGCTACCGGCACTGGTCAACGGCGCGGTCGTCTGGGCATTGCTGTTATTGATCGGGCAAACTCCCTTGATTCGGGCATCGGGTCTCGCGCTGGTGATCGTCGGCGTGACGCTAGCTCTGCGGCGTATGGGCGCGGTGATCGCGGTCATCGGCGGCTTGACCCTGGCGTTGAGTCCGGTCTTCTGGTCACAGACGGGGGGCGGGGTTGGCAGTCCGGCGACGATTGTGATCGCGGTTGCGGTCGCGAGTGTGGCGGTGGTCGTGACGATCGCCGTCAGCAAACGCCCATATATCGGCTTGGGCTTGGGCGTGCTGGTGTTCGCCGCTATCTTCTGGAGTCAGATCGGCACGCCGCGCAGTATCCGCCTGACGAGCTTCATCATCGGATGGTTGATGTTCGTGCTGGTCGATATGTTGCTCATCACGAATCCGCGACCGGATGAAGCGCCCCTGATTTTGCGCGACGATGCGCCTAAGAATCCTGATGGATCGCAAGCGGCACAAGCCTATCATACGCTGGGGATTCTGCTCTTGCTGAGTATCGGTATCCTGAATGACCCGCTCTTGAGTTTGCTCGCGCCTTCGATTGGCTTGAGTCTGTATCTGACACGCACCAAGTTGCCGCTGTGGTACTGGTTGGCGCTGGGGCTTGTGTTCGGCTTCGGGCTATACGGTATCTATACCGATTACATTATCGGGCAAGCGCACCGCATGATGCTCTGGCAATGGCGTGACGGTGTCTACTGGATTGATATGGTGCGTCTGCTCAATCGACAATTCACCATCATCGGGATTGTTCTCGGTATTCTGGGGCTGGCACGCTTAGCGCGCTGGTATCCGCCGCTGGGCACTGTCGCGATGATCGCCTTCGCCGCTTACTGGTGGTTCGGGCTGGTTTACACGGGCGATAATCGCGATGTCCTCTTGTTACCGCTTTACGTGATTTACGTGCTGTGGATGAGCTACGCGGTGCTAGCATTCAGCGAGTGGCTCGGACGCGCCACCGGACAACATCCGCGCATCGGGCGCTATGTTGCAATTGCGCTGTATGGCGGGCTTCCCCTGTTGATGCTGGTCAATATCCTGCGCTAAATTTGCATTTCACCGCATATACAACTATATTCCCATCATAAAACACGTTATACTCTGTGGCATATCTCGTTAAATTGAGTATAGTAAACGTAACAGTCTTGTTAGATAGGCTGTATTTTTAGGTTTAACGCATGGCAAACGATATTATCACGATTAAAGGCATCAAAGACGGTTTACAAATCACCGTGAGTGAAACAGACGAATGGCAAGCCATCACACGGGAGATGGCGACGCGCATTGACGAGCGGCTCGATTTCTTCGTGGGGGCGCGTGTCACGCTGGAAGTTGGCGAGCGTCCGGTGCCCAAATACGAGTTGAGTTCGGTCAAAGCCTTGCTAGAGCGGCGACAATTGACGCTGGTTGTGGTCAGCACGAGCAGTTCAACGACGATTGAATCGGCGAATGCGCTGGACTTGCGAACCAGCATCCCAGAGGCATTGCGCCAGACCCAGACAACCGCAATCGACGAGGACGCGCTCCCGATTGATCCTGAAGAGCAAGGCACACTGGGCGTGATGATTAAACGCACGCTTCGCAGTGGGCGCACCGTCCACAGCCGCGGGCATGTCGTTGTCTATGGCGATGTCAACCCCGGCGCGCAGATTATCGCCAGTGGCGATGTCATCATCTGGGGTAAGTTACGCGGGACGGTTCATGCTGGTGCTGAAGGCGATCATGAGGCGGTTGTGTGTGCGTTGGATATGAGTCCTAATCAGTTGCGAATTGCTGAATTCATCGTCACGTCCCCCGACAAGCGGCGACGCAAGATCACGCCGGAGATTGCTCGCGTGCAGGGTGAGCAGATCATTGTCGAAGAATGGGGACCGTAAGAGATAACCAAGGTACGACGAAAGGAAAATAGCCAATGGGGGCTAGAGTAATAACCATATCATCGGGCAAGGGTGGCGTGGGCAAAACCACAACATCCGCCAATATCGGGGTTGCGCTCGCCCGTTTAGGCAAAAAAGTAGTGCTGATCGATGCGGACATCGGCTTGCGGAATTTGGATGTCGTCATGGGGCTGGAGAATCGCATCGTTTACGATCTTGTAGATGTGATCGAGGGGCGGTGTCGCTTGCAACAGGCGATGATTAAGCACAAGAAACTCGGCGATCTCTATCTGATCCCGGCGGCACAAACGCGCGACAAAACGTCGGTTAGCCCGGCAGATATGATCCACATCACCGATAAGTTGCGTCAAGAGTTCGATTTTATCGTCATCGACTCGCCGGCAGGGATCGAACGCGGGTTTCGTAATGCGCTCGCCCCAGCTGACGAAGTGTTGATTGTCACCAATCCCGAAGTCTCTGCGGTGCGCGATGCTGATCGCATTATCGGGCTGGTGGAAAACGATCGCAAGACGGCACGCTTGATCCTCAACCGCCTGAAGCCCGAGATGGTCAAACGGGGCGAGATGCTCTCGGCAGATGATGTTGTCGATATTCTCGCGTTGGATATTGTGGGCATCGTGCCCGAGGACGAACACGTCATCCCGGCATCCAACAGCGGCGTTCCCGTCACACTCAATGAAAATTCACAGGCGGGTCTCGCCTTTCGCAATATCGCACGTCGTTTGACCGGCGAAGATGTGCCACTTATGACACTGGAAGAGAATAACGGCTTCTTCAAGCGGTTGTCGCGCTTGTTCGGCGGTCGTTAATCAATTATTCGTAGGGGTAAACTTTATGAGCTTCTTTGACCGCATGTTAGGTCGCAACAACAACGAATCGAAAGGAAGCGGGAACACCGCGAAAGATCGCTTGAAGTTTGTGCTGGTGCATGACCGCATCGAAGTTGCACCGGAAAAGCTGAAGGCGATGAAAGAAGAGATCATCGCGGTGATTGCCAAATACGTGCCAGAAGTTGACCCACAGAGCGTTGATATTGCCTTCGAGCAGAGCGACCGCTTCAGTAATAAGCTCGTGGCAGAGATTCCCTTCACGAAGCCGCGTACCCGCGCCGTGCAAGAAGATATCGACGAAAATGATGATCTCTCACGCTCGTTAATGGGCGACGACCATCTCGCTGATACGGTCAAATCGTCTGCATTGGGCGATGATATGATTGATACGATCGAAGACGCATCGGCAGATGATGCACCCCCTACGGATGATACAGTTGCCGAAGACGACGACCCGACACATAACAGTTGACTAAGAATTGAGGGCTGATGGGCACACGCATCTATTCTATTTGTTACACTCATTGTATGACATATTCATCATACTCATGAGGAATCGACATGACACAACCCACACAGGCGCAAGAGTTATCGTACATTGATTACGAATACCAGCCTGAGACCGATATTCATATGATGCGCTTTCGTGAAGATACCCGCAAAGCCGTTGACGAGTACTTTGAACGCATGGATGCCATCTACCAAGATGTGAATGAAGACGACCGGATGCGCTTGCTCGTTGATTATCGTGATTCTGGCATCCCACCGATGCGCTACATCATGCGCGAAGGCATGACGTGGACGAACTCGCTCACGATGCATCCGCCGGCGCGTCTCGCCATCGTGCATTCCGGCACGTTGGCAGTTACCTTGCTGGGGTCTTTGATTCAAGCGCTCAACTTTGGGCATTTGAGTACGAAGTTCTTCTCTGGCGAAACTGGCACAGACGACGCGCTCAAGTGGCTTGTTGAATCGTTTTAAGCAACGCTGTTCAATCGCCTCTATCATGGCATGGCATACCCCCCCTATAATGCGGGGCGGTACGTTAGTAGAGTGAGTGATCCGCAACGATGAACGACAATAACATCTGGGCAAAATTTGACTACACGCTGTTTTTCGCGTCTGTCGTGTTGATCGTGTTCGGCGTGCTGGTGATTGCCAGCGCCACACAGGATGCCGTTGACCCGACGTTGATTAGTCGCGTGCCCGATCAAATTCGCTATGGCATTCTCAGTATTATCGTGGTGTTCGTGGTTGCCGCGCTCGATTATCGCTTGCTGGGCAGTATTGACAATTGGCTCTATGGCTTGATGGTGATTTTGCTGGTGCTGGTGGTGTTCTTCGGCACTGAGGGTGACGCAGGCGCGCAACGGTGGCTCAACGTCGGTATTTTGATTCAGCCATCGGAGATTTGTAAACTGCTGATGATTATCACACTATCGCAGTTTTTCGTGCGCCATTACAAAGAAATGGATAATATCGTCACGGTAGTCAAATCGATGTTACACATGGGCGTGATCGCCGCGCTGGTCTTCGTCCAGCCTGATCTAGGGACGACGATCGTCTTTTTCGTCATCTGGGCGACCATCACATGGGCGGCAGGCATTCGCATCCGGCATGTTGCGCTATTAGGGACGGCGGCGGTCATATTGATGCCGGTTCCCCTGACCCAGCTCCAGCCCTATCAACTTGAGCGCATCACCAACTTCTTATTCCCAGCTCCAGTCGACCAACTTGAAGCGCGCTTCGGTTCGCAATATAACATCCGGCAAGCCCTAGTGAGCATCGGTTCAGGCGGCATCACCGGCAAGGGCTATGCCGTCGGGCCACAGAATTCAGGGCGCTTCTTGCGCGTGCGGCACACAGATTTTATCTTCAGCGTGATCGCGCATGAGTTCGGATTCATCGGCGCGGTGACGACGATGGGCGTGCTAGGTCTGGTCATCATGCGTATTTTGCGCGGGGCCCGCATCGCGTCTGATCCGCTGGGGAGTATGATTTGTTATGGCGTGGGCGGGATGATCTTCTTCCAGACGGTGGTTTCGATCGGCATGAATTTGAACTTGATGCCGGTGACTGGTTTAACCCTGCCCTTCATCAGTTCCGGTGGCACGTCCTTGCTATTCACGATGGTCGGCATTGGTCTCGTACAGAGCGTGATTGTGCGGAGCAAGCAAAAAGTTTAGGGACTTTCGTATCTTGCGTGGTCAAGCTCTTTTTGTCCTCTTTCTAGCGAGACGGTTGGCGACTCCAGCCCACACCCTAAATTCTTCTCCTGACCGCCACAATGTGGCGAGGAGAGGGACGGCACACACGCTTATCTCCCCGTCTCCCAGTGGCGCGACGACGTTATTTTGTAGTCGTGCATAAAAACGGGGTCACTATCGCTTATATGAAGATAAGCTATACTTGATAACAATGTACATTAACTTGTTTGGAGTTTTTAACTTATGGTCAAGCGTATCTGGATTGTAATGGGGCTGATGAGCCTACTCTTGCTAAGCGCCTGTGGTGGTGACACAGCTGAGGAAAGCGCGCCGACACCCTTCCCGGAAAGCGACGTAACCGACGCCGAACCAACCGCAGATAACACATCTTCATCGACCAGCACAGATGGCGAAGCTGGCTTCACAGCAACAGTCAGCGGCACCGTCGAGATGGATGTCAACGGATCCGGATATTTCATCTGTAGCGATGAATTGCGCTCACTCGGTGGTCCGGTTTATCTAGAAATCCAGAGTGACATCACTGCCAGCGACCCTGGAGTGATGATTCGCTTCCCGCTGGGTACAGAACCCGGCACATATCCGCTGATCGGGAGCGACGAAGCGATGTCCCCGGCAGAGGGACAGGGAATGATCAGCTTTGATGGGGGGCGCGATGGCGAGGACTGGCGCGTTGGCACAGGCGAACTCACGTTAGAGACAATCCCCAGCGCCAATGGTGAACCAATTATCGGGAGCTTTAGGGCACAGTTGACCAGCAACGATACCGAAGGCACTATAAACCTGAGCGGTGAGTTCAATTTCAACGCGGCATCCTTCGCCTTCGATGAGGGACTCTGCACGCCAGAAGCCCAAGCGACGGCGACTGCTGAACGTGCGGCTGCCCAATCTGCCGCTGAAAGTATTGATCTGCCGGACGTGCCATCAGATTTAACCGGTACGACCGTCACCGTGAGCGATGTTGAGAACGGTTTCACGGCGGAAGACGTGCCGATGTTCACGCGTGGAGCAATCTGCGTTGGCGATGAGGTGCAATGGTCGTTTCAGGATGATGTGACCGGTGAGCCAATTCTCAATATCAACATCCTCATCGCGAGCGATACAACCAGCGGCACCTATCCAGTTACATCAACCCCGCAAGACGGCAGTCTCGTCGTCACTGCGATTCTGCTAGAGGCGGATACTGAAGATGCAGTCCAGTTTCGCAGAGTGACTGAAGGCGCGTTACGGCTGGATGACGTTCCGACAGTCGCCGGTGATCCCTTTTCGGGCGCGTTCTCGCTAACGATCACCCCTGATCCGATGCTCTCTGACGCTGAAGCCACGGTGACGGCCAGCGGTGTGTTCAATATCGACACCACTGACGCGACGCTGTGCCAGAGCTAGATCGACTATCCAGCGGTTATGCAGGTGATGATGTACGATCATCACCTGCCCGCACGCCTATCATGACGTATGATGAGCGTATCACTCCACCCAATCGAACGTGCGCTCGACCGCGCGTTTCCAGTCTCTGAACAGGGCTTCGCGCTTGTCGTCGTCCATATGCGGGTTCCAGCGTTTATCGACAATCCAGTTATTACGAAGCTCCTCTTTGTCATTCCAGAAGCCGACCGACAGACCAGCGGCATAAGCCGCGCCGAGTGCCGTCGTCTCCGCAACTTTCGGACGCACGACCGGCACACCCAGAATATCACACTGGAATTGCATCAGCAGTTCATTGTTGACCATCCCGCCATCGACTTTCAGGGCTTTGAGTTTGACCCCGCTATCGGCTTCCATCGCCTCTGAGACTTCGCGGGTCTGGTATGCAGTCGCCTCCAGTGCCGCACGCGCGATGTGGCTCTTGTTGATGAAGCGCGTCATGCCGACGATCACGCCGCGGGCATCCCCGCGCCAGTACGGCGCAAACAAGCCACTGAATGCCGGCACGAAGTAAATGCCGCCAGCATCATCGACTTTATTCGCAAGGGTTTCGCTCTCACGCGCATCGCTGATGATACCCAGATTATCCCGTAGCCACTGAATCAGTGACCCCGCCACCGCGATCGACCCTTCCAGCGCGTAGACGGCATCGTCGTCACCGATTTTGTAGCACGGCGTGGTGAGCAAGCCATTCTCAGATGTCACGATGTCCGTGCCCGTGTTAATCAGCATGAAGTTACCCGTCCCGTAAGTATTCTTGGCTTCGCCCGCGCTGAAGCACGTTTGCCCGAAGGTCGCGGCTTGCTGATCGCCGAGAATCGCGTTAATCGTCACACCATCGGCGCGTGTTCCCTTGATCGTGCCATAGCCCGCGCCGGGGACACCGCTCGCCTTGATTTCGGGAAGCATCGACTTCGGCACGCCGAATGCCTCTAAGTTATCGTCGTTCCAGTCCAGCGTTTCCAAGTCCATCATCAGCGTGCGGCTGGCGTTGGTGATGTCGGTCGCGTGTGTGCCACCTTCGGTGCCGCCCGTCAGATTCCAGACGACCCACGTATCAATCGTGCCGAAGATCGCGTCGCCGGCTTCTGCCGCTTCGCGCAAGCCATCGATATTTTCAAACAACCAGATCAACTTCGTGCCCGAAAAATACGTCGAGATCGGCAAGCCAGTCGAAGCGCGGAAGCGATCCGCGCCGAGGTCACTCGCCTGTGATAAGCGTCGGACAATATCGCCCGTGCGGGTATCCTGCCAGACGATCGCATTATAGTAAGGCTTGCCCGTATGCCGATTCCAGACGACAGTCGTCTCACGCTGATTAGTAATCCCGACTGACACGAGGTCTTCCGCACCGATGCCCGCTTCTTTCATCGCTCCATCGATCACCTGACGGGTGCGCCGGATGATTTCGTCGGCATCATGCTCGACTGAGCCAGCCGCCGGTAAAATTTGTTCGTGTTCGAGCTGGTGGCTGGCGATGACATCGCCCCCATGATCGAAAATCATGAAGCGCGTGCTAGTCGTGCCTTGATCGATTGCACCTACATATTGTGTCATGTGTGATATCCCTCCTACATTGCAAATAAATCAATATCAGTAAATCACAGATTGGGGCGGGTCGTGAGTCGGTATCGCCATGAGCACCCCGTAAAGTTGTTCGACAGCCCGACGTAGCAGACCGACGAAAAGCTGTAGACGCATCCGCGTTTCATCAATACGCGGTCGTCCGCGTCCCTTCACACGACAGAAGAGCCATTGTAACTACTCAGCCCTCACCCTAAATCCCTCTCCCGACCGCCACTATGTGGCTAGGAGAGAGACTTCAACCGTGCTTGTCTTGCGGGCAGAGGCTGGCGTAAATCAATTGACCTGAGTAGTTACCTTGTGTATCAAAATCCCCACAAAGGTAACTAGAATCGGTGAGTTGCTTGAGTTCCGCCTCACGCCCGACAAAGCTACTCGCTTGTAGGAAGCTCTCACGGATTACGTAATCTTCCGCAGGCACTTCACGCCCGAAGACTTTGTAAAATTCGACTAAAGCCTCTGCTTCTGCACTATTTTCACCGTAACACATTTCTGATAACTGTAACATACAAACGAACCGCTTGTAACCACCTCGCCACATCCACTCGCTTGTTGAGTTGTTCGTGACGCTTCAGTTCCTTTAATTATTCTGGGGTGAGAAGAACTCACTGCTATTTTCGATGCGCCTTTGTCGCACGAGCAAGCTCAGCATCACTTAGATCGCTGGCAAGCCAAAGTTGAACAAAGCGATTTAAGCTGTTTCGACAAGTTTGTGAGGACGCTTGAAAACTGGCGTGAGGAGATCGTCAATTATTTCAAGAAACGCTTCAGTAGTGGCTTCGTTGAAGGCTTGAACAACAAAATCAAGACGATTAAACGGCGGTGCTACGGCTTAACCGATGTCCAGCATGTCTTTCAGCGTATTTTTCTAGACCTTGAAGGAGTTCGCTTGTTTGCCTAACGAAACACGTTACATTTTTCGCTTACCACGCGAAATCCTAAAGAGCCAAAAGTAATAAAAGCGCAGGGACATCCCTATCCCCGCGCTCAATGATGCGCTAGTTTAGCGTTTGGGGAAGCGGCGCAAGATCGTCACCGGTTCGGGAACAGTCGTGCGATCGCCGAAGGTCGTGCCGCGCAGATTCCGCGCTTTCGCCCGTGCTGAGCCAGCGAATACCGCGAGTTGCGTGCCGCGTTTCTTATAGGCGGTCTGGATATACACTTGTCCTAGCTGATAACCCTCGCTATCGACCGAGCAACTGGTGACGATCCCCACCACGCGCCCGCGCGGATCAACGATTGGATCGCCCTGATGCGCGGGACGTGCGCCTTTGCTAGTCATGCGGAAGCGCGTCACAACGGCTTTACGGGCTTGCTCGCGCGCGATGAACCCTGCCTTGCCGACGAAGAAGGGCTTATACAGCTTGACGAAACCGCCCATGCCCGCGTCAGCCGGTGTCAAGTTCAGGTCGCCGCCCAGTTCATGCCCGTACAGCGGCAGACCGGCTTCGATCCGCAGGCTATCACGCGCGGCGAGACCGCAGGGCATTGCGCCCAGTTCGATCAGGCGCTTGAAGACGGCTGGCGCGTCATCAGGATGCGGGAACACTTCATAGGCGATGCGCTCGCCCGTGTAACCTGTGCGCGAGACGATCAAGTCATAGCCATCCAGCGTGACATGCGTGATACCCGCCCATTTCAACTTGCTAATTTTGTCTTTGTCGCTATCACTTCCGGTCATCTGGAGCAGGATGTGCTTGCTCCCTGACCCCTGTAGGGCAATATCCACGCGCTGGTCAGCCCCTGCGCTCTTAGCCCTTAGATCGCGCAAGTTGACTCCCTCAGCTGGAATGCGCCGTTGGGGGTGCTGGGGATCGATGCGAACATCGCCCGCCATAATCGCGTTGACCCACGCCCAGTTTTTATCATTGTTCGAGGCGTTGACGACGAGGAAGAAGTGATCGTCCGCCAGACGATAAATGAGCAGATCATCCAGTGGCACGCCCGTTTCATCGAGCAAGAAGGTGTAATGCGACGACCCGACGCGCAAATTTTTGACGGTGTTGGTCGTGATCGCGTCGAGGAAACGCTCGGCTTCTGCGCCGCGCATATCCCACACGCCCATGTGCGTCACGTCAAACACGCCGACGTTGTTCCGCACTGCGAGATGCTCGCTAGAGACGGAGTCGTACCATAGCGGCATGTCATAGCCGGCGAACGCGCCCATTTTGGCGTTCATTGCCTGATGAATATCCCATAGCACGCTCTTGAGCAGGTCATCGCGTGGCGGTTCGGTGTAGACGAATGCCGGTTGTTCTGCACCACCGATCGTGAAGTGTTCGCCCGTCATGCCGACGAAATAGGCTTTATCCGCGAGTCCCGCGCCATCTGCGACTGCGGCGGGTGCTGTCGTTCGCGTGCCGACGTAAGCGATATCGACATATCCCGGTACTTTGGCGTATAAATCCTCATAATCGAAGATCACGAAGCCATCCGAGAGCGAGCGCAACCACGCCGCCGCCCGCGCAATATTGCGATCCAGCGTGAGGTGATAGATACCCCCCTGCAACTCGACATAGCCCGATGCCAGCAGCGACCCGTCAGCTTCGAGGATGTGCGTCGTCTGCGACTCGCCTGCGGCTAAGGCGCGAACATCGCTCGTCAGCACCGTATCCAGATAATCGCGGGCTTTATCGCCACGAATGGCAAAGACATGCCACCCCTCATCGTAAGGATCGTCAATGTAGCCGAAATGTGGAAAGCTCTCTGGCACGATGTTGGTATCAGTGCCGAACTGCTGGTCGATCAGATCACGCACGGCGAGTCGCGCCTGTTGCAAAGTATCGAAGCCGAGCTTAGCGCGTGCGCCATTCTTGCCAGTATAGCTGAAGGGCTTGCACGCTAGCAGAACGTCAGCGATGATGTCCGCCAGTTGCTCGATGGTCTGTTCATCTGCACCGCGCTGGGTTAACCAGGGTGTCCCCAGTCGGATACCGGACGGGCGCAGAGGGCTGGTGTCGCCGGGGATGGTCTGGCGGTTGCAGACGATGCCGACCAGATCGAGGATACGCGCCGCCATATCCCCGCTGAGGGGCGTGCCATCCGCGCCCACTAAAGGCCGCAAATCGACCACGAGCATATGTGAGTCGGTGCCGCCGTGGGGGATGACTAACCCACGCGCCTGTAAGCGTTCGGCAAGGCGGCGGGCGTTATCCAGCGTTTGTTGTTGCAACTGCTTGAAGCTCTCGCGCTGGGCGAGCTTCATCGCTACTGCTAGCCCCGTGACGCTGTTCATGTGAGGGCCGCCTTGCTCGCCGGGGAACACGCCGCGATCCATCTTGGTGCTCAAGTCCTTGCGATGCGTGATAATCACCGCGCCCCGCGGCCCGTTGAGCGTCTTGTGCGTAGTGAAGGTCGTGATGTCAGCAATGCCGATCGGGCTGGGGTAAACGCCCGCCGCCACCATACCGGCGAAGTGCGCGACATCCGCCAGCAGGATTGCGCCGACTTCATCGGCAATCCGGCGGTAGGCGTACCAATCGGGTGCGAGCGGATAACTGCTATAGCCACCGATCAAAATCTTCGGTTGATGCGCGCGGGCGAGATCGAGAATCTTGTCATAATCGAGGGCTTCGGTCTCAGCATCGACGGCATAGCTGATGATGTTGTATTGCTTGCCACTACGCGCAACCGGCGAGCCGTGGCTCAGATGACCGCCGGCGATCAAATCCATGCTCAAAATCGTATCGCCGGGCTGGAGCAGAGCCGTATAAACCGCGCTATTCGCCGGTGCGCCGGAGAGCGGTTGCACGTTGACGTAGAGTTGATCGGCACTGATGTGATCGTTGGCGAATGCCTGTGCGGTACGCCGCCGCGCGAGCGATTCGATGATGTTGGCGTATTCTGTGCCTTTGTAATAGCGATTATCGGCGTTGCGACGATACTCAGCGAGCCGCATCCCATAATCTAAAATATCGTCCTCATCCATGTTGCGCCAGCTATCGAAAGGATAACCCTCGGCGTAGATATTATGAAATGCCGAGCCGACCCCTTCGCGCACGGCTTCTGGTATTGTGGCTTCGGACGGAATCATGATGATGGTGCGGGCTTGGCGGGCGGTTTCGTGCCGCACTAACTCGGCAACGTCCGGGTCAATGTCTGCCAGCGACCCGCGCACGAGATAATCTTGTTGAATTTTTTCGACCATGGATGCCCCAATCTGCAAAAAAATATGTTTACACGTTCAGTATGAGACGATTTTATCACGGTGGGAAGGGGTGTTGCCATAACCAAAACCGCGCCTGTTCTCTTGCCTAGATGACAAAGCTCACCCAAATTCAGGCATAGTCTCTTTTTGACAATTCAATAACGCCGACTTAAAATTCTTTAATATAGGTGAGAGTCACCTGAGTGAATAGATAGCAGTCCTTTAAATTATAGTTTTGGCTCGCGGAGGCAAATTTCATGAAGGAATATACAACCGATAAAATCAGAAACGTCGTCCTTGTCGGGCATCAAGGAAGCGGCAAGACCTCACTAGTCGAGGCATTTCTCTATAACACAGGCGTCATCAACCGCACGGGGAGCATTGGCGATCAGAATACCGTCTCGGATTGGGACGAAGAAGAACGCGCGCGCGGCATGTCTATCAATACATCGCTCGTGCCGATCGAATTTGAAGATCATAAGATCAATATCCTCGATACGCCGGGCTATACCGATTTTCAGGGTGAGATGAAAAATGCGATTCGCGTTGCCGATGCCGTGTTCGTCGTCGTCTCTGCTGTGAGCGGGGTTGAAGTCGGGACGGAACTAGCGTGGGAATATGCGCGTGTTTTCCAACAGCCGATCATCGTCATCATCAATAAGATGGATCGCGAGAATGCCAACTATGCCACCACCATGACCGATCTACGCGAGTCATTCCCTAAGTATAACTTCGTGCCGGTGACGATGCCCATCGGCGAACAAGAAGACTTGCGCGGGGTCGCTGGCACGCTGACACAGAAAGCCTACTTCGGCGTTGGCGACGAGCGCACCGACTTGCCCGATGAGATGGCTGACACGATCGAAGCGGCGCATCTTGAAATTGTAGAAGCCGCCGCCGAAGCCGATGATGACCTGATGCAAAAGTACTTCGACGAAGGCGAATTGACCTACGAAGAAGTGCGCGATGGGATGCGTAAAGCCTCGCGCAGTCACCTGCGCCGCACAGTGCCGGTATTTGTCGCCTCAGCGACGGCGAATATCGGCATTTACCCGCTGATGGAAGCGATGCTACGTTATGCGTCGGCACCGTCTGTACGTCGTGTACGCATCGAGCGCGCTGAACAGGACGACTACGAATATATCACTGCGCCACAGAGCGACGAGAAGCCCCTCGCCGCTTATGTCTTCAAGACATCGACCGATAAATACGGCACGCTCAACTATTTCCGCATTTTCTCGGGCAAGGTCACAGCCAACAGCCGTAACCTGAACACGACAACCGGCACAGAAGAACGCTTCTCGTCGCTGTTGACCGTGCGCGGCAACAAACAGATCGAAGTCGATGTGTTGCACGCAGGCGATATTGGCGCAGTCGCCAAGCTGACCGATACCTACACCGGCGATACTTTCGCCGATCAAGACCAGGGCTTCCGGATCATCAAGCCGGATTTCCCCGACCCGCTGTACATGGTCGGCATCCTGCCCAAGTCACAGGCTGATACGGCGAAACTTGGCAGTGTCTTGACCACGCTCTGCAACAACGACCTCGCGCTTCGCTGGCGACAAGATGACCAGACGCGCCAGATTGTGTTAGAGGGCATGGGCGAGATTCATATCAACACCGTTCTCAAAAAAGCCGAAGCACTGGGCGTGGGTATCGAGATTGAAATGCCGCGTGTCCCGATGCGCGAGAGCATCAACGGCGAAGCCGAAGCGACCTACCGCCACAAGAAACAATCCGGCGGCGCGGGACAATTCGGCGAAGTTACGTTGCGCGTCGAACCGACGGATGCGGATTTCATCTATGAGACGAATATCTTCGGCGGGGCGATCTCACAATCCTTCTTACCGTCGATTGAGAAGGGCATCCGTCAGGTGTTGACTGAAGGCGTGATCGCGGGCTATCCGGTCATCGGTGTGAAGGTCGTGGTCTTCGATGGCAAGGAACATCCAGTCGATTCGAAAGACATCGCGTTCCAGATTGCCGGACGCGAAGCCTTCAAGCAAGCCTTTGCTGATGCGACACCCGTCCTGCAAGAGCCAATCATGGATGTCAGCGTGACGATCCCAGAGACGATGATGGGCGATGTCATGAGCGATCTCACGACCCGTCGCGGTCGCGTGCAGGGCATGGATAGCGAAGGGCGCAAGAGCATCATCAACGCACAAGTACCCCTCTCCGAGATGTTGCGTTACGGCACCGACTTACGCTCGATGACGGGCGGGCGTGGCTTGTACACGATGCGCTTCTCGCATTACGAGAAAGTCCCCGCCAACGTTCAAGAAGATGTCATCGCACAGTCGAAAGTTGCGGAACAAGCCTGAGCAATCAACGCGCCTCACAGATATATCGCCCGACACAAAAGACACCCACTCACAGGAGCGGGTGTCTTTGTCTATTGATCCGAGATGTGCCGAGAACGCTTTAGGTGTTCTTCTCGGGTTGATCGTCAGTCGAGGACGGATCCAGCACGAAACTATCGTCTTCCGGCGTGTTATAGGTGCCTTCAGATGAGTCGATGTCACGGTCGTCGTCATCGGCGTGTTCGCCGTTCTCACCCTGACCGGTGCCGTTGCCATTATCGGTGAACATCGTGAAGGGATCGTCGTCCTCATCTGTGTCATCGTTTTCACTAGCAGCCACGACATCTTCGTCGATGCTCTCGCTGATAATGTTGTCGATCGTGTCGAGCGGTTTATCCTGCTCCATCCCCATGATCGCTAAGATTTCATCGCGTTCGACCACTTCGTTATCTAGCAGAGCTTGCGCGATTTCATCTAACTTATCGCGGTTCTCTGTGAGCAGGTTGTAAACATCTTCGTAGGCTTCTTCAATGATCTTCCGCACTTCGGCATCGACGCGTGCGGCGGTTTCCTCGCTGTATTGGCGACCCTGTGACAACGAATAGCCGAGGAAGGGCTGTTCGCCACCGTTGCTATAATCGACTGTGCCCAGCGGACTCATGCCGAATTGCGTCACCATGCCGCGTGCAATGCGCGTGATCTGCTGGATGTCGCCAGCCGCGCCGGTTGTGATCTCCTCAAAGACGATCTCTTCAGCGAGGCGACCGCCCAAGCCGGTACGAATACGCGCTTCCAGATATTGGCGCGGATAATTACGCCGATCCGATTCGGGCATGAAGGCTGTCACACCCAATGCTTGACCACGCGGCGTGATTGTCACCTTTAACACTTGATCGGCACCATCTGTCAGCAGAGCGACTAGCGCGTGCCCCGCCTCGTGATAGGCAACCACGCGGCGTTCTTCCTCGTTGGAGAGCGGCGGGCGCTCGGTGCCGAGGATGATGCGCTCGAATGCGGTCGAGAAGTCGGTTTGCTCGATCTTCTTACGATCGTGCCGCGCCGCGTTCAACGCCGCTTCGTTGGCTAAGTTCGCCAGATCAGCACCACTGAAGCCAATCGTCGCGCCGGCGATGCTACCGAGATCGGTGTTTTTCGCGAGCGGTTTGCCGCGTGTATGAATCTTGAGGATGCTCAGGCGACCAGCGCGATCCGGTAGATCGACTGTCACCTGCCGATCGAAACGACCGGGGCGCAACAGCGCCGGGTCGAGCACGTCGGGGCGGTTAGTCGCCGCCATCACGATCACCGTCGAACTCTGATCGAAGCCATCTAGCTCTGATAGCATCTGGTTCAGCGTCTGTTCGCGTTCGTCATTGCCACCACCTAAGCCCGCGCCACGCTGACGACCGACCGCGTCGATCTCATCAATGAAGACGATGCTGGGCGAGTTCTCCTTGGCTTTATTGAACAAGTCGCGCACGCGCGATGCGCCGACACCGACGAACATCTCGACAAACTCGGATGCGGCGATGCTATAGTAGGCGACATTGGCTTCGCCAGCGACGGCACGTGCCATCAGCGTTTTACCGGTACCCGGCGGGCCGATAAGCAGGACACCGCGCGGAATACGCGCACCGAGTGAGATGTATTTATCCGGCTCTTTCAGGAAATCGACGACTTCTTCTAGTTCGCGCTTGGCAGCATCTTGACCGGCAACATCGTCGAAGGTCACACGTGGCGTTTGTGCATCATATTCACGCGCCTTCGATTGTCCGAAGCCTAACACGCCGTTCATCTGTCCGCGAGCTTGCCGCGACATCCAGAATAGGAAACCGATAATCAGGATGAAGGGTAAAACATTGATCAGGATGCTCGCAATCACCGGTAAGCTCGGCGGCGGGTTACTGCTCACATCCACGCCGTCTTGTGCTTCCAGCGTTTCCGTCAGGCGCTCGGCGGCCCCGGGCGGTAAATTGACTGAGAAGCTCTCGACCGATGTTGTCTCGCCATTATCCAGTGTGATTTGTTGCTCCGATGCGAATGCACCTCTGGCACTGTTACCATCGCTCTCAAAGGTGATGCTTTCGATGGCATCCAAATTTTGCTGAAGTTGTGAGTACGGGATTTCCGTCCCGGGGGCGCTCTGCACGCCACTCAATGCGCCGGGGAATAGCACGAGCATCAGCAAGAAAAAGACAAGCACGCCGGGCCACATCCAACGGCGCCAATCCTGCGGTGGCGGATTGGGATTCTCGTTGTTCTCGTCGTCTGACTGATTGTTGTCAGGTTGCTTTGGTTGCATCAGTAGGATTAACCTTGCACATAGTTGTCTAGTTTATTTATTCATTATATCGCATGTAACGTTAGAATATTGCTAGCAAGTTGTCAACGCTACATGAAAGGCTCTCATTAGTTTTATAACTAGCCCAAGGAGTGAAATTAACGCATTAATTGGTCGAATGGGGCAAGCAATGCTATAATATATCATAACAAACCCGTTAGGAAAGCATCCATGTCTGCCGAAAACCCTGATAACAATATGCCATCAGCATCCGATAATACATCTGACACAAGCTCTGAATACAATCGCTCTGACGCGTTAAAAAAAGCTATCATGAAACTCAAAGGAACGGAACGCGTGCAATCGGTTGACGATGAAGCGGACACGCAAGAGACCGCCTTGCCCTCGCTCGGATCAGAGCAAGCAACCGAGCGCATCCCGTCCGAGACGGAGGACGCGACCGACCACGCCGATGCTGATCCCGACCCGCACGAAATCTCCAGCGAAGCCCTGCTCGACTCGTGGGGGTCGCCTGTTGATGATGCCGATGCATCGCCCCCCACTGCTGATACCCAAGCACCAATCGCGACCCGCGCTGACACTGATGACGATTGGGTATTGCCCACAGAATCAACTGCGGAGAGCGAGGATACGCCCCCCCGTGAGGCTGATACGCCCGAGGACGCGCCGACACTCGCTGTCCCGTCTGAGATTGTGGTCACCAGCCAGAGTGCTGACATCAGCGAGCGCACCGACCAGACATCGGCGCTCACGACACAGGAGCGCATCCCGTGGACGTTGCAACAGTTCTTCGATGGCGAGATTGACCTCGATATCGAATTGTCGAAGCGCTTCCCTAACGTGCCTCTGCTGAGTACGATCAAGTATCGCACGATGGGGAGCAAATCGGGGCGACGGGTGGCGACGCTCGGTTCAGCAGATGGGATGTCATCGCTGATCGTTGATGCCGACATCGCGAGCAAAGTGATCCAATTATCGTTCTCCTATGGCTCGATGATGACTCTGCGCTTCGCACTGGTCAACCTCAGTGATATGGATCGCACGCGCTGGCTCGAACTGATGCGGCGTGATGAAGGCGGCTTAGCGTTCTTATGGGGGCCGACGCGCTGGCAGGAAGATTATCTGATCTGCATTGTACGCAAGCACGCGACCAACATTTACGCCTTCTCGCCCAACAATTTTGAATCCGCGATACGCCTAACACCGGCCACCGCCCAGCAATTACTGGATTGGCTCGATGAAGTCTGGAACAGTGTCGCCAGCGATGATGATGACGAAGACGCACCACTGTTGACGTGGTGACACATTTGGCTCTTTGGGATGTCGCGTGGTTTTTGTTGCAGGGGCTTTGCTCTCACACCCTCACAAGGAACTATCGTTCCTTGACCTTGTTCATTTTGAACGCATAGCGTTCAAAAAAGCAAAAGTTTTTGGCGTTCCTTTTGTAACTACTCAGGTAGAATCTTCTTGTGGGGTTTCACCCCACGCCCCAGCAGGGGATGTCTCCCCTGCACCCCAGTTTTGCCGAACGCAAAGCGTTCGGCGGGGGCAGGTTCAAAGGACGATCGTCCTTTGTGGGGGTCGAGGGCAACGCCCCTGAGTAGTTACTTCCTTTTTTTCAAAAAGGGGACAAAAAGAGCTTGACCACGCAAGATACGAAAGAACCAAACTTTTGTGGGCATGTAGTAGTGTTTTGCTCGGCACACCCCTCACCAATAACTAAAGAACGTAATAAGAAAACCATTATCTGCTTTATTCTGTCGTACAATCATGCTACAGTGGCACTATGCACATAAAGCCAAACAGAATGGAGCACAATGAATCGTCTACAGCACGAGACAAGCCCGTATTTGCTACAACATAAAGAGAACCCCGTTGACTGGTATCCATGGGGGCAAGAAGCGTTTAAGAAAGCACAAGCCGAGGATAAAGCGATCTTGCTGAGTGTCGGCTATAGTGCCTGCCACTGGTGCCATGTGATGGCGCACGAGAGCTTTGAACACGAACCGACCGCAGACATGATGAACGAGTACTTCGTCAACGTCAAAGTCGATCGTGAAGAACGCCCTGATGTGGATAACATCTACATGCAAGCAGTGCAGGCGATGAATCGCGGGCAGGGCGGGTGGCCGATGACGGTCTTCATGTTGCCTGATGGTCGTCCTTTCTTCGGCGGGACGTATTACCCGCGTGAGTCACGCATGGGGATGCCGTCTTTCCGGCAAGTGTTGCAAGCCGTGCAGGATGCCTATACTAATAAGCGCGACGAATTAGAAGAGCAGGCCGGCAACCTAGCGACCGCGCTCGACCGCACCACGCTCAACATCGACAGCGACACAACCAGCATCCAGGCGAGCTTGCTCGATACTGCGCGCGAAAAAGTACTCCAGAACTTCGACGCGACCTATGGCGGCTTCGGGCAAGCGCCCAAGTTCCCGAACCCCATGAATCTTGAATATCTCCTGCGTGATCATCAGCGCAGTGACCACGCGCAGGCTTTAAAAGCACTTGAATTCACGCTGAAGCGCATGGCGCGCGGCGGCATCTACGATCAGATTGGCGGTGGCTTTCATCGGTATAGTGTCGATCAATATTGGCTCGTGCCACACTTCGAGAAAATGCTCTACGACAACGCACAACTGAGCCGTCTCTATCTGCACGCCTATCAGCTGACGAGCGATGACTTCTACAAGACGATTGCGGTCGATATATACGATTACATCCTGCGCGAGATGACCGCGCCGGAAGGCGGTTTTTACAGCACGACAGATGCTGATAGCGAAGGCGAAGAGGGCAAGTTCTTCGTCTGGACGCTGGATGAGTTGGCGAGCGCGCTTGCGCCGATCAGCGATGATGTGCCGGATGCCTACAAGATCGCGGTCGAATATTGGGGTGCGACCAAAGGCGGCAACTTCGAGGGGGCGAATATTCTCTATGTCCCCAATGATGCCGAAACCGTCGCCGAGCGCCTCAATATGAACGTCAGCGAGCTATACGAGAAACTGGCACAAATCAAAGATCAGTTGTATGCGGTACGCACGTCGCGTGTGCATCCCGGCTTGGATGACAAAATCCTCACGGCATGGAATGGCATGATGCTCGCGAGCCTTGCCGAAGCGGCGCGTGTCCTCGATCGTGATGATTATCTGGCGGCGGCAGAGCGTGCGGGCGAGTTCCTCGTCGCTCATTTGATGTGGGCGGATGGTCGCCTCTACCGCACGTACAAAGCCGGCACGGCGAAGCTCAACGCCTATCTGGAAGATTACGCCAACATGATCGATGCCTGCTTAGAACTCTATCAATCGACCTTTGTCGAAAAGTGGTTCAACCATGCGCGCCAACTGGCGGACAGCGTTCTTGAGCATTTCCCGACGGATGACGGCGGCTTTTATGATACCAGCGACGACCACGAAAAGCTGATCGTGCGTCCGCGCCAATTGCAGGATAACGCGACTCCGTCCGGTAACGCGATGATGGCGAAGCAACTGGTACGTCTCAGCGCGTATACGGGCGATGCGCGTTATGACGACGCTGCACGCAAGGTGATTGCGCCGCTCGTGCCCGCCCTGCAACAATACCCGCAAGCCTTCGGTGAAGCCTTGAACGTCGCTGATATGCTGGTGCGGGGCATGGCAGAAGTCGCGGTAGTCGGCAACCCCACCCAAGCCGAGACACAAGCCCTGCTCGAAATTGTCCGCAAACCCTACCGCCCGAACGTCATCACGGCGCTTGCCCGCGAAAATGTCGAGGGCGAAGCCAACATCCCCTTGCTGAATTATCGCATGATGCGACAAGATCGACCGACAGTCTATGTATGTGAGAATTTCGCGTGCCGGATGCCGGTCACCGCACCTGATGAAGTCGAAGCCTTGCTCTCTGCCGAGTGAGTATGCTGGATGTGCGCCCATTTACCTTTATCCCCCTTGTGGGGTTTCACCCCACGCCCCAGCAGGGGATGTCTCCCCTGCACCCCATTTTTGCCGAACGCGAGGCGTTCGGTGGGTACAGGTTACTTTGTGCGGGTTCGGGGGCAACGCTCCTGAGTAGTTACCCATAAGCTAGTCTGTATTTTTGGGTCATGATATGTCACAATCAGTCAAAACGAGTTAGAAAAGCAAGCTATGAGTATTCGTAAAGACAAAATTATCGTCGTCGATCTCGAAGCTACCTGCTGGCAAGGCTTCGATGCCCCCGACGGGCAAGTGAACGAAATCATCGAAATTGGCGTGTGTTTGCTCGATCCGCAAACCGCGCATGTGACCGACAAACGCAGTATCATGGTCAAGCCGATAGAATCAGTCGTCAGCGAGTTTTGCACGAAGCTGACGAGCATCACGCAGGAGATGGTCGATACAGAAGGCATCGCCTTCGACGATGCCTGCCAGACTCTAGAAAAAGAGTACGACTCGCGCAATCGCTTGTGGGCAAGCTGGGGCGGTTTTGATCGCGAATTCTTCAAGAAGCAATGTCGGCGGCGCAAAGTGCGCTATCCCTTCAGCAAGAAGCACAGCAATCTCAAGCGCGTGTTTCAAGATAATTATGGCAAGCGCATGGGACTCGCCCGTGCAATGGAAGCGATGGAACTAGAGCAGGTCGGGCATATGCACCGCGGCGATGACGACGCATACAATACGGCTGTGTTGCTCCGGCGTTTGATCGAGTTGTACGGAATCCACATCATGAAGCGTTATGGCTGGTGATGCGCGATTAGTACTGGAGTAAATGACTGATGCCTTATATTCGTTTCAAACGTACATGGGCAATCCAGATGAAAACCATGAACCACGTTCATCTGCACGTCACCGAAGGATTCTTCAATGATCGTATTCGGCTTTACGTCGATGATTATCTCGCGGTCGATCGGCAGGCGGGAGTCACGGCGGGGATGACGGGCTACGAGCTATTCATCATCGACGGGCGCGAGCTGGTGTTGTGCTGGGCATGGCACTGGCTCACGGGTAACCCACTGTCGATTGTCATCTTGCACAAAGATCACATTCTCGCGCGTTATGGCACGGATCGCGCCGCACAGGACGATATTCTAGGAGCATGAGCGATGACACAGGACGAGCGACATCCCTTTGACGATCGACAATCGCCGCAGGAGTACTTCCGCACGATGATGCACACTGTGCTGGGGCAAGCGCTCAACGCGGCGGGCTATAAGCTACGGCAAGAGCGCATGAAGTGGATTGGTGGGCGCTTTCGCTATAGCAAAGCCCTCACGGACGATCTGACGGGGTTTATCGAATTTCAGGTCTTGATTTATAACGATAACGCCTACGCCGCTGGTATGCCCTCGCGCTTTCAGGTGTCTTTGTATCGCAGTGATCGAGCAGGTGGCCAGCCGAGCAAGCACCCGCAGTATGCTAGGCGCACGCTGAGCCAACTGGTGGTCGAAGATTTCGGCATTGATATTTTACCCACTGCCGATCACTGGTGGACGTTCAAAAGCACGGATGAACTCGGCGCGGCGTTGGCAGAAGCCGGACATCTGGTCGTCGGCTACGGGATTCAGTGGTTGGCGGGCGAGCTATCGCCGGATTAACTGACGACTCCTCAACGCAATTGCCATCCTATTGACTCGTGTCGCTAAAATGGCTGATAATCTGCATTGCAATCATCGACCACCTTGAGAACAGGTATCCTATGCGTGCTAGCATCTTTTTCCTGCTAATCCTCATCGCACTGACGGCGTGCGATCGCTCGACCGAAATCCTGCCGACCGCGGATAGTCGCGGCAACGTGTACATCACGGCGACTCCGATTTTGCCGACGGCGAACGCTGATGGCGTGATCGTTATCACGGCGACACCCGCCCCGCAGACCGACGGCATCAGTGGCGCGAGTCAGGTCGAAGGCTTGCAACCGGCTCAGTTACCACCGACGGTCACGCCATCGCCACCGCCACCCGTCACCGACCCGACGCAGGATTTAGCGCGTGCGGAGCGTTTTCTACAGCAAGGGTATCGTGAAGAAGCGATTCGCCTCTACAATCAGATTCTCACCCAGCAAAATCTATCGCCACAGGTACGGGGGGATGCCGGTTTTAAACTGGGACAAGCCGCCGTGCGCGAGGGGTTATTCCAGCAGGCCGTGGACGCGCTGACGGTACTCATCGATACTTTACCCGATCATCCGCGTGTGCCGCAGGCCTACTTCTTGCGCGGCGATGCTTACTCCGGCTTGAACCAATGGGCACCGGCCATCCGCGATTACGAACAATATCTCGCCCTGCGTCCGGGCTTGATCGATAGTTATGCTCATGAGCGCATTGCCGACGCGCAATTCGCATCCGGTCAGACGGGACTCGCGCTGGCATCCTACGAGCAAGCGCTGAACGCCAATCGCTCGCTCGTGCCACAATTGATCCTACGCGAAAAACTCGCCCAGATTTACATCAATCTGGGGCAGGTCGATAACGCCATCGGACAGTACGATGCGATTCTGGCAGTTGCACGCAATGCCGGTTATCGGGCGACGATTGACATGTACGCCGCGACGGCGCTCGATAATGCCGGTCGCACAGAGGCGGCGCTAGCCCGTGCCCGACGCGTGTTCGATAACTATACCGAGACCAACGCGGCATATGATGCGATGCAAATCCTGCTCGCCGCCGATGTCAGCATCAATGGCTATCGACGTGGCATCGTCTACTACAACTATGGCGTATTCCAACAGGCGATCGATGCCTTCAACGCGTACACCTCGACCTATCAGCTAGATGCGATTCCGGCTGATTTGTATCTGCGTTTAGGACGCGCCTACCGTGAAATCGGCAACTCACAGGCGGCACTCGTCGCGTTCCAGACCTTGATTGATACATATCCGGACTCGCCATTACTGGGCGATGCCCTGCTAGAGACGGGGCGCACGCGCTTCTTACAGCAGGATATTGCTGGCGCGATTGCCCGTTACAGCGAAGTTGCCGATACTTACGCGCTGTTAGCACCCGTCGCCGCCGAAGCCCTGTGGCGCGTCGGCTATTTGCAGACAGTGTATAACGATGATGACGTGAGCGCCCGCGACACCTTCGTCCGCATTGCCAACGATTACCCCGGCAGTGAGTGGGCGGTCAATGGCTTGCAAATTGCGGCATCGAACGCAGTCGCCAACGGGCAAACAGCAATTGCCGAGAACCTCTACGGACGCATCGCGTCGATTGCTGAGGGCGAGGAACAGGCGGCGGCGTTCTACTGGGTGGGGCGCTTAGCCCAACAACAGGGCGACCCGACCCGCGCCAATCAAGCCTTTGCCCAGGCGCGACAAGCCGCGCCGGGCAGTTTCTTCAGCGAGCGCGCCAACGACATCGTCATCGGGCGTGAGCCTTTCGTCTCGCTGCCATCCTATAACTTCACGTTTGACGTGGCGCGAGATCGGCAACAAGCGGATGCGTGGTTACGGCAGACCTTCGGCATCACGCAGGAAGGCGATCTATCGCAGTTATCGCCGGAACTCGATAGCGACCCGCGCATGATTCGCGGGCGTGAGTTGTGGGCGTTGGCGGATGCCAGCGAAGCCCGCGAAGAGTTTGACTCGCTGTTAGATACCGCGCGCGAGAATCGCAATGCGCTGTGGAGCTATCAGCTGGCGCATTATCTGCGCGATATTGGCGATTATTATAATTCGATCGTCGCGGCAGCAGATGTCATCGTCATGTCCGGCACAGCGACGCTGGACGCGCCCCCGTATATCGCCCGTATGCGCTATCCTGATTACTATATCGACTTGATCCTGCCACAGGCGGAGCGTTACGGGTATGACCCGCTGTTGATGCTGGCGCTCATCCGGCAAGAGAGCCTGTTCAACGCGCAGGCGGTGAGTGTTGCCAGCGCCAAAGGGCTGACGCAGGTCATCCCCAGCACGGCGCAGTACATCGCTGATCAACTGAACTGGGTTGATTTTCAGGATTCAGACCTCTATCGTCCGCATGTCGGGGTGGCATTCGGATCGTATTATCTCGATGAGCAATTGCGCCTGTTCGAGGGCAATCGGGCGGCGGCACTAGCGGCTTATAACGCTGGGCCGGGTTACACGCTCGATTGGGTCAGTATCGCGGGTGATGACGTGGATGCACTGGTGACGACGATCCAATTTGACGAGACGCGCCGCTATGTCCAGCGCATCTACAGCCACTATACGATCTATCGCGAGCTATACGGGGCATGAGCGAAGGGCGGCGGGTTGTACGTCGCCCTCGGTCGTTTGGGTGCGGCGTTCAGGCTTCGGTCGTCTGCGTTAAAATGGATCGCACTTTGGAGACAAGATCGTGATGCAGGATCGGCTTGGGCAAATAATCGTTCGCACCGGCTTCCATGCCACGCATGACGCTGTCGGCATCGCCACGGGCGGATAAAATCAACACGGGTATCTCGCTTGTGTCGTCGCGCTCGCGGATCATGCCGCACAGTTCGATACCGTCGATCGCTGGCATCATCACATCAAGGATGATTAAATCAGGCGTATTCTGATCGAGAATGGCAAGCGCGGCTTCTGCATCTTTGGCTTTGAGTACATCGAAACCACCACGTTCCAGCATGATGCCAATGAGTGTCAGTGCGCCGATTTCATCGTCAACTACAAGGACTGTCTTTTTCATTCCAAAAAATCCTCCGGTTGTGTTTGTATGCTGGATTGCGTGGATAAAAGCAATCTCACTATTTATAACCCCATTATATCTTAATCATACGTATGGTTAAGGCACTTTAACCTTAAGATTTCGCTAGCTTGTTTAGTGTGTTCTGTTTTTTAGTTTACCACCGAATCGTTCAATCATGCAAAAGTAATATCTACAATTTCTAGCTGAGATACAAAATTGCACAGAATAACCTGTGCTGTAGCCGAGAAAGCCGTCTCGCTGGGGTTTAAGCGACCTGCGATTCCCCTAAATTTTAGGGGCATTCATAAAATTATGAGATGATACAATGTAATCATTGTGCAACTCTAATAACACATGCGTCGTAATAAACAATATCTATCAAATACCCACCCTCGATGATGCGACGATGCCCGCGAGGGTTATTAGACCGACAAATGAGGAGACATATTAGCGATGAGTAGTAGCGAGAGTGCCATTTACGTCGATAATATCTCGAAGTGGTATGGCGACTTCCAAGCTGTGAAGGAGCTATCTTTCGAGGTGCGCTATGGCGAGGTTTTCGCGTTGCTCGGCCCAAATGGGGCGGGTAAAAGCACATCCATTCGCATGATTTTAGACATTATCAAGCCGGATGCTGGCACGATTCGCGTGTTGGGTGGCCCGATGTCCGAAGCAACCAAGAACCGCATTGGCTATCTGCCAGAAGAGCGCGGACTATATAAAGACGTGAAAGTGCTGGAGATGATGATCTATCTCGGCAAGCTCAAGGGCATGTCCGGCGCAGATGCCAAGCGCGAAGCAACGGCATTGCTAGAGCAACTCGACCTTGGCGCGCATACCCAGAAGAAAGTCGAAGAACTGAGCAAAGGCATGCAACAAAAAGTCCAGTTCGCAGTGACAGTCATGCACAAGCCGGATTTAATCATCATCGACGAGCCGTTCTCTGGTCTTGACCCCGTGAATCGTATCGTCATCAAAAACTTGCTGGAAGATTTTCGTAATCGTGGCGGGGCTGTCGTCATGAGTACGCATCAGATGAACCAGGTCGAAGAGATGGCGGATCGCATGTTGATGATTAGCCACGGTGAGCAAAAGTTATACGGCGATGTCGATACGATTCGCCGCAATTACGCCTCACACGCGATCATCGTTAAAGGGCGCGGCGACTGGGAAAAACTGCCCGGCGTTGTCGGGGTCGAGATGGTCAACGACAAGCGACGTATCATGCGCCTGTCACTCGCCGCTGATATGACATCCGATCAGGTGTTAGCCGTCATCGCGCAGGACGACGCTTACCAGATCGACCGTTTTGAACTGGCGATCCCCAGCCTCAATCAAGTGTTCATTCAGGTCGCGGGGGAGAAGGCCTATGCGTAACATCTGGATCGTTGCCCAGCACGAATTCTGGATTAATATCCGCAAACCAGCCTTTCTATTCGCTGTATTCGGGATGCCGGTCATCATGGGGGTGTTGTTCGGGCTTGTCTTTTATGCGACGCTCTCCTCAGAGCTTGAAGGCATTGATCCCGATAACGCCACCATCGGCTATGTCGATCGCGCTAGCATACTAGAAGCGAGCGTCACGCCACCGCAGAATTTCGTCGCCTATGCGACTGACGATGCCGCCCGCGCCGCGCTCGATGCTGATGAGATCGACGTATATTTCATCATCCCGCCGGTGTACGTCGCGACGGGCAATCTCTCACTGTTCTCGTACAGCATGGCATCCTTTGAACTGGAAGAGGCAATCGAGGACTTCATGACGATGCATCTCGCGGCGAAGGTCGAGAGTGACCTGCCAGCCGAGCGTCTCGGTGATCCGGTGAACTTTGATATTTATCTGGAGAATAATCAGCGCGAGTTGACGCAAGCGGGCTTAGTCGGCTTGTTCATAGTGCCGCTACTGTTCTCGATTGTGATTATGCTCGGCTTGCAACTGACTAGCACCTATCTGATGTCGAGCGTGGTCGATGAGAAGAGTAATCACATCATGGAAATTCTCATCAGTAGCATTCGTCCGCTTGATCTGCTGACGGGTAAAATACTAGGGCTGAGCGCGCTAGGCTTGGTACAAATCGGCGTGTGGATTGTGTTCGGTGGCGTAATTTTACACTTGACGAACGATAATCCCTTCCTCTCGTCCGTATCGATTCCGCTGGATTTCCTGCTCTTGTCGCTGGTGTACTTCTTGCTGACCTATCTCTTGTTTTCGAGCTTGCTGGCTGGCATCGGCGCGGTGGTCGGTGGCGAACAAGAAAGCCAGACGTATGCCGGTCTGGTCGGGCTAGTGGTGGCGATCCCGCTATTTTTCCTCGCCGTCTTCTTGACCAACCCGGACGCGCCCATCATCACCGTGTTGACCTTCATACCTTTCACATCGGCGATGACGGTCATTCTGAAAACGCCCTTCGCCCCGACTCCAACATGGCAGATCATCACGAGCCTAGCGATTTTATCAGCATCGACGGTCTTTACGATGTGGGCATCGGCGAAATTGTTCCGCTGGGGCTTGTTGCTCTACGGTAAGAAGATCGGCATCGGCACTGTTCTGCAAGTCCTACGTGGTACACCGGATGTCGGTACGATTCCTACAGCGGATACAGCACAGGATCAAGGAGGACAAGCATAATGCGACGGTTGCGAGAAGTATTCATCTACGAATTGCGCCGAAACTTACGGCGTAAGAGCTTTTTGTTCGGGACGTTCGGTATTCCCTTGCTGATGTTCATCCTGCCCTTTGGCTTTCATCTGTATACGCAGGTGACCGCCGACCCTGATGGCGAGGACGATACCGCCGCCGCCCTGCTGGAACAACTGGATTTTGAGGCGATTGAGACGGCGGGTATCGTTGACCCGACGAACATCTTTGCGACGATTCCCGATGCTTTCGAAGATGTGATCCTGCGTTATGATAGCGTCGAGGCGGCGCGCACGGCGTTGAACGCGGGCGAAATCGACGTGTTCTATGATGTTCAGCCCGATTACATCGAGACCGGCGACGTGGTGCTTCACCTGCCGCGCTTGCAGATCAACCTGCTGAATGTCGCGCCGATCGAGCAGTTGTTCTACCGCACGGTCGTTGGCGATATGGACGACTGGCTGATCCAACGGCTACGCAATCCGGGCACGTTCAACGAGTTTAACCTGAGCGTCGAAGGCGGGGAGAGCAG
>DAOTTV010000052.1:0-12615 GCA_034437755.1 Anaerolineae bacterium | reverse complement strand
AGTGGCTGGTAGTACTCGACCAATTGAGTTTTTGGAGAAATACTTCAGGGCTTTACCCTGAAACCCACGAACTTTTAAAAAAGTTCGATCAAAATTTTAAGCGTGAAAAATCAGAAATTTTTCACCATATAAAAGTTTTTGGTGTGACCTTTTTCCAAAAAGGTAACAAGAAATAGCCTCAAAAACTTTTGTGGTCGTGTAGTAGCATTATTTTATTCGCATTGCACACGGGGAGCTTGCATCAAGTGGATGCTCAAACCCAATTCATAGGATTAGTCGTCATCGGCGTGATCTTCATCGTCAATGCGCTCGGCGGTCGGCGGCGACAGGCGACCCCCCTGCGGCGTATCTCCGCCTTCGAAGCCCTGCCGACGATGTCCGGCGAAAGCATCGAGGCGAGTCGTCCGGTGCATGTATCGCTGGGCAATGCCACGCTGGGCGATGATACCACCCTGCTGGCACTGGTGGGCAAGGAGTTCATCTATTATCTGACGCGCCGCGTCGCCATCGGCGATACGCCGCCGCTGTTCACCGTTGCCGATACCGCCGCCCTGCCACTTGCACTCTCGACCTTGCGCCGCGCCTACAGCGACGAAGACCGCCTCGAAGCCTATAACTTCAGCGTGGCACGCTGGTATCCATCGGGCGCGAAGTCGCTGGCATTCGCCGCCGCGCTGATGACGATGCAAAGCGACGATCAGGTGACGGGCAACGTCCTCACTGGGCGCTATGGCACCGAACTGGCGCTGATTTTGGATGCCTCGAACCGGCGCGACCGCCCGTCGATCGCCGTCAGCGATTTATTACAGGGGCAGGCGGTTGCCTATGCACTGGCGAAAGATGCCCTGATTGGTGAGGAAATCTTCGCCGCCCCCGGCTACTTGAGCGACGACGTGCGCCTCATCAATCGCAATGTCATCTTCGACTATCTACGCTACCTGCTGATTATCGTGATCGTGGCGATCGCCATCGGCTTACCATTATTCGAGCTACTGGGGAGTTAAGTAGAGATGCGACAACGCATATCGCGCATCGGGGTTGTGCTATCGACAGTCATCGTGATTCTCGTCGGCTTCAGCACCTTGATCGGCTTGCTCATCGGCGATTTTACCGGCTCGCTCATCTGGTTGAAGCAATTACCCCTGCTCGGCGAGCCGATCACGCGCATATTCCCGAACTTGCCGGATACATTCACACTGAATACCTTCAATCTAGCCGGCTATCTAGTGCGGGTGGCGGTGGTCACCGTCGCCCTGACGATCATCATCGGCATCCTCAACCTATTTTTCGTCAATGCACGCCGGATTTATCGCGGGCAAAGCATCAGCGCGCGCATCAACAGCGCCGTGACACTCGTGATCTTTGTCGTGACACTCGTGATTTACGTCCTCGACCGCGAGCGCAGTATGATCCTGCTCGAAGATGTACAAGTGCCGATCGAAACCGCGCTGGCGAGCTTGCTGTTCTTCGCGCTGGTCTACGGCGCATTCCGCATCCTGCGCGATGGTGTCACCCCGCAGAAAGCTCTATTCGTGGCGACGGTGCTGGTGGTGCTGGTGGGTGCGCTCCCGCTGGCGGCGCTCGCCCCCGTCCAACACGTGACCGATTGGCTGGTGCAAGTGCCGGTCAATGCCGGTGCCAGTGGCATCCTGCTGGGCATCGCGCTGGCGACAATCGTCACGGGGATTCGTATTTTAATTGGTCAAGACCGTACCTACGGAGAATAAGCTCCTCATGAATGACGACTGGAACGAGTTCAACAACACCCCGCCTGACGACGACGACGAGACCGACGACACGTTCGATCTCGATTGGCTCGATCGGGAGGACGAGTTCGCATCGCCCGATGACACCCCGCGCACCGGCGTGACAGGTGAACTGAGCTGGCTGGACGGGGATGACGACGAGAGCCAATTCGACGAGATTCTCGGCAGTACGGACGATGCCCAACTAGACTGGATGGCGGACGATGACGACGATAGCGCGACCGGTGTCACCGATAATTTAGATCGGATGGAGGAGACCGACGACGCGGATGCACCGGACGAACTCGGCTGGCTGGAAGAAGCCGATAGCGTCTCGCAATCGGGCGAGTTACGCCATCCGGGGCGTGCCGCGCGCGAGATGAACGACCAGATCGAAGCGGCGGAAGAAGCCGACTTCGGCGACACAGACGAGGCGCTCGATTGGATGGCGGCGACGGATGAGGGCGGCGACGATTTGCCCGACTGGTTATCGGGCATGGACGACGAACTGCCGGAAGTCTCGCAGACGGGTTTATTACGCGCGCGCGACGAAGTGCTGGGCGACGATGAGCCGGATGCCGGCGACAGTGGCGATCTCGATGATTACGACGACGACTTCATGGCGCTCTTTGGCACGTCTGGCGATGTCGATGATGCCGAGGATTTCTCGCATGTGTTGGACACCGATCAACTGACGGACGATAGCGCCGACGACTTTAGCGAGATTGTCGGCGGCACGGACGAGTTATCCGCGCCCGCCGCTGAAGACGACGATCTCGCATGGCTCTCAGAATTCGATGTCGAGTTCAACGAGGATGCGGACGTGACCGAAGTCGTCCGCAGTGTGACCGACCAACTCTCGGACATTGATGAGTCCGTCAGCGGTATTGAGTGGGGCTTAGCCGGCGGCGACGTACCGGACGACGACAGCGCCCCTGACCCGATGGAAGAATTCGGCGGTGGTGTCGATTGGGACTTAGAATCAGGTGATAGGATGGCTGATCCGGTTGATGAGTTCGTCGGCGATGATGGCTGGAATCTGGATGCGAGCGCCACCGATGATGTGGACGCGGGCGACGATTGGCTCGATGATTTCTCCGAAGCGGATACAACCGTCGTCGCTGAAGACGATGCCGCCGACTTGCTCGCTGAACTCGATGCCGAGCTTGGCGATGATGCGCTTGAGGACGACGACTTGCTCGATCTGCTGGGCGATGCGAGCGGCGAGCCGGACGAAGCCGATCTGATGGCATTGCTCGACGACGACGACAACGCGATCGACGACGATGACCTGCTCGACCTGCTGGGCGCGGAAGACGACGCGACTGAGCTTGACGAAGCCGATCTGCTCGCCATGCTGGAAAGTGACGCGGACATCAGCGACGACGATTGGCTGACCGCCTTCGACGAAGCCGGCATCGACATTGAAGGCGATACCGTCGATGTCGATGCGGTGCGCGAGGCACTAGGGGATGAAGATGTCGATATCGACGCGCTGATTGACTCGTTCGATGAGGTAGAAGCGCGCCCGAGCGCCGGCATTCCCGATGTCGCGCTCGATGAGACCGCCGACGCGGACAGCACACCCGCCGCCGAAGACGAGCTGAGTCCGGTCGAAGATGAGGACATCGTGCCGGCATGGTTGCGCGAGGCGGCGGCACAGCAGGGCGATACCGACAAAGCCGCCTACATCATCCGCCAGCGCCAGCGCGATCGCTCGCTGGATGAGCTGGACGACCGCCTGCTCGACCTGCGCGAGCGTGGGCTAGAGATCAGCGACGAAGCGCCCGCCGCGAGCGATACCGGACGCATCAGCGAGCTTGTCAGCAAAGCCGATCAAGCGCTGACACCGGCACGCCTGCAATTCGGCGATGTCGCACAAATCTCTGATCTGAGCGTCTCGCCCGAACAGGAGAAAAACGCCGCACTGCTGACGGAACTGCTAGGCGCGGGCGAGACCAGCACCGCCGACACCGGACGCGAGCGCACGCTGGCGACGTTCCCGCTCGATCGACTGCTGATCTCGATTGCTCTGCTGATCGCGGTACTCGTGCCCTTTGTCCTCAGCGGGGTCGGCGGTATCGACATCGGCGACGAACCGCCGCTCGCGTTCGCCACAGAAGACCCGCGCTATCTGGCATTCACCGCGTTACAGGCCAGCGACGACGACGACCGCGTGCTAGTCGCGCTGGAATACGGCGCAACTGCCGCGCGCGAGCTAGATACCACGACCGAAGTCATCCTGACGCATCTCTTCAATCGTGGCGCAACGCCGGTGCTAGTCAGTAGCAACGCGGTCGGCTTACTGCGGGGCGAGAACATCGCCGAAGCGATCGTGCCCGGTGGTTATGGCTCGGCGTATATCTCCGCCAGTTTCATACCGGCCGGCAGTGTTGGCTTGCGTGATCTCGCCCAAAGCCCGAATAACGTCCTCGCCTTCAACTCGCGCGGGCAAGCGACTGATCTCGCTGTCGATAGCCTCGACGAGTTCCAGAGCATCGTGCTGATTGCCGAGACTGCCGATAGCGTCCGCAATTGGATGGAGCAGGTCGCACCGATGACGCAAGCGGACATCATCATCGCCACCGGACAAGCCGCCCGTCCACTAGCACAGCCCTATGTCGAAGGCGTTGATAACGTCGTCGCGCTCCTCGTCGGCTATCCCGACGCGCTAACCTATCAGGAGATGTCGATCTTGGCGAACAATCCGCCGACCAGCACGCCGACCTTCACGCCGACCTTCACGCTCACGCCGACCAACACCCCCACGAATACGGCGACCGCGACCGCGACCAACACGCCCACGCCGACTGATACGCTCACGCCGACGACGACGCTCACGCCTAGCAACACGCCGATCGTCTCTGACACGCCCACGCCGACCGACACGCTCACGCCGACGGCAACGCTCACGCCCAGCCATACGCCCACGCCATCGGATACGCCGACCAACACACCGACCAACACCCCCACCAACACGCCGACCGCGACCGCGACCAACACGCCCACGCCGACCGATATTCCGGTGATACGGGTGGCGACAATCAACACGACGCAACGGGTGAACATTCGCTCTGGTCCCGGCACAGGCTTCGATGTGCTTGCCGGCGCTGATCCCGGCACCGAGGCGCGTATCATCGGCGAAAACGACGATAGCTCATGGTACAACATCCGCTTCTTCGATGATGATGGCGAAGTGGTCGAAGGGTGGATCGCGGTATCGCTGATCGACATCGACGAACGGCTAGAGACCGAATACGACGGGGCATCACTCCCGCGCTTCATCGTCTACCGCCGTTACGTGCCGGATATACGCCAACCACAACCCTCACCGGATGCGAGCCGGCGCGAGATCGGCGTGAACAACGGCCCAAGCCCCGTCAACGTCTACGATAACGCCCAGCTTGACGGGCAAGCGATTGCCGAAATCGCTGTCGATCAAACCGTGACGGTAATCGACAGCGGCGCGACAACCGTCGAGATCAAACTTGAGGACGGTCAGCGCGGGTGGGTGCTGATCGACACGCTCGACATCTCACAGGTCGCCGTCACGCCTGCGACCGCGCCGACGCGCCCGCCCGCCACCCTTGCGCCATCGGCAACCGCCACCCGCATCACCCCGCAGGCGACGACGATCGCGCCGACCGAGCAAGCGCCGGACCCGCCAACAGACGAACGCACGTCGGCTCAGGTGGTGCCGGTGCCCTTCGACGATAGCGGTCAGCGCCTACAGGCGTATACGTGGGGCCTGCTCACCGCGATTGTGCTGATTGCAATCGGCAACTTATACTGGCTTATCCGGGCGCTTGTGCGGAGGAACGACTGATGTTTGATTTTGGCTCATTAGAACTCAGCACGATCTTGAGTTTCACGCTGACTCTGCTGGTGTTCAGCTATTTATTGCGCGATAACGTCCTCTATCGCTTGACGATCGCCGTCTTCGTCGGGATCGCGGCGGCGTTCACGACGATCGTGATCGTTGAAGGCGTGCTTCTCCCGCTCGAAGCCCCGTTGACCGAGTTCAGCGGGGTCGATCTGCTGACGTACATCGTCCTGTATCTGGGCGTACCCGCCGTGCTGACCTTGCTCCTGCTCCTCAAACCCTTGCCAGCGTTCAAATCCTTATCGAATATCGCGCTGGCATACCTGATCGCAGTCGGCACCGCCGCGGCAATCGTCGGCGCGATCGCGGGGACGCTCATCCCGCTGACCGCGCAGACCGTCCGCACTGGCACCGATGCGATCGGCATCATCAACACGGTCATCGTCGTGATCGGGGTCGTCACGTCCCTGCTGTACTTCCAGTATACAGCCCGGCAGACGGTCGAAGGCGCGACCGAGCGCCCCGCGTCGGTCAAATGGTTGGCGCGTATCGGCGAAGGCTTCATCGTGGTGACGCTGGGGGCGGTCTACGGCGCGGCCATCCTCACCAGTCTGACGATCCTCACCGGACAACTGAGCATGTTGTTCGGCACCTGATAGTAACAGAGCAAAGGCAGGCAACAGATGGCAGAACAAGTCAATTCAATTTTAGCGGCTGATTTTGGCAGTGTACAAACGCGCGTCGTGCTCTTTGATATTGTCGATGGCGAATATCGGCTGGTGGCGCAGGGCAACGGCAATACCACCGTCGGCTATCCGGTCGATGATGTCAGCGTCGGCTTGCGGTTGGTGGTCGAAGATATGGAGACCTTCACCGGTCGGCGCTTGCTCGATAAGCAGGGGCGCGTCATCACGCCCGAAGACAACAACCGACGCGGGGTCGATGCTTTCGTGGCGACGGCTAGCGCCGGACGACCGCTACGCGCGGTGATAATCGGCTTGATGCCCGACATCAGCCTGATGACCGCCTTACGGGCGATTTCTGGCGCGTATATCGAACCGGTCGCCGCCTTGCATCTGCGCGATGGCATGAGCGAAGAAGAACGCCTCAACGCGATCTTACTCGGTCGCCCCGATGTGATCTTCATCGCCGGTGGCACGAACGGCGGCGCACAATCGCCCCTGATGGAGATTCTCGCGACGGTCAAGCTGGCGCTGACAGTCATGAATCGTGATCTGCGCCCGACAGTCCTCTACGCGGGCAATGACGCGCTCGCCGCTGACATCCGCGCCCTGCTGGAAGATCACGCGGCGGTGATGGTCGCCAAGAACGTGCGCCCCGATATGAAGCGTGAGTCCTTCAATTCAGTCTTGCTAGAACTGGGGCGCGTCTACGATCGTCATCGCGAGACCAACGGCGCAGGCTTTGCGCGCGTGGGCTTGATGAGCGAGACGGGCGTGTTGCCGACCGCCCAGAGTTATAATCTGGTGGCGCAGTACTTCGCCCGTGCCGATGGCGGCAACGTGATGACGGTCGATGTTGGCAGTACGTCGGCGGTGATGGTCGGCGTATTTCGCGGGCGCGCATCGACCAATATCAACACCGCGCGCGGTCTCGGTCATAGTGCGCTCGCCATGCTCGATGAACTGGGCGAAGCGGCGATCGAACGCTGGTTGCCGTACCACGCCGCGCCGAGCGAAATTCGCAATTACGCGCTCAATAAGACCGCGCGTCCCTTCATCGTCCCCATGACTCTGCGCGAGTTCTATATGGAGTACGCCTTCTTGCGGGCGGGCTTGCAGGATATGCTGGTCGAAGCGCGGGAACTGTGGGTAGATGTCGAAGATACAGGGATGATGCCGCCCGTCAAAACGCTGATCGCTGGCGGCTCGGCATTGACCAACACTGGCAACCCGGCGCTGGCGATGATGCTGATCGCCGATTGTATGCAACCGAGCGGCATCACCGAAGTCAAAGCGGATAAACTGGGACTGGTGCCGACGATGGGCGCACTCGCCCGCTTGAACCCGACGGCGGTCGTGCAGATACTGGACAGTAACACGCTCGAGCATCTGGGGACGCTGGTCAGCATTGACGGTCGCCCGCAAGAGGGCGAGCTGGTCGCCCGCCTGCAAATCCTGATGGCAGACGAAGACGACCCGATCGAAGCTGACCTGAAGGGCGGGCATATCATCACCGTGCCCGCCTCGCGTGAGTTCACGCTTCGCATCAAAATTCGGATGCAGAGCGGCTACACCATCGGTGGGCGGCGACGCTTGACGCTCGAATTGCACGGCGGAACGGCGGGGATCGTCTTTGATGCGCGGGGACGCTTGCTCGTGCCACCGGAGACCGTCGACGAACGCGCCGTGATCTTAACGCGCTGGGTCGAAGAAGCGGCCGATATTCATCATGAGATTCCGGACGAGTGGTTAATCAAACCCGCGATGCCCACGCCACCACCGGCGACAATCTCGCTCGATGACCTGCCAGCAGATGCCGCCAGCGTGGCTAGCGCCGATGATGACATCGACATCCCCGCCGGCAATAGCGATTTTGATCCCTTCGCTGATCTGGCGCTGGATGACGACGACCTATTCGCAGACGATGACGACCCGACCGACAAAGACCAGGACGAGATCGACTCCCTGCGTGGATTGATGAATTGAGGTAAGCCCATGTATTATCCCGAACAACGTTACGCCGTATCGCTGATGCAGTTCAAGCGGCAGGTACGCCTGCCCGAAGCGGCGATCGGCACGATTCAAGTCAGCGAAGGCGAACCGGTCGATATTCGCACGGTGGTGGCGCTGGGGACGATACCGGCGCAGCATGTCATCATTGATGCCAAGCGTGCGCTTAACGTACAGACACACGAAGCCGTCAGCGAGTTGTTGATCACACGGCAACGGGGCGCGCGCGTGCAAGCCGGCGAAGCCATCGCCGGACGTGACCCCGAACGCGGGCGGCGTGTTCTCGCGCCATCGGATGGCATTGTGGTCGCCGTCGATGACGGGCGCATCATCTTTCAAGAGACCCCGCAGATCATCAAGCTCGAGGCAGGCGTGCGCGGCAAGGTCTCGCGCGTGGGTGAGCGCGGGGTCGAGATCAGCGGGACGACCGGCATCTTGCAGGGCGTGTGGGGCAACGGGCAAAACGTGATCGCCATCCTACGCCCTGAACCCGAAGCCGGCATCGCGACCATCCAGCGCGACACGCTCGATACGACCTATCGCGGCGAAGTGATCGTCACGCGCAAACCGCTGACCTACGACGTGCTGACGATCGCCGCCGCCCGTGACTTCGCCGGCATCATCGCGCCGAGCATGTCCGCCGACCTGATCGACGCGGTGCGGTCTGCGCCCTTCGCGGTCATGCTCACCGTCGGCTTCGGGCAACAGACGATGACCAATCGCGTTTTGCGCCTGCTGGAAAAATTCGTCGATAAGCAAGTCGCGCTCGATGCCGCTGAACCGCGCCGCTTCGACCCGCGCCGACCAGAAGCCATCTTCAGCCAGACGGTGAGCGCAGAAATGCCCGTCACGCCTGATTTCATCGGGCTGGACGTGGGCACACAGGTGCGCGTCGCGTCTAATCCCTATCTCGGGCGCGTTGGCGAAGTCACCGCCTTGCCGCCGATGCCGATCGACCTGCCTAACGGCTTGCGTGTGCCGTGCGCGCGTGTACGCTTGACGACCGGGCAAAACGTTGATATACCGCTTGTAAACCTTGAACTTGCTGGCACATAAGACGGTTTCGCATTATGATAAGCAGTGAGCGATCGTACGACCGCCATACCGATACTACACAGCATTTACTCGTCCCGCGCAGGAGGCATAGGACTCATGTCCGATAACGATTTCCGTGATTTTTTTGATGATGATGACAACGATCCATTTGGCTCGGATGATTTCGATTCCTTCGATGATGCGAGCTTCGATGACGATTTCGACTTCGGCGAAGAGGATGATCTTTTCGGCGGGGGTGATGACGATTTATTCGGCGAAGACGACGCACTCGACGAAGATTTTAGCTTCGACAACGAAGAATTCGCCACCACCGCGGAAGATGAGGGCGGCGGGCCCAGTGGGGCGTTCATCGCCATCGCCGCGATTCTGATATTAGCGCTGTTGGGCGGCTTCGCGTTCATCATCTACACGCTGACTATCGGTGCCGGCCCCACCGAGCAAGAATTACAGGCGACTGAAATCTCGCTCACTAACGCACAGGTCGCGATTTTCGTCGGCGAGACGGAGACGCAAAACGCGGTCTTCATGTTCGAGACGAGTACCGCCGAAGCCTTCACCGATACGCCGACCACCACCCCCACTACCACGCCATCCGCCACCGCGACCGAAGACCTGAGCGGCACGTCAACCGCGCAATTCCAGGCGACGATCGCCGCCGCCAATACCAACGTCGCCGCGACTGAAACGCAGGCGGAGGTTGACTTCCAGCTGACGCTGACGACCGACCCGCTTCTGGTCACTGTGCCGCCGGAAGATACGCCGATCTTGCCCACGAGCGATGTTATCATCGACGTGGATGCTGATGCCGATGGCGACGGCGTTACCGATCTACAGGAAACATCGACCGCCGAAGCTGTCGCGAGTGCCACCGCTAGCGTTGACGATACCGCGCTCACACCGGATGACACCGCGCCGACAGCCACCGACGACAGCATCACCGATGTGCAGGCGACCGCGACCGCCTTCGCACAGGTAGACGCTGACGGGACACCCATCGCGCAGGCATCTAGCCCGACACCGGACGACACCGCGCCGACTGCCACCCGCGCCCTCAGTAGCGTTCAGCAGACGGCGACTGCCTTTGCCCAGCTCTTTGAAACGCCAGATGCGTCTCCGACTCCGGCCGATCAGGGGAATGGCGAAGCCATCTCGCCCATCCGCGCCACACCGACACCCGTAACCGGCATCGGTGGCGGCGATACCGCCCTGCCCGATACCGGCTTGTTCGATGATGTGTTCAACGGTAACCCGCTCATGATCTTCGCCGCGGCCTTCGGTCTGCTCGGTGTGATCGTCATCTCACGCGGGGTGCGTGCGTCTAATCGTAAACGGCGCGATTGATCTATTGCGAAATGGGCGAGTTCTGGCTAGTATCAACCCGTAGATGACTTGTTAGCCAAACGATGATAAGAGAAGACTCATGGATGTAATTGATTTACGCAGTGATACCGTTAGCCACCCGACCCCCGCCATGCGCGAGGCGATGATGACCGCCACCGTAGGCGATGATGTGTACGGCGAAGACCCGACCGTCAACCAGCTTGAGCGCGATGCCGCTGAGCTATTCGGACAAGAGGCGGGCTTGTTCGTCACCAGCGGCTCACAGGGCAATCTCATCGCGCTGATGACGCATTGCGCGCGCGGCAGTGAAGTCATCATCGGCGATAAAGCACACACCTTCGTCTATGAGCAGGGCGGGATGTCGGCGCTCGGTGGCATCATGCCGCACACCGTACCCGTCCACGAGGACGGCACGCTCGCCCTCGATGACATCGCACACGCCGTGCGCGGCGATAACTATCATTTCCCGCGTACGCGCCTTGTCAGCGTCGAGAATACGCAGGGGACAGTCGGCGGCGTGCCCCTCAGCCCGCACTACGTGCAATCCGTCACTGATCTTGCACATCAGCACGATCTCGTGATGCACATCGACGGCGCGCGTATCTTCAACGCGATCACCGCCTGCGGCACAACCCCCGCCGAGATGATGGGGTCTGCCGATAGCCTGACATTCTGCCTGAGCAAGGGCTTGTGCGCTCCCGTTGGTTCGATACTGGTCGGATCGGCTGATTTCATCAAAGAGGCCCGCCGCACGCGCAAAGTGCTAGGCGGTGGGATGCGGCAGGCGGGCGTGCTGGCGGCGGCGGGCTTGATCGCCCTGCACGAGATGCGCCTGCGCTTGCAAGATGATCACGACAACGCCGCCTATCTCGCCGAAGGCTTGAGCGATATCGACGGCGTACACGTCATGAGCCAGCATACGAATTTCGTCTTCTTCTGGCTGGAAGAGGATGCCAAACTCGCCCCCGATGACTTCGCCAATGCCTTGCGCGCGCACAATATCATGCTCAGTCCCTATCCGGGCTACAAGCGCAAATTCCGCTGTGTGATGCACTACTGGATCAACCGCGAGCGCGTCGATGCCGTGATTGAGGCGATCAAAACCGTCCTGTCATGAGCGACTATCCCGACGAAACCCCGCTCACAAACCCCGTCTCCCCCGACGATGCCGAAAACACGGCGGGGGAGACGATTGCCGACCGCACCGAAGCCGAGCGCGAGCGCGTCGCGCGTGGCACAAACGACGCGCTCTTCGGCTTTTTGCTGGCGGTGGCGGTCAGCATTGGTTTGATCCCCGCCTTGCCCAACAACGCCGATATGCGCTATACGCTGGCATGGGGGGCCTTGGCGGGGGTCGGCGTGCTGGCGTGGTTGCTCGGGAATGGCGACCGTATCGGGCAAGAAGAACCAGAGAATATCGGCTGGGGCGTGGGCTTCGGCTTGATGATTAGCGTGCCGTTCGCGCTCTTCTTCTTCGATATTTTCGGGCGAGCGACAGCCTTGCTCTTCCCGTACCCCACCAAACAATTAGGTACTGTCCTCGCCTATCTCGTCTTCGTCATGCCCCTCGCCGAGACGCTTTTCTTTCGTGGCTTGCTCCAAAAACGGCTCGAGTTCTATCTCGTCGGCGGGTTAGCTGGCTTGTGGAGCGTGGTGCTGTTCTTTCCGGTCATGTGGGGCGATATCGTCAGTGCACCGGTCGTGGCGGTTTTCCTCGTGATTGCGCTCTTCGTCCTCAACGTGGCTTATAGCTACGTGCGCGAGCGCAACGGCTTGGCGGCGGCGTGGGTCTGCCAGATTATTGCCAATCTCGCGCTGTTCTTCTTGCCCTTCATTCAGGCATAAAGTAACTACTCAGGGGCGTTGCCCCCGAACCCCCACAAAGGACGATCGTCCTTTGAACCTGTACCCGCCGAACGCTTTGCGGTCGGCAAAACTGGGGTGCAGGGGAGACATC
>DAOTTV010000051.1:0-67333 GCA_034437755.1 Anaerolineae bacterium | reverse complement strand
TAATAATATAGGGTCTTTCGTATCTTGCGTGGTCAAGCCCCTTTTGTCTCCTTTTTGAAAAAAGGGAACACCAAAAACTTTTGGTTTTTTGAACGTTGCGCGTTCATAATGAACAAGGTCAATGAACGATCGTTCCTTGTGGGGGGGGCGGGGGCAAAGCCACTGCCACAAAAACCACGCGACATCCCAAAGAGCCACAAACACTTGAATCATACCCCGCACATGAAAAATCCCCATGCTTTTGTAATAAGGCGGGGTTAAGAGTCGTTAACAATCGCCCGACGTACCGCGTCTAACATCTGCAACGCCGTCACATTACGGATGACATAGCCCGCCGTCCTGCCAATACGCGAGCCGACGTAAAAGCGCTCGAGGCGATCACGATAATACAACAGAGTCGGTTCAAGGTAATCATAGGGGCCGAGGTCATAGTCCGCTTTCAGGGAGACCACCCGATTTCTATTCTTTCTTATACGGTTGCCCCACTGCCCGCGGTGGAATCGCCCGACCGACCAAGCCTGCCAGCACGATCATCGTCACGATATACGGCACCATCTGCAAGAACTGCGGCGGAATCGGCACGTCGATGATCTGGAAGCGCGTGCCGAGCGCATCCGCAAAGCCGAACAAGAGCGCCCCGCCGAACGCGCCGAAGGGTGTCCACTTACCGAAGATCATCGCCGCCAGCGCGATGAAGCCCTTGCCATCGGTCATGCCATCGTTGAAGCGGCCGGCAATCTCTAACGTGAACCATGCCCCTGCCAGACCTGCGACCAGCCCACCGATGAAGACGTTGATCCAGCGCATACGGTTGACGTTGATCCCCAGTGTATCGGCGGCGTGCGGGTTCTCGCCCACTGAGCGCGTGCGTAAGCCCCACTTAGTATGGAACAGGACGACGTGTGTCAGGATGATGACGACGAACATCATGAAGTAGATTGGCTTATTGGCGAACAAGGCCTCGCCAATGATCGGAATATCGACTAAAAACGGAATCCGCACGATAGGCAGGGTATCAATGCCCTGCGTCGCGCTCAACAGCACTTCGCGCCGGATAAAGCTGGTTGACCCCAGCGCGAGGATGTTAATCACTGTCCCGCTGACAATCTGATCCGTCGCAAAGGTGATGGATAGCCACGCATGAAGCAACGCGACAACCCCGCCGGTGAGGATTGCTACCAGCACCGACACAAACAGAAGCGTGTTAATATCCGCATTAGGGAACCAACCCCGCATCAAGAAAAGCGCGGTGAAGCCGAAGCATGCCGCGAACAGCATCATGCCTTCGATGGCGATGTTGATCACACCGGCGCGCTCGCACCAAATGCCCGCCATCGCCCCGATCGCAATCGGTGTCGAGAGCCGCAAGCTCTCGGTGATGAGCGTGATCGCGTTCGTGCGTCCATCACCGACCGCCGCGATGATGATCGTCGGGAATAGCATCACCCCCGCCGCAATCAAGAGCGACGTCGTCAAGCGATGAAGCGGGCGCAGGTCAATGATGCCGAGTACGCCCACAATCACGAAGTACGAAGACATGACTAACATGAAGGTCAGGGTCGGTATATCGACCTCTAACACGGTGCCGGATGCGCCGGATTCGAGCGCGAGGGTCGTGCTGGTCGTGCTGTCAAAAGTGCTGTTGGACTGTATGAGCGCGAATAAGCCGATCAGCACGAGGACAGTCGATAGAAAACGTTTACGTGTGAATTGAAAGCCGGTATCTGTTGTCGATTTTTGCGTGATAGTCGCCATCGGTTAACCTCCCCAACCGCTTGTGAACTGCAAGTCGTCATCGTCCGTCTTCTCTGAGATGCGCCAGACAAAGCGGATGATCTGGTCAGCCGCGACGAACATGATAATCAGTGCCTGAATGATCTTGATTAAATCGAGCGAGACATCAGCGCGGATTTGCATCGCACCTGCCCCACTGAGCAAGCCGCCCCACAATAGACCCGCCCACAGCATGTTGCGCGGGTTCGTGCGGGCGAGCAAGGCAACGGCGATCGCATCGAAGCCGTAATTGGCGAACAAGGCCGGGAACATGACGTGTTCCTTGCCGCTGACTTCGATCGCACCGGCTAAGCCTGCCAGCCCACCGCTGAGCGCCATCGCCAGCACAATATTGAACGAGACATTCATCCCTGCGTATTTCGCCGCCCGTTGATTGATGCCTACCGTTCGTAGCTCGAAGCCGGCAGTCGTGCGCTCTAAGAACCAGTCCGTCACCCAGATCGCGAGAAGCATAATCACGAAGCCGAAGTGTAACTCGCCCTGTACAGTAATCGCCTTGATGAACAGGCTGACGATAAAAGTCACGATAGCGTAGACAGCGCCTTTGACGATGATCGATGTCGTCAGCTTATTACGATGCGGGTAGACAGTCATCGCCAGCACGACCAGCGATGCTCCTAAGAACCACAGCCAGCCGATCGTGTCGAACGTCGGGAGCCATGCCGATTGGAATATGTTGGGCGTTTTGGGGGCGCTTGATGTCGGGTCACCGAGCAGGATCGGATCACGCGCTTTAATCAGCCAATCGACCAAGAAAATCGCGATGAAGTTCATCATGATCGTCGTGATGACTTCATGCGCGCCGGTGAAGGCTTTCAACGCGCCGGGAATCGCGCCCCATAATATCCCGCCGAGTAAGCCGAAGAACAACATAAGCGGGATATGCAGGATGCTGATAAGCTCAAAGCTGATGCCAATCCACACAGCAAAGGTAGCGCCGATGAACAACTGACCTTCAGCCCCGATGTTAAACAAGCCGCCCTTGAAGCCTAGCGCAACGGCTAAGCCAGCGATGATATACGGAATTGATTTGACGATCGTATTTTCAAGCTGGGTCGGCACGAAGACCAGCGCCTGCCCTAACAAGCGAAAGAAAGGGATTGGTTGGTCGGTCTCGGTGCGGACGATGCCATAGCGTTGGTCGGCATCTTCGATGATTAGGATTTGATTGCTCGGTCGCAGGAGAATCAGATTGTCTACAAGTACCTGATCGAGTTCGCCCGCGAGGATCGTCTCAACATCATCACTGCTGAGCAAGCCGCGCCGTTCCATGCTGTTCAACCACTGGAAGTTGCTCCCCAGCAATTGACGTTGATCGGACAAGCCAAGATCATCCAACTCTTGTAACGCTAGCACAGCATCGACGGGACTCACATTTTCGCCACTGCTAATATCCTCAATCTCGAGCAGGACAGATTGAACGGAGTCATCGAGCAGATCAATGTCCGTCTGCTCGACCACGCGGAAACCGCGCAACACTTCGACAGTGATACTGTATTCGTCGATGATGACCAGATAATCGAGCGCTTGCGCCAGTTGCGCGGTATCGAGCGTTTCCAGCGCTGGATAAATCTCGATCACATCTTCTAGCTCATCTTCGTCGGCACGCAATGCGTCCGGTGTCGGATAATCTTCGGCAATATTCGCTATCTCAGCCAGAGTCTGGTTTGCATCGCGGTCAGCGCGGCGATTGCGACGAGCGCCATCTTCTCCGGCGAAAGTCGTGATGAAATCGCCATCGCGGAAGGTCGTGATGCCCTGCACAATCGTGAGCGCTTCTTCAGGACTCTGGTCGTCGGCGATATTTTCTAGAATACGCTCAGTCTGTATCAGATATTCGATCTCTTCGTCGCTATCCAGTTCTGGATATTGACCGAGAAATTCCTGATAAGAGCGCACCTTATCGACACCGATGCGAGTGATGTCTTCGTATGTGCTGGCATTTGTGCCAATCTCACCGATTTCGACCTGATCGCCATAGGCGCGGATGGCTGAAAAATCTTCCGAGTCGATAACATCACTCACCGCTAGACCGGACAAGCCCTCGACCAATGCTGAATAGGCTTGACCGGAGACTTGCAAGCCACGCACCGGGTCATTTAGCCCAACAGTCATCATAATTAGCGGGATGCCCGCTAGAAACGCCGTGATCACAGCGAGGAACGGCACTAAACTGCCCGACACGCGATTCCACAGGCGCGAAAAGCCAACGATGAAGCCCGGTAATTGGGGCGCATCGTTGGTCGTGTTGGTCGCTTGCTCGCTCATGTATCGCTCCCTTCCTGTTGATTCATGCTCCCTGCCATCCGCAGACCAACGGTATCGCGGTCGGCGGCTTCGATTGGCAACACATCAATGATCTTGCCATCGAACATGACAGCGACGCGATCGGACAGGCTCAGGACTTCGTCAAGCTCAGAGGAAACGAGTAGAACCGCCGTGCCCTCATCGCGCATCTTGACGATTTGTTTGTGGATGAATTCGATCGATCCCACATCCAGCCCGCGTGTCGGTTGCGCGATAATCAGCAGGCGTGACGGGCGCGAGAACTCACGCGCGACGATCACCTTTTGCTGATTGCCGCCGGATAAGCCACCGATGTGGGTGTGAATGTGTGGCGGGCGCACGTCGTATCGTTCGACGAGCATCTGCGCTTGCTCGGCAATGGCATCTTCATCGACGATGCCTCCGCGTGAGAACGGCGCTTTGTGGTAGTTATTCAAGACCATGTTGAACATCACCTTGAAAGGCGCGATCATCCCCATGCGCTGGCGATCCTCAGGGACGTGCGACACGCCCATATCCGTGATCGTGCGCGGCGAGGCATTGGTGATCGTCTGCCCCATCAAGATGACCTGACCGGCTTCGACACCACGTAGACCGGTAATTGCTTCTACCAGTTCGGTTTGTCCGTTGCCCTGCACCCCTGCCACGCCAAGAATTTCGCCGGCGCGAATGTCAAGCGTTACGCCTTCGACCGCCGGTACACCGCGCTCATCATTGACGTGCAAATCTTTGATGTGCATCACGGTTTCTGTGCCTTCGCCGCGCGTCTTCTCGACTTCAAGGACGACATCGCGCCCGACCATCAGCGATGCGAGCGATTGCGTGGTCGATTCTTTGGGGTTGGCTTGTCCGGCGACGGCCCCGCGCCGCAAGACAGTTACATGGTCGCAAATTTCGATGATTTCCTTCAGCTTATGACTGATGAAGATGATGCTCACACCGCGACCGAGTAGCTTCTGAATAATACGGAATAAGCTGCGTGCCTCCTGTGGGGTGAGGACTGCCGTCGGTTCATCGAGAATTAGAATCTCGGCATCGCGATACAGGGCTTTGATGATTTCAACGCGCTGTTGGACACCAACCGATAAATCCTGAATGAGCGCATCCGGATTGACTTTCAGGTCGTATTCCTGCGAAATCGCGATGATTCGTTGTCGGGCCCGACGACGATCCAAAAACGCGCCGCTCACCGTCTCATTGCCGAGCATCACATTTTCAGTCACGGTGAGGACATCCACCAGCTGGAAGTGCTGATGCACCATGCCGATGCCTGCCGCAATCGCATCATTGGGGCTGTGGATTTCGACCGGTTGCCCTTTGATGAGGATTTGTCCTTCATCCGGCTGATATAAGCCGTAAATGATATTCATGAGTGTGCTTTTGCCCGCGCCATTTTCGCCGAGCAACCCGAGCACATTTCCTGGGTACAACGTTAAGTTAATCCGGTCGTTTGCGAGTACCCCGGGAAAACGTTTGGTCACGTCGCGCACTTCCAGAACAGGCGTATTTGTTGGCACAATTATGGCTCCAGAATGAATGAATAACCCCTGCTAACTGTCACACAGGTGATTATGAGTCCTGAACGATCAATTTGGTCGCGTGCGATTATAACGTATCCCCCGCTAATATACACGGGAGTATGATTGTGAATTGATGAGACATCGCATAGCAACCATTTACCATCAGAAATTTCTTAAGTCTGACAATTATTCCTTGAAAATTCTGGAAAACGCGATAGATTGTGTAAGGTGTTCCTAAAATTCACTTAACATTTACTTCGTATCTTCACATTTAGGAGAAAAAATCGTGAGAAAGTTTGGATTACTATTTGTCGTGTTCGCGTTGCTGATCAGCGTCGCGCCTTCGCTCGCACAAGAAGACATTGAAAGTGTCTGCCTGATTACGGATGTCGGTCGCGTCAACGATGGCACATTCAATGAATATGCCCACGAAGGTGCGCTGGATGTCGCCGCCGATTATGACCTCGAGTATAGCTTTATCGAGACCGAATCAGAAGCAGACTACGAAGCAAACCTGTCGACCTGCCTCGACGAAGGCTTCGATGTCATCGTGACCGTCGGTTTCCTGTTGCAAGATGCAACGGCCGTCGCCGCTGAGGAAAACCCCGATGTATTCTTCGTCGGTGTCGATCAATTCCTGCAAGATGGCCCTGAGAACTTCGTCGGTCTGCAATTCCGCGAAGATCAATCCGGCTTCCTCGTAGGTGCGCTGGCGGCATTGGTTGCAAACTCAGAAGATAGCGATGTCATCGCTGGCGTTTATGGCATTGACGTGCCGGCAGTGAAGCGCTTCCGCAATGGCTACGAACAAGGTGCGCTCTACATCAATCCAGAATGGGAAATCGGCACCAATATCCTCGGTATTTACAACGACAGCTTCGATGATCTGGCGAAGGGTGTCTCGGACGCTGAGCAGTTCATCGGTGAAGGCGCAAGCGTGATCTTCGGCGCTGGTGGCCCGCTAGGGTCTGCCGCTATCAGCGAAGCCGCATCACAAGGCGTGTACGTCATCGGTGTGGATCAGGACGAATACTTCACAACCTTTGGCGGTGGTGAGGCTGAAGGATCAGATTTCCTCATTTCCAGCGCACTGAAGCGCGTGGATCAGGGCGTGTATGACATGGTTGCCGTGCTGGTCGAGGGTGAAATGGATGAATTCCCCGGTGGTAACAACTACCTGCTCGACGCTGAGCGTGGTGGTGTTGGCTTTGCACCCCCGCATGAAGCCGATGTGCCGGAAGAATTCTACGACGAAGTTGAAGAAATCCTCGAAGGCTTGATTGAAGGCGACATCAGCACCGGCGTTGACCCCGTCAGCGGTGATCTGCTGGAAGAAGATGACATGGACGAGGATATGGAAGAAGAAGCCCCGGACATGGAAGCGACCGAAGAAGCTGACGGTTAAAGCACACGCTGTCAGATTAATATCGTATCAAGACCCTGCCCCATCGGCAGGGTTTTTGTTAATTTTTGTAGGAATAGTGGGAATATCGACCTGGATGCGATAAGCTACGATGTAATAGTCTCAGCTTAAACTCATGATAAGCACTAGGAGGATTGCCCATGCGCCATCGTATCCCGATCACTTTATTGAGCCTCACACTGATGATTGTTCTGATCGCGTGTACGACAGACCCCGCCACCCCCACACCGATGCCCACCGAAACACCCGTACCAACCGCAACCCCGTTTCCGCCGCTTACGACGTGTCTGGTCACAGATTTGAGCGATTTGAACGACGGCGGTTTCAACCAGTTCGCATATGAGGGTATGCTGGCAGTAATCGATGATTATGATCTAAACGATCCGATTATCTTGCAATCCAGCGAAGAGGACACCTACAGCGACAACATCGAAACTTGTCTTGAGCAAGACGCGGATGTCATCGTCAACGTCGGCTTTCCCCAGCAAGATGACGCGATAACCGGCGCCCGCAATAATCCTGACGTATATTTCATCGGTATTGATCAGGATGTATCCGGTCTAGATGATGTGCCGGAGAATTACGTCGGCGTGGTCTTCAGTGAGGACGAAGCCGGTTTTCTAGTAGGGGCGCTCGCCGCGCTGATGGCTAATGAAGAAGATAGCGACATCATCGCAGGCGTTTATGGCATGGCGATACCCGCCGTCGAACACTTCCGCAAAGGATATGAACAGGGTGCGCTTTATATCAATTCTGATTGGGAGATTGGTACGAATATTCTCGGCGCTTATAACGATAGTTTCAGCGATGCTGAGGCTGGCATCGAAGATGCTGAAATCTTCATCGAAGCCGGTGCAAGCGTGATCTTCGGCGCTGGTGGTCAACTAGGATCAGCGGCGATCGTTCATGCGGCACAGCAGGAGATTTACGTCATCGGGGTTGATCAAGACGAGTACTTCACAACCTTTGATGGTGGCAATGTCGATGGATCAGAATACATCATCGCCAGCGCACTCAAGCGTGTCGATCAAGGGGTATATGATATGATCGCCTTACTCGCAGAACGCAACTACGACAACTTCCCCGGTGGCGGCATTTATCGTTTAGATGCGGCACGCGGGGGTGTCGGCATTGCATCGCCGCATGAGAGCGATGTGCCCGAGAACATCCGCAGCGACATGCAAGACGTGCTAGAAGGTCTCGTCTCAGGCAATATTGAAACCGACGTGACGCTAGACAATGATGCCGAATAAGTGGTGCAATTGTAGGGGGTGTGAGCAATTATCACACCCTCAACGCAATGCTAGATAGCCACCTGACTCCAGCGCAATCACGCCACCAAGCTCTAGTCCCACTTGCACAAGTGGATCAGACAGGAGCTTTTGACACTCCTGCTCACGTCGAATCGCCTGCAAATAAGCATGACCGTCGGCATAATAACGGCTCGTAAGCATCAAATACCCAGCAAAACGCTGACGCTCACGGGCAAAACGTCGCTTACGACGATCGCTCTTTTGCTTGTTCGGTACACATGCAAAAACTCGCGTCTCAATCTCTGCCAGAGATATACCTTTACAGAACCACCCTACTGAATGTCGTACTAGCAGATCAAAATCGCGCAATTTACGAAGCGCATAGTTAATTTGATTGATCGATAAACCAAGCACAGTTGCAATCGCAGAAGGCATCATCGGCACTTCGGCGGTTTGCAAATACTGATAGACGAATGTCACAGAATGTCCTAAAGCGCCTCGCTCGACAATCTCCGAATTGAAAAGAGAGTCACTATATCTTATCCAGTGGGGGGGCAGACTTACTGTATCCATATTCAACTCTAGCTTCTTTCCTCGTTCAATGATCTTTAAGTTGAATTGCCATAGATTAGCTCCACTACCCCTATCGTTGCCAACTCGTTGGATGATATTTTGGTTTGTCAATCTTGTGATGCTTTTACGAACAGTATTTGTGCCTAATTTGGCGAGTTGTGCTAATTCGCGTACGCTGGCTCTGAAAATATCACGGTCATTGCTGGCGACGCGGCATCGTTCAATAAGTGCTAAAAACAAGGCTCTATCAGTTGATTGTGTACGTCCGTGCCACTTGTAGCTTGTTCCCCACAGGAGTGCATACCGCCACACGAGATTTTCATCAATTGTTTTTGTCTCAGGTCGGCTCGGCTGACGTTCTTTACTTGACGCACTGCGTAGCGTTTGTTCAATCTCATACGTGTTCAGTCCGCTTGCGAGTGCAATCGGTAGCAGGATATTCTCAACTTCGCTGGGTGTATAATGGTTACCTAGCAAATCACAGGCGGCGGCGAAGAGTCGATCATTGCGTGTTCCTTCGGCGATGGTATGACCATTCCTGATGTAGTCCCATGTCCTGTTTGAGAGGTTAGAACTGGGCGAGATCGGATCATACGACCATTTCCCCGGTCGATAGTCGTAGTCATCATCAATCTCTAGGCTTGTCGGCAACCCATCGGCATCAATCAGCCAATCGACCTTGTAGCTGTTGATAGTCGGTATTTCATCACTCGTTTGTATTACCCATTTGTAGCGTACGCCGGTTGGATGGATCGATGGCGGTGCTAGAACATAGCCGTTGCATCCTTTGATCTCGGCATCTTGTAGTTGTTGGTTGTGGACTTCGCCATTGCTAGCGCGCAGGTAGATGTGACCGCCCCGAACGGTCTCAACCACCCACAGTGGGATGTTGCGCTCTTGCATTTTTTGCATATGATATGCGAGTGCTGGTTTCGTCTCGCAGTCGATAACGAAGAGGTTATTGCTAGTGCGCCCGCACATGATCGCAAGGTTGGCTGATCCGGCGAATAGGGTCTCAATGCCGAAGTCACGGTCATCACGATTGAGGCGAGTGTACTGGAGACGTTTCCACGCGTAACCGCCTTTCTTCCCGATTGGTTGCGGAAATACGTTCAAACCCATGTCATAAAGTCGCTGTGCTTCGCGTACGAGTGGGGTCTTATATTTCCCTAAAATCTGCTGGAAATCAGCGCAACTTAGTGAATCATCACTCTCCTCAGTGATACTGACTTGTATATTGGTGGGGTTATACGGTATAATGTTCATAGTTTAATGTTCCCTTGTGAGAGCAAGGTGACTTGCAAAACCTAGTGCGTACATCTCGTACAAACAGGTATTTGTGGAGTGTCCGAGTTACATTAGTCTCTAGCAGGACTACCGGGGTGCAACTCGGACACGCTTTTAAACTGCCTCGCAAAAAGTCTTACAAAACACCACGTCACTCTCTTTTAGCAGAATATTCCGGTCACTTGTGTATCTCTTTACTTCTTTCCAAGAATACCACATTAATGTCGCTTGTATCAAGTAATCCCGCCATTTTTCTCAGCGGGATTGATGAGTCTGTATAATTTGTACGGAAAATTTGGTGATTTATTGACGATTCTGGTCTTTGTTTAATTTGAAGATGTTTGGTCACCTTGATTGTTATCTTTATTTTTGTTGTTTATATATCGACTTGATTGCTCAATCAGGTGGTTGACGCGCGTCAGGACATCTGTCACGCTGTAAGGCTTGGCGATGTATTCCGTCACGCCCAATGTTTCTGCACGTTTTTTCTCTTCTCGATCATAGTAAGCGCTGATGAATATCACAGGAGTTTCCTTGAAGCGATCTTTGGCTTTGATATGCTCGCACAACTCAAAACCGCTCATCTCTGGCATCATCACATCTAGTGCGAAAATATCAGGCGTTTCGTCTTCTAATAACGCTAGTGCTTCTGCTCCTGATGTTGCTTTAATCACGCGATAGTTACCCATTGTCATGATGTCCTCTAATAATTCTAAATTTGTCTTGATGTCATCAACCAGCATAATTGTTTTGGTTGTCATGTCTCTATCCTTAGGTTTTTATATCTTAACTCGAGGTATTGTATAGACTGTTATAGTAGATGACTATTATAGAATAATCGGCAGAGGGTGTTTTCTGTGATCCAAGTTCTAACGGATTGTAATGGTGAGCCATAGTGTGTCCATGTAACTACTCAGGTCAATTGATTTACGCCAGCTTCTGCCCTCAAGACAAGCACGGTTGAAGTCCCTCTCCTAGCCACATAGGCGGTCAGGAGAGGGACTTAGGGTGAGGGCTGAGTAGTTATGTGTCTATTATGCAACGGATTCGCTATCGTAAATCCTCATGACAACTTGTTCGTAGACCTTCGACTGATGAATGTCGTGCGCTTTTGCCGGCTTTGCGTTACAATGATTGCTAATCTAAAGCTAATCTCTTTCTCATGGAGTGTGCAGCATGTTATTGCCGATTACGTGGATTGAAGTTAGTCTAGTCGTGTATTTACTCATCATGTGGGCAAGTCTCTTATTTGGTGGGTTTGTTGTAGGTCGTCTCAATGTTGAGCAGACGCACCGCATCTCGCGCCCGATGCGCTTGACATCCTCGTTTATGTTAGTGATGGGCGCATGGCTATGGTTCATCATTGCACAGGGCACACAAGCGAGTGATCTCTCTTTATGGTTTGCCATTGGTATGACCTTCAGCTTTTTGGGTGATGTTTTTATGGCGGAAGTTGTTCCGGTTGATAATCATGTCCTCTATGGCATGTTGGTTTTTGGCATTGGTCATCTAGCATATATCTTCGGTATGCTTCGCACATCTCTAACGCTGAACATCACACTTGTAAATTTGTGGTTGTTGGTCATCTGGTGGTTACTCGTGTTCTTCGCATGGTATTTTGTTGTCTTCTACAAGCGTGATTTGCAGTCACTTCAGTATTTTGCCCTGCCCTATGCGATCTTGCTGGCGACAACAGTAGGTGTTGCGATGGGGATTGCGGTAATCCAACCGGTGTTCTGGATTATCACGATCGGGGCGGGTTTATTCTTGTTCAGCGATCTTGTTCTTGCGGCGCATTTGTTCAACAATCTCAAATTCAAATCAATTGGTGATGTTGTTTGGTTAACTCACGGCCCGGGACAACTGTTGATCGTCTTTGGAATGGCGATAGCCGCTATTGTACAATTAGTAACGCAATCATAACATAGTGTTTACACCGCTCACTTACTATTTTTTCTGAGTCTTTGTCAATGACATCTACGCAATAGGAAAGGCGAACGCATGGTAAATAAACCTGTGATGCTTGTGATTCTTGATGGTTGGGGTATGCGTCAAATGGAAGCTGGCAATGCTATTTTGCACGCACACACGCCCAATTACGATCATTGGATGGCGCACCGCGAACGCAGTGTGATTGATGCGTCGGGCGAGGCTGTCGGTCTCGTCGATGGTCAGATGGGCAATTCTGAAGTCGGTCACTTGAATCTCGGCGCGGGGCGTGTTGTCTATCAGGACATCACGCGTATTTACAAAGCTATTCGTGAAGAGACCTTAGCCGATATGAGCGGTCTACAGAATGCTTTCCGGAAAGCCCAAGCAGGGGGCAAGTTACATTTGATCGGTCTCATCAGCGATGGTGGCGTTCATAGTCATATCGATCATCTCTTCGCCCTGCTCGATATAACCCGCACCTATGACATCGAACCAGTGCTTCACATCATCACTGATGGGCGCGATACCCCGACTGAGAGTGGTATCACTTTCGTGCGCCAGATCGAAGCTTACATTGAGCAGAACAACCACGGGCGTATTGCTACTGTCAGCGGTCGCTATTACGCGATGGATCGCGATAAACGCTGGGAGCGCACACGCCAAGCCTATGATGCGATGGCATTTCATCAAGCTGATGAGATGGCGGCGCGCGCGACTGAAGCGATACAAGCATCGTATGATGCCGGCGTGACCGATGAGTTCATCCTGCCGACTGTGATCGGCTCAGCAGATGGCGCGACGATTGATGCTGGTGATGCGCTGGTATTCTATAACTTCCGCGCGGATCGTATGCGGCAAATTGTGCAGGCATTCTCGCTAGATGATGTTGAGGGCTTCGACGGTGAGCCGATCGATGATTTAGAGATTGTGACCTTCACCAACTACATGAATGAATTACCAGTGCAGGTGTTATTCGGCAAGGACAATCTGGAGAACACGCTCTCAGAAGTCATCAGTGATGCTGGTCTGGCACAGTATCACAGCGCAGAGACGGAGAAGTACCCGCATGTGACCTTTTTCTTCGGTGGTCGTCGCGAAGCTCCGTTTGTTGGTGAAGATCGCGCTATCATTCAGTCTCCTAAAGATGTTGCAACCTACGATGAAAAGCCGGAGATGAGCGCCTATGAACTCACCGAAGCGACGCTCGCACGCATTGAAGAAGGTGACGACAGCTTCATCCTGATTAACTATGCCAACCCCGATATGGTCGGGCATACGGGGTCGTTAGGCGCGGCGATCAAAGCCGTTGAAACAGTCGATGAATGTGTTGGTCGTTTGGTCGATGCTGTCACAGCAAAAGGCGGCGTTGTGATCGTCACTGCCGATCATGGTAACTGTGAGCGCATGATCGAATTATCGACCGGTGAAGCTCACACCTACCATACGACGAATCCGGTTGCTTTATTTGTCATCGGTGCGGGCTATTATGCACTGAAGCCACGCGGCAAGCTGGCAGATATCGCGCCGACTGTACTTGATCTGCTGAATTTGGATCAGCCATCGGCGATGACCGGACAATCACTGATTGATGCATGGCGCGAAACAGAGGACTAACTCAAGCGGGGATGGGGATTGCGACCATCCCCCACCCCACTAATTGTCCCACGAGCATCGTCACCATTGCGTAAACGCTGAAATGCGGCGCACGCCCTTTGTAGTAGTCTCGCGCTCCTAATAGACCGAGTGCCACGACTGGCACGAAGAACACTAGCAATTGCCACGGTAATAGACGATTCGTCAGATAAATCCACAAGCCACTGCTCACAAGTAATCCCGTGATATAGAGCGCGCTGAGCCAGCCTAAGTCATAGCGCGTGGCGAGCGAGTATTTGCCAACTTGTACATCGGCATCTTTATCAGCGTATTGGGTAGCGAGCAAATTATTGAAGTTGAGCAGTGTGAACGGCACGCTGACGACCACAATAAAAGCGTCGATTGTCCCTGTTTGCGCGCTGTAGCCGAAGCTCATCAGCAGAGTACCACCGAGCAATGCATTCGTTAATTCACCCCAACCTCGCCACGCTAGCCGCAAGGGCGGTAATGAGTACATCCAACCGCCGATTGTACCGATGAGCAAGATGACCAGTGCCGTAGTGGGCAAACCAACGATAACCCCGCATATGATCCCGGCTAAGGCTTCGATGGTCATGCTGTAGGGTAAGTAGTGGCGGGCTTGTGGCACGCTGACCAGTGCCCCGCTACCGCCCGAAAATTTTGTCCGTTCAGTCAGTCTATCCGTCTCGATGTCGGCATACTCGTTGGCATGATGAATTGAGAGCGCGACCCCGACTAATGCCAGTGATGCTCCGATGAGTCCGCCTAAGCTGAATGTATCAGCGCGTACATACGCGATAATCATGCCAGTATAGGCAACACCGAGGACAGCTAATAGTTGTAACGGACGGGCACTTGCCCATAGTGCCCAGATAATTTGACGCATAATTCATCGTATCCTTATCAAGCTGTCGTGTGATGTGTGTCCCGATGCGAGATGCTGACGCTTGCTGTGACATAATCGTGTAAAAAAGTGATAAATCGACGTAAGTCTCTATCGTACAGCTTCGTCCAAGAACTGAGAAGTCTATGATCGTGAGTAATTCACGTATTTAATGTGTTAATTTAACAGAAATGTGTTACACGTTGAGAGTGAAACGCATATCTAACCCACTGGGAGAAACTATGACCAAACTCCATGATTTGTATAACAAGTACGGCCAATCCATCTGGATTGATTATATCCGTCGTCAATTTTTAGAAGATGGCGGGATGCAAGCCGAAATTGACCGCGGTGTACGGGGCGTAACATCGAATCCGTCCATCTTCCAGAAAGCAATCGGTAATAGCGATGATTACGACGACGCGATCGCTGACCTGGTGCGAGCTGGTAAATCCGCGACAGAGATTTATGAAGCGCTCGTGATCGAAGATATTCAGCAGGCGACTGATCTGTTCCGTCCCGTCTACGATGAGAGCAACGGTGCTGATGGCTACGTGAGCCTGGAAGTCAGCCCGACACTCGCCCGCGATACACAGGGCACAATCGACGAAGCGCGCCGCCTATATAAAGCCGTTGATCGCCCGAATGTCCTGATTAAAGTACCCGCCACGCCGGAAGGCATCCCCGCTATTCAAACGCTCATCAGCGAAGGCATCAACATCAACATCACCTTGATGTTCTCTCTGCAAGATTATGATAACGTCACTGAAGCCTATATGAGTGGATTAGAAACACTAGTTGAGAATGACGGCGACCCCGGACAGGTTGCGTCGGTTGCGTCTTTCTTTGTCAGCCGTGTTGAGACTGATATGGATGAAGCACTCGACGAGATCGGTCATGCTGAATTGCGCGGTCAGATCGCTGTGGCGAATGCCAAGGCGGCTTACAGACGCTTTCTGGAAATTTTTAACCCCGATAACCCGCGCTGGTTAGCGCTGGCGAATCAGGGCGCACGCGTGCAACGTCCGCTATGGGCATCGACCAGCACTAAAGACGAGAGCTATTCGGACGTGAAATATGTCGATGAGTTAATCGGCGCGCATACGGTCAATACTGCGCCGCCTGATACCATCGATAAATTCATCGATCATGGCGCTCTCGCCGAGACACTGACGGTCGATCTCGATCAAGCAGTGGCTACCATCGACCAATTGAAAGCCAGCGGGGTCGATTATGACGCGATCACCAAGAATTTGCAGGATGTCGGCGTGGAGAAATTCGCGGACTCTTTCGCAGGTTTGATGGACAGCATCCAGGCGAAGCGGGATAAAATCGCGGGGGAGTTCTATAGCCTCTCGGCAGACCTTGGGGATTACCAAGCCGCTGTTGATGAGGCACTGACGCAAATTGGCAGTGATAACATCATGCGCCGCATCTGGGAACATGATCATACGGTGTGGGCAGATGACCCGACTGAAATCAGCAATCGCCTCGGCTGGTTGATGATCATGGAACACGTGCAGTCGGATCTCGATCGCATTCATCATCTGGTACATGCGGTGCGTACGGCCGGCTATACTGACGTGCTGTTGCTGGGCATGGGGGGCAGTAGTCTCGCGCCGGAAGTTTTCAGTCGTGTCTTCGGTGATCAGAGCGATGGACTCGATCTGCATGTGCTTGACAGTACGGATCCGGGGTACGTGCGCCATTATGAGCAGACGCTAGACATCACCAAGACGCTGTTCATCGTGGCGACGAAATCCGGCGGTACAGCCGAGACTTTATCGGCGTTCAAGTATTTTTATAATCTCGCTCTCGCCCACTATGGTGATAAAACGCAGGCGGGGCAACATTTCATCGGCATTACCGACCCCCATAGTAAGCTAGAAAGCATCGGTGATCGTTATCGCTTCCGTAGCGTGTTCCTCAATGATCCCAATATCGGCGGGCGTTACTCGGTGCTGTCGTTCTTCGGCATCGTGCCGGCGGCTTTGATCGGCTTGGATGTTGATCTTTTGCTGGAGCGCGCCAACATCATGGCACTGAACTGTGATCCACAACAATGCGAATCCGAAGGCGATAATCTCGGCGGCAAATTGGGCGCGATCATGGGCGAACTCGCCAAAGCTGGACGCGATAAACTCACCTTTGTATTATCGCCACAAATCGCCCCGTTTGCTGATTGGGCAGAGCAATTGATTGCTGAAAGCACGGGCAAAAACGGCATAGGTATTCTGCCGGTCGTCGGTGAGCCGCTGGGTGCGCCTGATGTCTATGGCGATGACCGCGTGTTTGTCTATTTGCGCCTGCGCGATGAGACCACCTATGATGATGCCATTGCCGCGTTAGTGTCAGATGGGTATCCGGTCGTCACGATACAGCTGGATGATCTGTACGATCTTGGCGGGCAATTCTTCCTGTGGGAGATGGCGACTGCTGTCGCTGGCTATCGCCTCGGCATCCAACCCTTCGACCAACCGAACGTCGAAGCCGCAAAGCAATCGGCACGCGCCATGATCGAAGCCTACGAAGAAACGGGCGAACTCCCGACGTTACCCGTGAGCATCGAAAGCAATGGCATACAGGTCATCGGCGCTGTCACTGCGGATAGTCCGGCAGATGCCCTGCACGCTTTCCTCGATCATGCACAAGATGGTTCGTACATCGCGCTTCACGCCTATGTCACGCCGATGGATGAGACGACTGCTCTCTTGCAGGATTTACAAGCACGCCTGCGCGATCAAACGCAGATGGCGGTCACGGTGGGCTACGGGCCGCGCTTCTTGCACAGCACAGGTCAATTGCACAAGGGCGATGCCGGTAAGGGCTTATTCATTCAGATCACGGCAGATATGCCGACTGATCTCGACATCCCCGACGAAGCAGGGGCGGACGACTCCGCCATGAGCTTCGGCACGCTGAAGAACGCACAGGCGCTCGGTGATCGTCAGGCGCTACTCGATGAAAATCGTCATGTCTTGCGTTTGCATCTCGCCGATCAGGTCGCGGGCTTGGAGGCTCTGCGCGATGCCGTCGCAACCTAATCGACACTCAACAACGACTAAGGAGATACAATAATGCAATTAGGTATGGTTGGTTTAGGCAAGATGGGCGCAAACATGACGAAACGTCTGCTACAGGGCGGGCATGATGTTGTCGTGACGGACTTGAACGCTGATGCGATTAAAGCGGCGGAGTCCGATGGTGCGACAGGTGCTGATGACCTGAGCGCGCTCGTCGCCCAGCTTGATGCGCCGCGTGCAGTATGGGTGATGGTGCCTGCTGGTGATCCTACCGAAAGCACCGTCAACGCGCTAGCGGATGCGCTCGATGATGGCGACATCATCATTGATGGCGGCAACAGCAACTACAAAGACACGATGCGGCGGGGCGAAACCCTCAGAGAAAAGGGGATTCACTTCGTTGATGTCGGCACATCAGGCGGTGTGTGGGGCTTGAAAGAAGGCTACAGCATGATGATCGGCGGTGAAGAAGACGTTGTGGCTAGTCTTAACCCGATCTTCGCGACGCTCGCGCCCTCGCCTGATACTGGTTGGGGCTATGTCGGACCGAGTGGCGCGGGTCACTTCGTCAAGATGGTACACAACGGTATCGAATACGGCATGATGCAAGCCTTCGCCGAGGGCTTCGCTATCTTGAAAGCCAAAGAGGATTTCAATCTTGATCTGGCGGAAGTCTCGCGGACATGGTTACACGGGAGCGTCGTGCGCTCGTGGTTGCTGGATTTGATCTACGATGCGTTCACCAACGATCAGGACTTCGACGCGATCGAAGCCTATGTCTCGGATAGTGGCGAAGGACGCTGGACAGTGTTCGAGGCGATTGATCTGAACGTCTCGGCACCGGTCATCACGCAGGCTCTGCAAACGCGCATTAAGTCGCGTGAGCAAGGCTATACCGAGAAGTTGCTGTCCGTCATGCGTAATCAATTTGGTGGGCACGCGATGAAAACCAAAGACGACTGACTGCCCTGCTTATTGACTAGAGCCGCGTTAGCGAGCAAAATCATATCAGCCTATGACGTGATTTTCGCGATTTCTCCATAGGTGCTGTGTAAGATAGATAACATGATTACCGCTTTGCTCTTAACGACAAAACAATATAGCTCAACCGCCCATGTCGACGCTTCCGCATGGGCGGTTTGACTTTATATACAGGCTTAATAAAAAACGCTCTGATGTCGAACGTGTGCAGTAAGCAAAAGTTTTTGGCGTTCCCTTTTTTAAAAAGGGAATAAAAAGAGCTTGACCACGCAAGATACGAAAGAACCAACTTTCACAGCTTGCATTTTTCAATTTTATTTAGTGGCTACTTAGCCCTCACCCTAAATCCCTCTCCCGACCGCCACTATGTGGCTAGGAGAGGGACTTCAACTGTGCTTGTCTTGCGGGCAGAAGCTAGCGTCAATCAATTGACCTGAGTAGTTACTGAGCCGTATCCTGTAGTATAGCATGTCCGACGGTTTTTTGGGGTCATAATAGGTTGAGGTTGACAAACATGCAGTCGAGGATCATGGCGAGGAATAAGAACGCTAGATACATCGACGAATATTTGTAAACGACGCGAGCCATGCGCTTCGATGGCTTCTGGAGCAAGCGCACGCTGTAATAGAGCAAGCCCGCGCCCAGTAGCACAGCCGAGACGAGATAGAACACGCCCAACATCTCTACGCCCAAGGCCCACGCGATCCCCGGTAACAGCGTGATGATGAACAGCTGGAACGAGTAGACCAGAATTTGCACACGGGTCGTCTCTTCGCCGCGTGCGACGGGCATCATCGGCACGCCAGCGGCGGCATAATCTTTGTTGACCATGATCGCCAGCGCCCAGCTATGCGGCGGTGTCCAGTAGAAGATGATCGCGAACAGAATCCACGCTTCGAGCGGGGTTGTGCCCGTCACTGCTGACCAGCCCACCAGCACCGGAATAGCACCTGCACCGCCGCCGATGACGATATTCACCACGGTATTGCGCTTGAGCATCATCGTATACAGGACGACGTAATAGATCGATCCAGCAAACGCCCAGAAAGCCGCAATCCAGTTGACGAAGAAGCCCAGCAACAACACCGACCACGCGACCAGCGCCAAGCCGAACAACAGCGCGTTGATCGGTTCAATGCGTCCGGATGGAATCGGGCGGCGGGCGGTGCGGTTCATTTTCTTATCCATATCGCGATCGAGATATTGATTGAGCGCGCTCGACCCGCCGGCGGCGCACACCCCCGCGATCACCGTAGCAATCAGCAGATCAGCGGCGGGCATCCCACTCGCGGCGACGACCATCGCTGTCACTGTTGTAAAAACGAGCAGAAGGACAATACGCACCTTCATCAAGTCACGATATGCGCGCAGGGTATCCCCCAGTGATTGTGTGTGTTGTGATTGTAAAACGGATTGCATCAGTAAACTCAGTCCAAGCTAACGTTAACGGATATTGGCTCTTTAGGAAGAACCCGAATTTTTCATCTAAGATAATATAGCCACAGCAGACTATACAGCGACAAATATCATGGTTTTTTAGGTTGTTTCAGGCAAAGCGTCATCATTTTCCGTGCGATTTGGCATCTGTTCCACGACCCTGAGTTCACGACTGCCTAACCACAGGATAAACGCCAGCGTTAAACCCGCACCGATGACGTTGACAATCACGAATAATATCCACAGCACGAACTGTAGCGATTGCGACGGCGTAGCCGAGAAGGGAGACGCAGCTGGATCCGTACTCTGGATGATAGTTGGGACGTTGAAGCCGAGACCGGCGGTGATGATGCCGCCACCGATGGTGATGATGACCAAAAGAGCCAGCGCAGCAACTGCACGATTCATAAAAATACCTCCAAAACAAGTTACGATTAATGACAGGCGATCTGCCAATGATGTGCAAAACGCAGATGTTGTATCACGTAATTCGCATAATTATTGACATTATAGCAAGGTTAGGGAAATTCTTCACTATTGATTTGTGAGGATTAACATAGATTGCCCCAGATCGTCACGAGTGTGTGACCGAATCCATGTAGGCTTGGAACTGGCGCACGAGTTCAGCGCGCTCGGCATCGGGCAAAAAGCTGGCTTGTGCGGCACGAATCATCATTTGTTTGATCTCATCCAGCGTGAGTTGCATGTGTTCCAGCGCGATCATAATCTCATCACTGAGCGTGATATTACAGATCAGTGGATCATCGGTGTTGAGAGTCGTCGCTACGCCTTGCCGCGTCAGATCGCGCAGTGGATGTTGCGCCATTGCACCAAAAATCCCTGATAGTACATTGCTCGTCGGGCAGACTTCGAGCGTGATATTGCGATCGACCAAGACCTGTACCATCGCCGGATCATCGATGACGTGTACGCCATGCCCGACGCGATCGGCGCTCAGATTGCCGATGGCATCCCACACGCTATCGGCTCTCGCCCATTCACCAGCATGGATCGTCACGCCTAGACCGGCGGATTTCGCCCGTAGGAACAGATGACGAAATGGCAAGGACGAATAATTGGCTTCGTCACCGGCTAAATCAACCCCGACCACGCCGCGATGCTGGTTACGGATCGCCGCCCGTAAAGCCGCCTCGCCCAATTCAACCGCTTCATGGCGATTCATCGAGACCAGATACTTGACAACTATCCCTTGCTCGCGCGCAGTAGCATTCGCCGTATCACATACTAATTCGACAATCTCTTCGATCGATAGCTCGCTGATGTTGCACAGTGCTTTAGGCGTAAAGCGCAATTCCATGTAACGCACGTTATCCGCCGCCGCATCTTCGACAATTTCGCGGGTGATACGCGCGATAATTTCCGGCGTGCGATAGAATTGACGCAGAGTCATGAATTTGCCGAGAAAATGCTCCGAATTGCGGGGATCATCAGGCATCATCTGTACGAAGGGACGCAGCATCTTAATGTCATACGCCGGTATGTCGAAGCCATATTGCGCGGCAATATCTACCAAGGTCGATAGCCGCAACGAGCCTTCGAGGTGGCGGTGCAGTTCAATCTTGGGCATCTCCTGAACAACAGTCGATAATTCCTTCGTCAACAACGGAACATCCTTGCGCGGTTACGTGCATCGTATGCGGGCTTATCAATCACGCTCAGCGAGAAGCCAGCTCCAATAATACCATGTCACGATCAGTGCGAACGTGACGGCAATCGCTGGTAGCCCGACGTTTAATAATGTATACACCAAGTTTTGCTCTTCTGCACCTAAAGAAATGTCAGGTCGCGTTATAAAAAGCAAACGGACAACGATCGAAATCATTACCAGCCCCGCCGCCACGTATAACCCGAGATAATAAGGACGCGCATGGGTGACCGACCCCAAGCGTTGGCTAAGGCGGCCGAGGACAATCATCGCGACCGCAATCGCCCCATAGCCAAAAAGCCCCAACACATGCGACAAAATTATCATGAGGAGTCCTTATCGTTGGCGCTATTCATCATGCGGATATACAGCAAACACACAAGAAACAACAACAGCAAACCGGAGACGAAGGCGATCGCGTCCATCGCTACATCGCCGAGGACGATGCCCACCGACGCATGACGCACGGACATCGCCCCGAATAAGACGGCGACCAGACCATACAGCCAGAAGTATGTGCGAAAGTTAGAAAATTTCTCGTAGAAGCGCGCGATCAATAAGAGAAACAACAGCAATGCGGCGAGAGGAAACCACGTATAGAGAACCAGAAATTGATGTAATGATACGTTATCCAACGCCGATTGCCTGACTGCTCATGGGCGATCTTATTGTTCGTGGCGCGGGTCGAAGCCCATCCCGTGGATGACGTGGTGAATCACTTTAACCCGAAACTCACGGTTATGGCAGGCGGCGACGAACTCGTGGATCACTTCGCGCATGTCATCATCTTTGACGAGGCGATAAATCGTCTGTCCGCTCGCCATTTCTTTGAGGAGTACACGCGCCTTCACCAGACCATCTAACTCGCGGGTGATTGTCTTGGTATCGCGCCCGACGACCATAGCGATATTCTCTGCCGTATCAGCCGTATGCGGGTTATCGTGGAAAAAGCGAACCAAATCCCACTTGATGAATGTATTGACCTTGTTTCGGAGGAAGTTTTTCCAACGTGTATTCATTTCCACGTCCACCAAGTTAGATGATTGGGGTTGCACCATTGGGGTTTCTCCTGTTGAACTTATGTAATTTGCCCAAACTTTTAACAAGAGTCAAATAACAGTTGTGTGGTGAAAAAGCAGTAGTGTCAGATATTATACACCACTGCTTAACTTTTGCTTAGACCAAAGTCACGGATTTTGTGGGATTTTCGGACATTGGTCTACGTTGTGACACCTTCGAGACGATCTTGCTTGTAGTGGCACTTCTTGTACTTCTTGCCACTGCCACACCAGCAAGGATCATTACGCCCGATGTTATCGCGCTTGGTATTCTTGACAACCGTCTTCTGTTTCTGTGCTTCGCCATTACTGCTGGGGTGGATGGCGCGCGTTTGGCGACGTTGCGGGGCTTCAGCCACTTGCGGTTGCACGCGGAAAATCCGATTAGAGGCTTGCTTGGCGATGTCATCCTGCAACGCGTTGAACATCTGCGCGCCCTGAATGCGATATTCGTCAATCGGCTTGCGCTGTTGCAAGCTGACCAGACCAATCCCTTCGCGCAGGATGTCGAGCGCGGTCAGGTGACGTTGCCAGTGCTGATCAATCGCGCGTAGGATCGTCAGGCGCAGGGCGTGATCCATCAAACCTTCGCGGAAGGCTTCTAGTTGGAGCGTCTTTTGCTCGAATGCTCGCTGTGCCCCTTCGACCAGACGCATCTCAAGCGTGTCGAGATCCATCTCAGCCATCGTCTCGGGAGTGATGTCTTCCGACACCGGGAAGATCATCAGCAGATCGCGATAGACAAGATCCAGATCCCAATCAGCAACGATGGTTGTCTCCTCAGCGTGCTGTTCGAGCACGTCGAGGATTTGCTCTTCGATCATGGCGAAGTACTTCTCGCGGATTTGTTCGTCATCGTCGAAGAGCCATTCGCGCCGTTGCCGATAGATGAACTCGCGTTGACGGTTGACCACATCATCGTATTCCAGCACTTTTTCACGAATATCGAAGTTGTGCCCCTCGACACGGATCTGTGCCTGTTCGATCGATTTTGAGATCACCCCATGCTCGATCGGTTCATCTTCGGGCAAGTTCGCCCATGACATAAACTTCTTGACCTGCTCCGCGTTAAAGCGACGCATGAGGTCATCCTCAAGGCTCAGGAAGAAACGCGATTCGCCCGGCTCGCCCTGACGACCCGCACGACCGCGCAACTGATTGTCGATGCGGCGTGCTTCGTGGCGTTCTGTGCCGAGGATGTACAAGCCGCCGGCTTCTATCACTTGCTTGCGGTCTTCTGCAACGTGGGCTTTAGCGCGGCTGTACACGTCTTGCCATTGTTCAGGCGTGGCTCCGGTGATGTCGATGCCTTCTTTACGCAGAAGGTTACGCGCCACACCTTCCGGATTACCGCCGAGCTTAATATCCACACCACGACCAGCCATGTTGGTAGCGATTGTCACCGCGCCGGGTCGTCCAGCTTGCGTGATGATATCAGCCTCGCGGAAGTGTTGCTTCGCGTTGAGCACTTCGTGATCAATGTCTGCACGATTGAGACGACGACTCAGCTCTTCGGATGTTTCAATCGACACTGTACCGACGAGAACAGGTTGTCCCTTCTCAGTACGCGCTTTGATCTCGTCAACGACAGCTTTCCATTTGGCTTCCAGATTGATGTAGATGTAATCTTGCTGATCGATGCGCTGTACGGGAACGTTGGTCGGGATTGCGAGTACATCCAGCCCGTAAATCTTCTCGAATTCTTCGGCTTCGGTCAAGGCTGTACCGGTCATGCCAGAGAGCTTCTCGTACATGCGGAAGAAATTCTGGAAGGTGACGGTAGCCATCGTCACGTTCTCGCGACGGATGGTCACGCCTTCTTTGGCTTCGATCGCCTGATGTAAGCCCTCGCTGAAGCGACGACCGGGCATCAGACGACCGGTGAAGTCATCGACGATCACGATTTCACCCTTTTGTACGACGTAATCCTTATCTTTCTCGTAGATGACTTCGGCCCGCAGGCAGTTATCGAGATACGGGATCATCTCCGAATTATCGGGGTGATAGAGTTGCTCGACATCGAGCCATTTTTCGATCTTCTCGACCCCCTGCTCCGTCAGATACGCGATGCGATCTTTGATGTCGATCACGTAATCGCCATCGGGGGCTTCAGCGTCAACGCTCTCCTGACTACTGGGCTTGAGCCGTTTGACGAGCGAAGCGAACTTTTGATAATAATCGGAGGGTTGGTCAGCCGGGCCAGAGATGATGAGCGGTGTCCGCGCTTCGTCGATGAGGATGTTATCGATCTCATCAATGATGGCGAAATTCAGATCGCGCTGGGTGAGGCGGTCTTTTGACCATGCCATGTTATCACGCAGATAATCGAAGCCGAATTCGTTATTCGTGCCGTAGGTAATATCGGTGCGGTAGGCTTCGGCGCGGGTGATAGGGCGTAGGTTTTGATAGCGATCGTCGTCTGAGTCATAATCGGGGTCGTAGATGAACGAGCCAGAATTAGGATCGCCGCCTGTATTCTGGATCACTGATGCTGATAAGCCTAGAAAGTGATAGACCGGGCCCATCTGTTGCAAGCCGACTTTACTCAGATAATCGTTAGGGGTGATCAGATGCACGCCTTTGCCTTCTAGCGCGTTGAGATACATGGGCAAGGTTGCCACTAGCGTTTTACCCTCACCTGTTTTCATCTCAGCGATACGCCCTTCGTGCAATACCATGCCACCGATTAACTGCACATCATGATGGCGCAAGCCGATCGTCCGTTTGGCAACTTCGCGCACGACGGCAAAGGCTTCGACAAGCACATCATCGAGCGTTTCACCATTGCCGAGTCGATCACGAAAGACTTGTGTTTTGCTCGCGAGCGCGGAATCACTCAGCCGCGCTATTTCGTCTTCCAGCGCATTGATCTTCTCAGATGCTTCACGATACGGCTTTAACGCCCGTTCCATCGGGTCACCAAAGACCGTTTTGATGATTTTACTGAACATATAGAACACCTCGAACTGGTTATGCTAACTCGCGCACTAGTATTGCAGAATAGCATATGCCTGTAAACTTCTTGTTAGATACGACAAATATGATAACAGATGAGTGTTGCGAACGCATTACAAGGCGCGCTGTCGTCAGCTTTCTAATGTGATTTTGATGAGGCAAGCGAGCATATGGGGCATGTTCGGTCGCTCGCATGCCCTTTCAGTCATCTGTCGCGTCAGTCAGCGGCCGGCTCACTGAGATGCAAATAAGGGCGCAGATAACGTCCGGTATAGCTATGTTCTATCATCGCGACGGCTTCCGGCGTGCCCTGTGCGATCACTTCGCCACCACCGATACCGCCTTCTGGCCCTAGATCAATGATGTGATCCGCCGTCTTGATAATGTCGAGATTATGTTCGATGACGACGATGGAATTGCCCTGATCGACCAGTTGCTGTAGAACGTCGATCAACTTCTTAACGTCCATCGCGTGCAAGCCGGTCGAGGGTTCATCGAGGATGTAGAGCGTCTGTCCGGTCGATCGTTTGCTCAACTCACGACTGAGCTTGATGCGCTGGGCTTCGCCACCGGACAGCGTCGTCGCCGGTTGCCCGATGCGGATGTAACTCAAGCCCACCGCTTCGATTGTCTCCAACTTATTCAAGATTTTCGGCTGGTTCGAGAAGAATTCCGCCGCTTCGCTCATCGTCATATCCAGCACTTCGGCGATGTTCTTCCCGTGATAGTGAACTTGCAAGGTCTCGCGGTTGTAGCGCGCCCCGTGGCACACATCGCAGACGACGTAAATATCCGGCAGGAACTGCATCTCGATTTTGATCTGCCCTTGCCCACCGCAATTCTCACAGCGTCCGCCCTTGACGTTGAAGCTGAAGCGTCCTTGATCGTAACCGCGAATCTTGCTCTCTGGCAATTCAGCATACAGCGCACGGATGTGGTCGAACATCTTGGTATAGGTGCCGGGGTTACTGCGCGGGGTACGCCCGATCGGCGATTGGTCGATATTGATGATCTTGTCGATTGCGTCGGTGCCGTCGATGGCTTTGTGCCGCCCGGGGCGATTGCGATTGTTATTGAGCAATTGTGCCATGCGCTGATAGAGAATATCGACCACTAGCGTCGATTTCCCACTGCCGCTAACGCCCGTCACGCAGACGAATTTGCCCAGTGGCACTTCGACATCAATGTTCTTGAGATTATTCGCCTCTGCGCCCCGGATCATCAGCGATTGCCCGTTGCCCTCACGTCGCACCTGTGGCACATCAATCTTGAAACGACCGGACAAATAATCGCCCGTCGCACTGCCCACGACCTGCGCGACCTCATCGGGTGTGCCTTCAGCGACGATTTCGCCGCCCTTTTCGCCCGCCCCCGGGCCGAGATCAAGCAACCAATCAGCTGAGCGCATGGTGTCTTCATCATGCTCGACCACCAGCACCGTATTGCCCAGATCGCGCAGATCGGTCAGCGTGCGGATGAGGCGATCATTATCGCGCTGATGCAAGCCGATTGACGGCTCATCGAGGACGTACAGCACGCCCGTCAGGCGACTGCCAATTTGTGAGGCGAGGCGAATACGCTGGGCTTCGCCACCGGAGAGCGTGCCCGCCGAGCGCGAGAGCGTCAGATAATTCAAGCCGACATCGTTCAAGAACCCTACACGCGATTGAATCTCGTTGAGGATTTGCTTGGCAATCTCTTTCTCACGATCGTTCAAGCCACCTTCAACGCCCTCAGTTCCGCGCAGAGATTCGATCCAAGCCAGCAATTCAGCAATCGGGTATAGCGTCGTCTCATGGATATTCTTATCCCCGACGGTCACCGCGAGTGCCGGCGGTGTGAGCCGTTGCCCATTGCAGGTTTTACAGGGAATCTGCGCCATGTACGCTTCGATGCGGTCGCGCATGCTCTCGCTGTCAGTCTGTTCATAGCGGCGCATGAGATTGTTGACCACGCCCTCATAGCGCGTCTCGTACAGGCGCACCCGACCAGAGTTGTTGGTATAGCGAATTTCAATCCGTTTACGCACGCCATACAGGATAATTTTCTGCTGTTTCTTGGTCAGGTCGCGCCATGGTTTATTCAATGGGATGTCATACTGCCGCTCTAAGGCTTTGAACATGCCCCACGTCCAGCCTGTTTTATCGCCCACGTTCCAACCGTTAGCATCAATCGCGCCTTCGGCAATGCTCAGGTCCTGATTAGGCACGATCAGATCGGGGTCGATCTCTAGGCTGAAGCCCAACCCCTGACAGATCGGGCAAGCGCCACGCGGCGTATTGAACGAGAACAGGCGCGGTTCTAAATCAGGGAAGCTCCCGTGTCCATTCGGACATGCTAGATGCTCGCTGAACAGAATATCTTCGGGATTGTCGCGGTCGGTCACATCGTTGATGATAATCAACCCGTCGCCCAGTTCGAGCGCTGTTTCGATGCTGTCGGTCAAGCGCGATTCGGCGGCACGGGCTTCGTCGCTTTCGGGGTCGTCGTATTGCCGCAGTACCAGACGATCGACGACAACTTCGATATTGTGGATGACGTAGCGATCAAGCTCGATGTCCTCATCTAATTCACGCACCTCGCCATCGACACGCGCCCGCACGAAGCCTGATTGCTGGATCTCTTCCAGCACTTTGACGTGATTGCCTTTCTGGTCGCGGATGATTGGCGCGAGAATCTGCACGCGCGTGCCATCAACCATGTTCAGCACCGCATCGACAATCTGCTGGGCACTCTGGGCGATCAATTGCACACCACAGGTCGGGCAATGAGGGATACCGATGCGTGCATAGAGCAAGCGCATATAATCGTAAATTTCGGTCACCGTCCCGACGGTCGAGCGCGGGTTACTGCTCACGCCCTTCTGGTCGATACTGACGGCGGGCGATAAGCCTTCGATCTGGTCGACATCGGGCTTTTCCATCTGCCCGAGGAATTGACGGGCATAGGCACTCAAGCTCTCGACATAGCGACGCTGTCCTTCAGCGAAGATCGTGTCAAAAGCGAGTGAGGACTTGCCAGAACCGGACAAGCCCGTGAGTACGACGAGTTGATTACGCGGAATTTCAACGTTGATATTCTTCAGGTTGTGCTCGCGCGCCCCCCTGATAATGATCTTATCCTGCATAGCGTGTCCTGTGGTCTACCTGACATGAGTTGATACGAATGTTCGTATGATAGCTCAAATTTCCTAATAAGCAAGCACTATCATACACGAGATGCATAGGAAAAGGATTAAAATTAGCACAGGACAGGATAGGCATTCGCGTGCGCCATCAAATCCATGCTAGCAAATACGCGAAAATATCATCGGTGCCGCGCATTTCCATCGGCAGGGTAAACACTTGATAGGCAGTCAGCATCAGCAAGAGTAAAGTCAAAGCCCAGGGCATTAAGCCGGCAAAGCTCTGCCGTTGGTACACGCGCACGGATGCCCGCTGGGCAAGCACCATGCTCCATAGAAAACCGCCGAGCAACGCGACGACCTGCACCAGTCCGATAATCGACGCATCGACCGTGAAACCGAAGCGTTCCCAGTCACCCATCGACGCGCCCAGAAATTCTTGCATAATCGGAATGACCGATAGCGGCGCAATCAAGAAGTGAAAGCCGTAATGCGCGATCCAAATACCAAAGCCCAGCGGCACGAAGGCAGGCGCGAAAGTCGCGACCGTATCGCGCAGAGAGATCGTACGCGCCGTATTGGTCAGCGTGCGCGTCAGGTGAGCGGCGATCACAGTCACGATGACTGGCAAGAGCAGAGAGCCACCCCCGAAGATCAAGAGCAGGGCGAAGAATTCATTGATGCCATAGGTCGCGAGCCACGCCAGCAGGCGGAAGACAGGCGGCACCATGCCGAAAGCGTTGACGACCGCCATGAACGCCAGCATAATCACCAGCAGGGACACGTCCCAGCGTTTTGACCATGCGTGTGGCTGATGCAGTTCCCGTCCGGGGGTGCGCGTCATCAAGCCAATGTTATCGTGAGGACAAGCCCGCACACAATCCAGACAGAAGACACAATCCATATTGCTCTTAATCTGCGGGGGGAAGAGTTCCGTCCCACAGCCAAGCGTGCCCTGTGGCTGATGCTTGACTTCGCGCGCGGTTGTCTGCCCGTCGCCGATCGGTATCTGGTCGATGCGGATGTTTGTTTGGGGCGCATAACTGCCGTTCACGCACTCTTTGCCCACACAACTCGCACATACCGTCTCGTCCTTGATGGCAATCTGCGTTGGTGAGGCAGTGCTATAGACGAAGTTGAACGTTCCCAGCGGACAGACGTACTTGCAGAAGGCTGATTCGCTAAAGACGGCTTCCAGCACGAAGGAGGCGACGAAGTAAGCGATAATCACCCACGCCGTCAACAGCGGACTCGCCCATAGATCGAGCCATTCATAAATGAAGAACAGCCCGAACAAACTGAGAATAGCGAGCCACTTATTACGCAGAATGCGCGGGAAGCGTCGCCCGCGGCGCGATAGCCGTTTTGCCAGCGTGCGCGGAATCGTGAACGGACACCCCATGCAGAATAAGTTACCCGCCAGCAGGATCACCAGCACAACCAGACCGCGATAATGCACCCATGGTACAACCGTCGCCAGATTGGTTGAGGCGCGTTGTGGCCCCGTGAAGCCGTCGATGATTAGCAGGATGGCAACCAACAAAAAGGGCAATTGTAAGATCAATCGTCCATAACGTGATTTGAGCGCCGCCCCCACCAGCGGGATACGCAATAAGTCGAACCCGCTCTGTGGGCGGTAGAGCGTCTCTTGTCTCCGTTGTGACATGACTTGTTTCGTCCTTGTCAGATGCTATGTGTGATGTCAGCCTCTATGATAACGGTATCCGGCAAGCACGACTAGCGCCGACGCTCAAACGTCAATCAAGGACGATACTCGCTCATGTCTTGTCCGATAACGCGGCGATTAACGCATTGACCTTCTGCTCCGTCGCATCAATGAATTGCTTGGTCTCTGCCGTTTGTTGCTCGATTTCTTCGAGGCGATCTTGTGACTCTTCCAATTGCGTCAGCAGGCGGTCACGCAGACTCGCCTCTTTACCGGTGGGTTGCAACGCACCGAGATTCTTACGCAGGTTCTCTTGCTTCTGGTGGAGTTGCTTGGTTTCTTGCTCCCAATCACGGATGCGCTGATGGGCTTTCTCGATGAGTTGGATGGTATCGAGAACATCTTTTAAGCTATCGTGTAACTCGACATCGAGCCACTTATTTTCGAGATATTGAGCAAGTCGTTGATAATTCAAATCGCGAATAGTCACACGTTGATATTGGCGATACCGTTCTTGCCGCACAAACTCGACAGTTTCTTTCGCTGGAACTTGCACATGCCAGCGATAATCGGTCTGTGTTTCGACATCGGGCGGGCGTGTCTCGAACAGTTCAGCTTGTTCATTTATTGGGGCTTCGATAGTCACTCGTTGCGCTTTCGATGTGGTGTTATTGATGGCATAAGTAACACTAATCGTCCTGAAACCCTGCTCGAGTAGATGAAGATCGCGAATCTCTATGCCGACTGTTTTTGAACGATTATCTCTATTCTCCACAACCCTAACCCCCAATTCAACGGCATACGGCACATAGACCTGTGTATCCTCTTTGGTGAACGGAATTACCGCTTCACCTTTGTAATCGCCATCTTCGACGACCGTCACAGGGCCGCGTTCGAGGGTTAAGCCCGTGTCGTTATCGAAGCGCAGAGCGGCAACCGGATGCTTGGGTAACTTCGCGCCGTTGTAGAGCAATTCGCGCTCGTACGTCACATCCTTGCCGATAATCGGGACGAGTGCCGACTCACCGCGTTTGACCGATACCGGAGCCGTGACCACATATTGAAAGGTTTCACCTGTGGCTTTGCTTTCAGCTTGGGCGTGTGTCGATTGTGATGCTCGCTGGCGTTCTAGCTTGGGTGTGGGTTCGGCACTGTATCCTGTCGGTTTGGCTCTACTTGCCGCAACACTAGCTTTAGCAAATCTGCTAGAACGACCTTGCTCCATTTTATCATACATCATAGTTTCTTCTTCAGCTTCAGCCCCCTCATACTCGATGGGTCCCGGTGCGATGCGGCTTTCATCTTTCACGGTCGGGCGTTGGGGAATGCGCGACTCGTACAGGTCATAGATAAACGAAATCGGTTGCCCCGCGACGAGGGTCACGCGCACATCGTCTAAATCTTCTTCGAGGCGATTATCGAACAAGCCCCACCCCTGTAAGAGCGCCGTGCCGCTACTGCTATCGTCGTCCGCGCTTTCCGCCACCAGACGATAACTGACGCGCCATGTCGGTGAAGGAGCGACGTAATACACGGCTAAATCGTGGTCGCCTTCGCTCAGGCGCACGGTGACGACGCGACGGTCATCTTCTGCCATGCTGGTATCGAGGAAGTAGGTTAAATCTTGCGCGGATTGGTCATCGTCGATGCTGATGCGCCGTAGTGTAGGTAAGGGAAAGATACGAATCCCTGTTTCGGTGAGGATAGAGACACGGACAACATCATTAATTGTCACATTATTACGAGTAGTCGGTTTATCGTCTAAGCCGATCACGCGCCCGTTGACCGTTTCTTCGGTTCCAGCGGTGACTTCAAATACCAGCGTGCAATCGCGCCCGCGCAAATCACGGATTAAATCGCGTAGGCTATGGAAATTCGATAAGGTAATCGAACTGCTCGCGAGGCGTGCTTCGATGTCCATCGGTGTTTGATAGTGGATACCGAGAACCTGTCCGCCGCTCTGGTCGAACACGGCGAGACTTTTCAGCACATCATTGATTTCATCACTGCGAAATGTCAGTTGTACTTTTTCGCCTTCGACAGCACCCTGCCGCACGAAAAAGCCGACTCCATGCTTGTACAGTACCATTTCACGAACGGGTAAATTGGTCATGTGTGTGCCCCCTGATATTGCCGATAGTGACCGGACGACATCAGCTTCATCGCCCTACTGAAAGCGTACAATTACTGCGACACTTTCATGCTCAAGTATTTTAGCCCGTAGAACATGCAAAAGAAAGTTGAGGCGGTAGGTAGGTTTTGTCCCCGCGATTTAGCGCCTGTGAAACAAATGATGAGAAAGCGACAAATATAAGTGGTTTTTGACCACTTGTTCATTTTTTGCTCAGAGTATGCTACTATATTAGAGCCAGTCATCCATTAGGAGTGCTAATCATTAGCAGAGTTAACAAGTGACAGAGACCGTGACCGCGCGCGATGTTGCGCGCAGAGCCAAGCGCATATTGCCCTTAATGGGGCGGATCATGGAAGCTCAGATGCGGACACCCGTGCTACAACTGCCGCCGATTCACTTTCATGTCTTGAATCGTGTCGATCATAAGCCGTATACACTCAGCGAACTTGCCGAGTATACGTCTGTCAGTTCGGCATCATTATCGCGCACGATCAGCGTGATGGAAGAGCGCGGTTGGGTCACACGGACACGATCCGAAGAAGATCGGCGTATGATCCTCATCGAAATAACGGCTGAGGGCAAAGCGGTCTTGCTATCAATCGAAGCGCGATCAGAAGATTTCCTGACCGACACGCTCGATAGCCTATCACAAGAAGAACTCGAAAAACTCATGGAGGGGCTGGATCTTCTGTTTGGCGCATTTGCCCAAACGATGAGCCAACTCCCATCGGACTCAGAAACATAACGATCGTTCTTTTCGCCATCTGCATCACACCTGCACAATAACAGCCCGCGTGGTTGGATGGCTTTGTATTGTCTCATTTTGTCCATACGATACGGAGTATAGCTTATGTCAAACCGTGAAATTAAAGCGGAACAACTGGTTAAACGCTACGGCGATTTCACCGCCGTGAACGGCGTATCATTTCATGTACAATCCGGCGAAGTCTTCGGCTTCTTGGGGGCGAATGGTGCCGGCAAAAGCACCACCGTCTCGATGTTGACGACGCTCGGCTTGCCAACTGCCGGATACGCGACCGTCGGCGGCTATGATGTCCATCGCGAAGCGGCACAAGTACGGCGCATCGCCGGCGTTGCCCTGCAAGAGATCGGACTCGACCCGATCATGAAGCCGATGGAACTGTTGACGATTCAGGCGCAGACCTTCGGTATGTCGCGCAAGCAAGCGCGCCAACGCGCCAAAGAACTGTTGGAACTGGTCAAACTGAGCGATTTTGTCGATCGCACAGTGGGCAAGTACAGTGGCGGGATGCGGCGGCGGCTGGATTTGGCGATGGCGCTCGTCCACGAACCGGATATTCTCTTCCTCGATGAGCCAACGACCGGCTTAGACCCCGCGAGCCGACGTGATGTATGGATGGAAGTCCGCCGCCTCAACCGCGAGCAGGGCATGACCATCTTCCTGACAACTCAATATTTAGAAGAAGCCGACGAACTCGCCAATCGCATCGCCATCATCGACAAGGGTGAAATTGTCGCCGAAGGCCAGCCCGAAGCGTTGAAAGCAGAAGTCGGCGGCGAGGCAATTAACATCACCTTCAGCGATAGCGAGGTGGTACAGAAAGCCCGCGCCGAACTCGCGACAATGGCCGAGCGTACCCAGATTGATCGCCATACCCTGCGCCTGTATCTCAAGGATGCGGCGGCACGCGTGCCAGCGGTGGTCAATCGCCTGCAATCTGCCAATATCAATATGGAAAAGCTCTCATTGACACAACCGACACTGGACGACGTGTTCTTGCAAGTCACGGGGCAACGCTATGAAGCCACCGGTGACGATGCACAAGCCCCCACCGAAACTGACATCAACAGCGATGTTGCCGCGTAACCGGCGACGGAGAGCATAGAGGAGCGTAAGGTATGAGTACAATTTCAATTGATAATAATAACCGACGCGAGCAAATGCGTACTGGCAAGATGCCGTTCATCATGCAGATTATCACCATGACATGGCGCAACCTGATCGTGAATTTACGCACCCCCTCGGCGATCGTGCCGCCGCTGATTCTGGGTGGGTTCTTCCTGATTATCTATGAAGCCCAGCTGGGTAACGCGTCTAACTTCTTCCTCAGCGGCACAGATTACATCAACTTTATCCTGCCGCTGTCGATTATTAGTTCCTCATTGAGCGGCGCGGGCGTCGCTGGGCAGAGCCTCGTGCGCGATATTGAAAGCGGATACTTCGACAAACTGATGCTGACTCCTATCAGTCGCTCAGCCCTGATCTTAGGCCCGATCTTCGCCGGCGCGATTATCCTCGCGTTTCAAGCGACGTTCATCGTCTTTATCGGCTTGCTGATGGGCTTGAGTTCGGCATCGGGCATCGCGGGCTTGTTCGTTCTCGTCGGTCTGGCACTGCTCTTAGGCTTGAGCTTCGCCGGTTTTACGATTGCGATTGCGCTCTTCACGGGTAACGCGGCGGCGACCCAGAGCGCCAACTTTCTCTTCTTCCCGCTCACCTTCTTGACAGCGACCTTTGTACCAATCGACCTGCTCGACGGGTGGATCAAAGTCGCCACGCAGATTAACCCTATCACCTATATTTTAGAGGCGATGCGCGCCCTGCTGATCGACGGCTGGGTTGCCAAACCGTTGCTGATCGGGATGGGCGCGTCGCTGGGCTTGGGTCTGCTGACCTTCGTTCTCAGCATCTGGGGTTTGCGCGTGCGGACAAGCCGCCAGTAAATCTAGCAGTAGACACGGGGCGCATAACACATGCGCCCATATCTGTCGTGGGGTATCTATCCGTCAGGATTGGGGTCAAAGGGCGTGGACGATGGCGTTTGCGCGGTGATAGTCGCCGTAGCGTTCACATCGATCAACGCCTCGTTGAAATTCGCCTGCCCTAAGCCACGCACGACCATGATCCATGTGCGCCCCGGCTTCAGTTTAATCGGCGTGTTATCGCCGTAAATCAGCTGGAGTGCCTGCCCCGGATTGCGATTGTTGCGCCGCCAGAAGCCGCGATAAGCGGTGCCATCGCGCACGACATAGGCGAAGCCTTGATCCCACAATTCGACACCGAGCGATTCATAGGTCGCGCCCGCCGGGAATAAATCTGGACGGCGCACATGCGGCACCTCAATGATCGCGAGATTATCCGCCCACAGTTGCTCACCATCGAGCGCGTCGTTATGCGGCACACCATCGCTATAGCGCACGTAACGCCCCGTCTCGGGTTGATATTGCCAGCGTGCGTCAGCTTGTCCCCACCACTCGACGTATACATCGTTCGCCGCTTCGCCGCCGGGGTCAGCCTCATCGCCAAATGCCAGCCCAAAGGCGATGTAGCCCGTGTTTGTGCCTTGATTGGTCGCTGTCTCCCAGAGCAAATCCGCATCTGCGAACAACGTGTGTTCACGCGGGACACCCGCGCTGAGCAAGTCGTCATCGCGGCAGAAGCCGTTACGATCACAATTATGCCCGACAGAGGGTGACAACAGCTGGAAGTTGAAGAAATCATCGCTGAGGAATAATTCTTGAATCGGCTCACTCGTGCCAGAATACGCCAGCAAAGCGCGATACATCGTCACCAGTTCGATATCGAGCAAGCGCCCACTGCGTACAGAACCGACACGCTCCGGTGCTTGACTGCGATAGATGGCGGCAAAGCGCGTGACTCCACCTTCCGCCTCATATTCATAGACTAAATCAGCCTGATTCACGCCGGATTGCGGGCGCACGATCGGCGGGAAGTTGCTGATTTTCACGATCAGGTTGCGGCGACTCATGGCTTCGTCGTTGGGATACGGCAAGCCCGTCAGCGGGTTCACGCCCTGCGGATAATTGAAGGGCCCGATCGGAGTCGGGGTAGGCGTGGGGGTATTGGTCGGCGTATTGGTCGCGGTCGCGGTCGCCGTGGGTGTGCTGGTATTCGTCGCCGTGCTGGTCGCGGTCGCGGTCGCTGTGGGCGGCACGTCCGGCGTATTGGTCGAGAAGCTCAACCCGTTCGCCGGCGCTGTAGTCGCATCATCCGATGATTGAGCATCGTTGATGGGGGTGTTGGTCGCAAATTGCCCCTGTGTGGATGGCGACGTGATAGCCGTCGCAAGCCCCACGAGGCAAATAATGGAGAGTATGCTTACAATGCGGTGGTGCATGAAGTCATCTTTACCTTTCATCAGTTAACAGCGCAATAGTATAGGTGAGACACTCATCACTTGCACAGGGGCATGTCATTTGTTTACGCTATAATGCGATAACGCTAGATCATTGATTTCACGTCAATTCACTGGAGAGGTTCATTATGGCAAACCGTCGCTTGCTCATCGCCTACGCGCACCCCGATGACGAGAGCTTTGGCAATGGAGGAACAATTGCAAAATACGTCAACGAAGGGGTCGATGTCTATCTCGTCTGTGCGACAGATGGCGACATGGGCACTATCCCGGAAGAGATGCGAGGGCAATACAACAGCGTGCGCGAGTTACGCCTATCAGAACTAGACTGCGCGTCCGAGAAGCTGGGCTTCAAGCGGGTGTTCAAATTCGGTTATAAAGATAGCGGTATGATGGGCAGTGAGTCGAGCAATGATCCAGAATGCCTATGGTACCAGTGGAACAACAACAGCGAGGATGTGACGCGGCGCGTGGTCGAAGTCATGCGCGAGATCAAGCCACACGTCGTCATCACTTTCAACGAGTATGGCGGCTACGGACATCCCGATCACATCGCTATCCAGCGTGCGACCGTCGAAGCCTTCGAGCTTGCGGCTGATCCCGATTACATCACCGATGGACAGCCGCCCTACCAAGCGCAAAAACTTTATTACTCGTCGATACCAGCGATGCTGGTCAAGATTGCGCTGTGGTGGATCAAACTACGCGGCAAAGACCCGCGCCGGATGGGTACCAACAATGACATCGACTTTGAAGCGATTGTCGATCACATCCAACCGACGCACACGACCGTTAACATCCGCGAGTATTTAGAGGCGTGGGACGAAGCCTCTGCCTGCCATCAGAGTCAGGGTGGCGGTGGATCGTTCTTCCCCTTGCCGATGTGGCTTCGTAAGTTGCTCACGCCGACACAGGGCTTCACCCGCGTTCATCCCGCACCAGCACAGGACACCATCGACGAACACGATTTATTCGCCGGTGTGACCGTTGATGAGGCAAGGCCGGAGATGGCTTGATGGCACCTGCGGGATCAGATAGAACCGAAGACCGCCGTATTGATCGCTTGTTAGACGCGATCGAACTTGTCAAAGCCAATCGGCGCGAGGAAGCCCGGCACATCCTGCGCGAGTTAATCCGTGAAGATAAGGATTTTGAATCGGCATGGCTGTGGATGAGCGTTGCGGTGGACTCGGTCGATCAGAGTATTATCTGTCTCGATAATGTGTTACGCATCAATCCCGATAATGCCGACGCGGCGACCGCCCTCTATCACCTGCGTAAAAACGAAGCCGCCAGCCAAAAGCGCCGCGATACTTTGCGCTATTATCGCGACATCACGCTGGTGGCGCTGTGGGCCTTGATTATGATTTTACTCTTCGCTATTTTGATCTCATCCTCTGCGGATTTTCTCAGAGGAGCTTAGCGCGGCAGAGGCGCATAAGACACAGGAATCGCCGCCTGCCCCGCGCCCCCTTGCATCCACCCAATAAACGCCCGATATTCTCGCTGGGGTTCTGCTTGCCCGATGACGTAGATCGTCATGCGTAAGCTATATTGCAGGTCGAGGATGGTCTCGCGCGAGGGGCGCACACCATCGACCGCTAGCACGCGCACGCGCTGATTCAGCTGGCTCAATGGCATATAGCCAATCGCGCCCGTCTGGTCAGCGACGCGCGTCAGGATGGCGCTGTTGGTCGTCAGAACCTGTGTATTGGGCGAGATTGTCTCTTTCCCCATCACGAGACGCTCGAACTCGGTGCGGATGGCTGAACCGTTCTCGTGGCTATAAAGCGTGACAGCAGCGGTGTGCGCGCCCCCGCTGACATCCGCCCAATTGCGCGTGTAACCGCGATAGAGGCGGCGCAGTTGATCGGTGGTGATGCTCGCGGTGGGGTTCGTCGGTGCTGTGATCAGCGTCAGCGCATCCTGTGCTAGCGGCGCGACCCACAATGTTGGGTCATCGGGATAATGATGGCTGAGGAAGTAGTCGATTTGCCCGGCTTGTAGCTGGGTTACCAGTGCGGCGTGATTAGCGCTCTGTCCGTCGATCACGACACGCGGTTGTACCTGACTGTACGCCTCTTCAAAAGTCGCCAGCAGGGGGGCAGTCGCGGTGGTGCTATGCACGCGCAAAACCACCGGCGTGGCATCGGGCGGGGTGACGGGTTGCATCTGACCGGCACAGCCCACAAGTGCGGACACCGCCAGAATCGCGATTGTACGTGTTGCCTGCTTCATTGCGGGTTCGGTCGACGCGTTAGCTGGCTAGATACCGTTTCAGGAATCGCGCGGTATACGCCGCCAGCTGCCCTTCGATGATTGCCTGCCGCATGTTGGCAACATGCTGAACGAGAAAATGAATGTTATGCAAGCTCAGCAGATAATGCCCCAGCAATTCTTTCGTCACCACCAGATGACGAATGTATGCGCGGCTGAAGTTCTCAGTATAAATGCCTGTTCCTTCCATGATTGGTCGTGGATCATCTTTGAATTGGGCGCGACGCATGTTCACCCGCCCATCCCACGTCAGCGCCGCCCCGTGGCGTGCGACGCGCGTCGGCATCACACAATCGAACATATCAATGCCGCGTGTGATGCCCTCTGCGAGATCATCGGGATCGCCAACCCCCATCAGGTAACGCGGTTTATCCTCTGGCAAGTAGGGCAATGTCATATCCAGTGTCCGATACTGTTCTTGTTTGGTCTCACCGACAGCTAAGCCCCCGATCGCGTACCCTTTTAAATCGAGCGACGTGGTGAACTCGGCTGATTTTGCGCGCAGATCATCATACACGCCGCCCTGCACGATGCCGAATAGGGCTTGCTGGTCATCGCTGGGATGGGCGATGCGACAACGCTCTAGCCAGCGATGGGTACGCGCCAGCGAGTCTTCCACGACGGCGCGATTGGTCGGTGGTGGGCATTGGTCAAATGCCATGATAATATCTGCACCTAGTTGCTCCTGAATTTGCATTGAGGACTCAGGAGTCAAGCGTTGTTGACTGCCATCGATATGACTGCGAAACGTCACGCCATCATCGTCGATGTCGTTGATGTCCGTCAAGCTGAAGACCTGAAAGCCTCCCGAATCTGTCAAGATCGGACGATCCCACTGCATGAATTCGTGCAAGCCCCCCATTTTCGCCACCAAATCAGCGCCGGGACGCAAGTGTAGATGGTAGGTATTTGCTAAAATAAGGTGGGAATCAATTTCCTGTTGCAGATCGCGCGGTGGCATCGCTTTGACCGTCGCCAGCGTCCCAACCGGCGCGTAAATCGGGGTCGAGATAGCGCCATGGGGGGTATGCAAAATGCCGGCACGCGCGTTACCATCGCGGGCAATAATCTCAAACTCGAAGCTCATAGCACTCTTTCAGGGTGTAATAACGGGTCAATTGTTTGCCGAATAGCGTGTAACCTGCTATAAACGACGTTAACGAGTATAGCACATCTATCATACAAAGCGTCTGTCATTCATTATACGTCAATACAGAATACGGCATTGTGACTTATGATAAATCTCTACGACATTTTAAAAGCCGCCAACGGGCAATTGTTCGGCGAACCTGCCGCCAATCTCTTCACCGAGTTTTGTACAGACCCCCAGCATGCCAGCGAAAATAAATTATATGTTGCTATTGCCAGTGATCGCGGTGATACCCACCAATATATCGAAGAAGCGATCCACAACGGCGTATCCGGTGTGCTGTGTACCGACCCGCCCGAGATTGACACCACCGGCGTATCGGTGCTGATGGTGCGCGATACGGTCGATGCGCTGTTGCAATGGTCGAAGTATACACTGAGCAAGCTCAACGTGAAGACCATCGCCGTGACCGGATCATCCGGCAAATCAACCACCGTAGATACTGTAACCCGCATCCTTGGGCAACGCTACGAAGTTCATCGAGGCAACATCAACGTTGATGGACGCTTGAACATCCCGCTATCGCTAGCCAGCCTAACGCCGAATCATGATTTTGTCGCGCTCAAGCTCGACCCGACCACCCCCGGCGAGATGGCGCAAATGGTAGAAGCGATCTCGCCACAGGTTGTAATCGTCAATCATATTGATTGCGTACATCCGGCGGGGTTTGCCAGTTGTAAACAGTATATCAGCGAAATCGCGCAGGTGGTTGATTTTTTATCGCCCGGTAGCTTAGCGGTGTTGAATTATGATGACGACAACACCCGCGAGCTAGCCAGCCGTGCGCGCGATGAAGTCCATGTGCGGACGATCGGCATTGATCGCTTTGGTGCGGATGCGCTGGCGTTCAATGTCAAAGTCGGCATTGAACGCATCGGCTTTGATTTGCGCCATAACGACGATCGCTATTATGGGCGCTGGAGTCCGATTCTGGGGCGGCATCAATTGTACGAGTTGTTATCGGGGCTGATGGTCGGCATCCATCATGACATCCCGATGGAAGACGCGCTGAAATCGCTGACAACGCTCTCGCCTTTGCCGGGTCGCCTCTCGCTGTTAGCGGCGCGCAACGACATGACGCTGGTCGATGATACCTATCGCGCCTCGCACGCCTCGACCACTGCCGCGCTCGACTGGTTAGCGGATGTGCGCGACGAGAGCCAGCGCACAATTTTTGTGATGGGCAATATGGACGATCTCGGCGTTAACAGTCGCTTCGGACATCGGTCGATTGGCAAGCGCGCCGCCGAAGTCGCGGACATCATCATCACGCAAGGGGTCGAAGCCTCGCTCATCAGCCGCGCCGCAATCGATGCCGGCAAAGCGCCGAGTAACGTCCGCACGACCTACAGCACACAGGATGCCTGCCGCGCGCTCGAGAGCTTCACGCTCACCGACAAAGATATTGTGCTGGTCAAAGGCGGGGTATCGGCACGTATGGAAGAGGTCGTCAAAGCTCTGCTGGCGAACCCCGACGACCGAACGCGACTGGTGCGACAAAACGAAGCTGTGCCCAGCACACGCGCTGTCCATGCCCTGCGCCCCAGTTGGGTCGATGTCGATGCCGCCGCAATCGGCGATAACGTACGCACGCTCAAAACCTTGATCGGCGATGAGGTCGCGCTGATGGCGACGGTCAAAGCGGACGGCTACGGACACGGTGCCGTCGTCACGGCACGTACAGCTCTGCTCAACGGCGCGAGTTATCTGTGCGTAGCATCGATGGCGGAAGCACTCGAATTACGCGATGCCGGCATTTCCGCGCCGATCTTAGTCCTGAGCTACGCGCCAATGGAAGCTGTTCATCAAGCCTTACGGCACAACATCACGGTATCCGTCTACGATCTCGAACAGGCGCGGATGTATGATCGTACAGCGCGGATGCTATCCGGCAAGCTCAAGTATCATGTCAAAGTCGATACTGGCATGGGTCGGCTCGGCATCTTCCCTGACCAAGCCGTGACCGTCTTTCGTAATTTACAAGCCCTATCTAATCTTGAACTAGAGGGCATTTATACGCATTTCACATCAGCGAACGATGATCCGGCGTATACCGCCGAACAGGTCGAGACCTTCAAGCGTATGCTCCGTCCCCTGCGTGCCGGTGGCTTTGAATTTCGCTATGTACACGCCGCCAACTCGCCCGGTATTCTGGATAGCCCCGACAATCACTTCAACATGGTACGCCCCGGCTTGTTGATCTATGGCTTGCAAACCGACGAAAGCCAACCCTTACCCGATGGGATGCGTCCGGCACTCAGCTGGAAAACGTCAGTGCTACAGGTGAAGCACTTCCCGCCCAATCACCCGATCGGTTACGGACGGATGTACTACACGCAGACGTATGAGGACATCGCGATTTTGCCCGTGGGTTATGCCGACGGCTTACGACGCTCGCCGCAGACGTGGCAATATGCCCTCATTCACGGTCAGCGTGCGCCACTGGTGGGGCGCGTGAGTATGGAGAAGTGTGCTGTCAACGTGACAAATATTCTGGGTGTAAAAACTGGCGATGAAGTTGTCCTGCTCGGTCAACAGGGAGATGAACGCATCAGCGCGGGGATGGTCGGGGAGTGGCTCGGCACGATCAATTACGAAGTTGTGACGACGATTATCCCGCGCATATCGCGGCGCTGAGACGCGAACGAGAGCAACACGGGGGCGAGTGATCGCCCCCATGCTGATGATACCGAGTGTATGCTCATGCGCCGGGTTTGAGTACGGGCGCACAGCATAAGACGAGATCTTTTGCCGCTTTCACCTCATCGACACGGCGCACCGGCGCATTAACCGGCGCATTATGGAGCAAATCGGGATTGGTGTGGGCTTCTTCTGCGACTTGCTTCATCGCTTCGATAAATTCATCGAGCGTCTCTTTGGTCTCGGTTTCGGTCGGCTCGATCAACAAGGCTTCCGGTACAATCAGCGGGAAGTAGTTCGTCGGCGGGTGGATGCCGTAATCGATCAAGCGCTTGCTAATATCCAGCGCGTGGATGTCGTCAATGCCTTCAAAACGTCCCTCGATGACGAATTCATGCCCACAATAGCGCGGATACGGCACTTTGTAGGTATCCATCAACATCGCACGGACGTAGTTCGCGTTCAACACCGCATGACGGGTGACATCACGCAAGCCCTGTGCGCCATACGCGCGGATGTAGGCATAAGCGCGAACGTGCATCCCGAAGTTACCTTGGAAGGCTTTCAAACGTCCGATGCTCTGCTCCGGCATCACCCGATCATAGAACGGCGCGGTATCGTCGTCCCCGTCTGCGACCTTCGCGATGATCGGGCCGGGAAGATAGGGCTTCAGCTTATCACCCACGCCAACCGGCCCACTGCCGGGACCACCACCACCGTGTGGCGTACTGAAGGTCTTGTGCAGGTTATAGTGCATCACGTCGAAGCCTAATTCACCGGGCTTAACGACACCCATCAGCGCGTTCATATTCGCGCCGTCCATATACATCAGCCCGCCAGCTTCATGCACCAGCTCAATGACTTCGAGGATCGGCTCTTCAAACAAACCCAGCGTACTCGGCACGGTAATCATCATACCGGCGATCTCATCACCGTGTTCCTCGCATACCTGACGCAAAGCGTCAACATCGACGTTGCCCTTCTCATTTGAAGGTAATTCAACCACGTCGAAGCCTGCCATCGTCACCGTTGCTGGGTTCGTGCCATGTGCGCTGTTAGGCACGAGGATTTTTGTGCGTTGAGTATCGCCACGCTCTTGATGATACTTACGGATCATCAAAATACCGGCGAATTCGCCCTGTGCGCCGGCGGCAGGCGCGAGGCTGACGGCTTCAAAGCCGCTGATCTCTGCCAGCCAATCTTGCAAGGTGTGCATGAGGGCAAGTGCGCCTTGTGTGCTGGCAGAATCGCCCTGCGGGTGCAACTGGGCAAAGCCCGGCAGACGCGCCATATCTTCGTTCACTTTGGGGTTATATTTCATCGTGCATGAGCCAAGCGGATAGAAGCCCTTATCAATCGCATGATTGAGCTGGCTCAACTTGACGAAGTGGCGTACGACCTGTAACTCGCTCACCTCTGGCAATTCTAAATCATCGCGCAAAAGTTCGTCGGGCAGGTCATATTCTGGCACATCGCTATCCGGCAGATTAACGCCTGTACGCCCCGGCACGCTCTGATCGTAAATCAGCGGCTCAAGTTCTTTAGGCTGTTCCATTGTCATTACCATTACGTCAAACTCCTCAGCACATCTACCAACATATCAATTTCTTGCTTGGTGTTCATCTCGGTCACAGCGAACAAGATTTGATCCTGACGATTGGGATAATCCTGCACCAGATCATAACCGCCGACGATGCCCTGTTCGAGCAATGCCGCGTTGATCGTCTCTGCTGATTCAAGCGTTTTGACCACGAATTCGTTGAAGAAAGGACGATCGCGCAGGACTTTATAACCTTGCAGGCCATCAATTTGTTCGGCGGCATAGTGCGCCTTCTGATAGCTCAAGTTAGCGACTTTGCGTAAACCGTTGCGCCCCATCAAGGAGAGATAGACCGCCGCCGCCAACGCCAGTAAGCCTTGATTGGTGCAGATGTTACTGCTCGCCTTCTCGCGGCGGATGTCCTGCTCGCGCGGGCGCAGGGTCATGACGTAAGCGCGTTGCCCGTTTTGATCGACCGTCTCGCCGATAATGCGCCCGGCAATCTTACGCACGTACTTTTGCTTGGTGGCGAAGAAGCCCAGATACGGCCCGCCGTAGCTCATCGGCACGCCCAGGGGTTGCCCTTCACCGACGACAATATCCGCACCCATCGCCCCCGGCGACTTGAATAAGGCCAGCGCCATCGGGTTGACGACAATCGTCAACAGTGCGCCCGCCTCGTGGACTTTTTCTGCCAGCGACGTGAAATCTTCTAACTGCCCGAAGAAGTTGGGGTAAGCGACAGCGACCATCGCCGTGTTATCGTCGACGAGTGCCAGCAGATCATCGCTCGTGCGCGCTTGATCGTCGCCGATGATTTCCATGTCGCTACCTTGATTGTACGTCCGCACGACTTCGCGATACTGCGGATTAATCCCATGACTGAGAATAACTCGCTTACGCTTGCCGCGCATGACTTGATCAGCCATCGTCACGGCTTCGGCGAGGCTGGTCGCGCCATCGTAGTGACTGGCGTTCGCGGCATCCATGCCGGTGAGGGCACACATCATGCTCTGATACTCGTAAACAGCTTGCAAAGTCCCCTGCGACATCTCTGGCTGATACGGGGTATAAGCCGTATAAAACTCGCCGCGCATCAAAATATGATTGACAACGGAGGGGATGAAATGATTATACACCCCGGCTCCACGAAAAAGGGCGAAGTTGCTCGCGTCTTCGTTCGCTTCGGCGAGGGCTTGCATCTCGCGCGTGATGTCCATTTCACTCATCGCATCGGGTAAATCCAACTGGGGGAAGCGATGCGACGCGGGAACGGCTTCAAACAAGTCTTCGATAGTGGTGACACCAATTGCCGCCAGCATCTGCTGACGTTCTACTTCGGTATGCGGTATGTACGCCATAAACTCTACTCTCTACCAACATCTACAGGATAATCAGGATGGCTGTGCGGTTGATGCCAGCCACCCAAACATGCTATGAAACGGGGATGAGGTTAGCGATTCTCGCAAAATTCTTTATAAGCGGCGGCATCCATCAGGTTATCAAGATTGCTATCATCCGTCACTTTGATCTTAATCATCCAGCCCGCGCCATACGGATCATCGTTGATGATTTCTGGCTCGCCTTCAAGCTCTTCGTTGACTTCGATAATCTCGCCGCCAATCGGCATATAGACTGACGAAGCCGCTTTGACGGATTCCACTTCGCCGAATTCGTCACCCTGTGCGAGGTCTTCCCCAACATCCTGAAATTCTACATACACCAGATCATTCAACGCATCCTGTGCATAATCACTGATGCCAATCGTCGCTGTTTCCTCTTCGACCCGTACCCATTCATCACTTTCGGTGTATTTCAAGTCTTCGGGGAATTTTAAATCTGCCATGCCAATCGCTCCTCATCATTTTGATCGATGCGTTCTTAAATAAAAAAAGCGCACCTGCAAAGTTGCTGTGCGCTCTGTCAGCAATGCCTTCAGAGTGTGTCACCTATACAAATCCTGTGACCTGAGAGTTTCATCGCTAGCCCAGCTATACCCAGCGACTTGCCCCTTCGGTGGTTTGTTTAACACCTACAGTGCCATTGACAAACGCTCTCTCTGTCAGGTGGTATTAAGTTCTATTTAAATTGTAACGACCTCGGCGGCATTCTGCAACAGACGGTTCGGGTGAAATTCTAATCATTTATCGAACGCACATGATCGCATACGGCGCATGGTGGATCAGCCTAGTATGTTACAATCTTCACAGATATAATCGATCATAATATATATTGTATACAGCGGGAAGAAAAGCAGATGCGGCGCATAATCTGGCTTATGAGTCTGTGCGGCATCTTGATCGTCGCAGCTTGCACCACGAATAATGATCTACTCACGATTGATGATGCTTACATCGAGATGCAGGCAGACGGCACATATGCCGCCTACATGGTGATCGAAAATAGTGGTCGTGCCGCTGTCGCCGTCACACGGATTGAAGCCGAGTTTGCCGAAATTGCCGAAATACGGCAAGTCATTACCGAAGGCACACTGTCCTTTGTTGAGCCGATCGACGGTGAGTTGGTCGTCCCAGCTGGTGATAGCATTGTGCTTGAGCCGCACTTGCGCTATGTGACCTTTATCAATCCGCTGGAAGGCGCAATGTCCGAAGCGCGCGCGCGCTTCACACTCTATTTTGATAACGGCAACTCAGTCGTGGTATCCGCACCCATCCAGCGCACAAGCGCAAGGCCGACCGCAACCGCACAAGCATCGTCCACACCAGTGCCAAGCATCACAGCAACAGACGATCCCTAACTAGAATCTGTACAGAAGAGCGGGAGTGAGAATAATACCGTGTCTGATAATCGTAATAACTATCGCGTGATCTTCATCCTTGTCGGGTCGATTGTGACAGCTATCGTGGCAATGATCGCCTATATCGCTTACTTGAGCGTCACCACCGCGCCCACCGATGAGACGATCATCCCCCTGACTGCTGAAACCGAGTACACCGGCATTCGCCAGCTTGCCCCCCAGCAAATGCCCGATTTCACACTCACTGACCAGCACAACGAAGCGATCGCCCTGCGTGATTTACGGGGCAAGCCAACGCTCATCACCTTCGGCTTCACCCATTGTCCGGATATTTGCCCGTTGACGTTGGGCGAAATGCGCCAGATTCGTGCTGATTTGGGCGCGACAGGCGATGACTTGAATTACGTCTTTATCAGCGTTGATGGTAGTCGGGATACCCCCGACATGCTGAGTGGCTACTTCGGCGCGTTACGCATCGATAGCTTCATGATTGGCATGACAGGCGCGAGCGAGCGTGTGCGCGAGATCGGTCGTGATTATGGCGTGGACTTCTTCTATGGGACAGCAGGTGAAAGCGGGCATTACAACGTCGATCATACGGCGGGCATGTTCTTGCTAGATGCTGATAACAACTGGATACGTCGCTATGCCTACGGCACAGATCGTGCCGACATCGTGCAAGACCTGCGCGGGGTGATCGCCGATACTTGAGCTACAGCACATCCTCGCAATTTTCTGTAACGTTCGTGTCACGGTCGATAGACGACCGTCTGCTATGCTGTAGACATAACAGTCAACAATACAGGAGCTTGACAGTCATGTATATCAGTAATGGCACACTCTGGATCAATTACACCGACTTCGACCTGATGTCGCTCGCTATTCTTTTGCTGATTATCCTCGGCTTACTGGGGCAGATTTACCTGATTTTCCGCGTGGTTCGGCAAGCCCTCCGTGGGTGAGGGCTTGATGCCGATGGCAGTACAGCGCATCTCATTGACCGGGCTGTAAAACATATTCTTCCGAGAGGCGACCGAGCAAGCCATTCGCGCCCCGCGTTGCAATCGCGACTCCGGCATAATTGCTCAACCCACTCCATGCAAAGCGCGACCCCGAACAATAATCAATCTGTGGCGAGCACTCCAGCGACTGATCGTAACGCTGTTGCCCCGGCAAACGCAGGGCGACATAATAGCCGGTGGCTTCTGGCACGCTATCCCACACGAGAACCGGTTGCCCGCTATCGTAGCGCAACACGAGATCATCGGGCGGCGGCGGGCCATCTGCCAGCGCGACAATCACCATCAAGATCGACTGCACTGACTTACGCAGATAATCACGCTCGACGTACTGACTGAGATCACGCGATGAGCCGTTGCTCCACTCTTCCAGCGTATTGATGAAGCGAATCGCCGGATAGCCTTGCTCAGCAAATGAGAAGTGATCGCCATAGCGTCCGTCACGGTCGGCGGCACTCTCGACCGTCATCGGGAGGATGGCATCATGCGCGAAGCCCAAAAACTCGACCCCGCGTGCCAATGTGCGCGATAGACCGCCATCTTTGCAAATCGTATCGCTCACTTCGCACGAGAAAATCCGCAAGGACTCGTCGCGGCGATTTTCGCTGGCGTTATAGCCGTTGCCGATCGAATCGAGATTAATCATGCCATTGATGTCCAGATTGCGACTGCGTGCCCACTCGACAAATTCTTGACTGCCGCGCCGCCCGTGTTCTTCTGCAGAGAAGGCGACGAAGATAATGCTCGATCGGTATTGCTGGGTGCTGAGGACGCGCGCGAGTTCGATCAACCCGGCAACGCCCGTACCGTTATCGTTTGCGCCTGGTGCCGCTATATCAGCATCCTCGAAAGCCGGCCCGATGCTATCGTAATGCGCCCCCACCACCCAGAAGCCCGCGCCAGGTTGCGTCCCCTGTAGTACGGCGACGATGTTCTGCTGGCGGGTCGGCTTGTTATACATCGTCAAATCGAAGGACAGACGTTCCACATGCAAACTGCCATTAGGTGCCGTCTGGCGCATCTCGGCGAATTGATTGTAGATGTAATTGCGGGCGGCACCGATGCCCTGCGTCGGCGATGAGGTGGACGAATTGATATGGCGCGTGCCGAAGCCTTCCAGATTACGCACATGCGTCATCAAGCGTTCGGCATCCACTTGTTGCATCAAGTTATACAACTGGATGCTGACATCAGCGACGGGCGTTTGAACGCCATCGACATTGATATTACCTATCATCTGCTGATTGCCATTGCCATTATAGCCCAGTGTCGGCGGTGGGGTCGCGCTGGCAGATGGCGGCAAAGTCGGGATTGCACTACCACTCGGAGCAGTCCCGAGATTACACGCCATCAAGAGAAAGACGAATCCAAGTCCGAGCCAGACGGGTATCTGCGAAGCCTGTCGCTGTTGTGTCATAGACGAGTTACCTGTGTTACCTACGCGATGAGAAAAGATGAATGATTGCTGTGCTACATCCAGCATTTTAGCACACTCCCGCGTTGATGTAGCCTGTACGTTAGCCAAGCATCGGGCAAGCGTCTATCTGATACGCTCATCACTCAGCCAGAAAAGAGCGTGGGCGAGTCGCGACCCTTGTCGCATCCAGCGTGACGATTTCCAGCACTTCAGCTGTTGCCCGTCGGCAAGACCACAACGCGATTGTCGATACCGGCACATTCTCTGGATTTGCTCAGCTATTTAACGTCAGTGTAGCACGATGCGTAGCAGACGGCGGACGACAAACGCTTCAATCTAGCGGATACGTGTTCGCAATCAGATTCACCATCGGGTATATATCGCGAATCGTGCCATCGTCGGCGAGCTGTAGCCAATTGGTATGCCCCCACTCTGTCGGCACACCATTGAGCGCGAACGGCGCAACGGCGATCACGCGCTCATCCGCGAGCCACGCCTGCCATGTGACATCCATCGTCGCATACACCGAGACTTCGCCGCGCATCGCCAGATCGAGATAACGGACGACCGTCAGTGCATCCGGATAGTCAGCACTGGCATCCTGTGCATCTGCTTGTACGCTCTCGCTATGTCGCCAGCCCGTCTCGGTAATCATCACGGGTAGCGACTCAACGCCGAAATCCTGCAAGCGCCACAAAGCCCATTCATAGCCGTTGATGCCACGATTGTAGATGCCATCCGGCGGCGTAGGTGCGTCAATCTCCGCAGAGTTCACAGCATCAAAGCCGAATGACATCACCGGCGGCGGTTCTGTGAGGTTGATCGGATAGGCATGGCTGTTCCACACGTCAAAACGCGTGAAAATATCCGGTTGGGCGCTGTGCATCTGCGTCATGAAGGTATCGGCATCGACATAGTGAATATCTGTATCCATTAGCGGTGCCGTGCCGGTATTCGGTGCGTATAAATCGAGCGCACCATTGAGAAGCACCACATCCGGCACTCGCTGGCGCAACACGTCCGCCACATCGACCACGAACTGCGCGTAATCGCGCGCATCTGGACGACCTGACCACTCATGCCCGTTGTTCGGTTCGTTGAGCAGGATCACATGCGGTTGCATATCCTGCCAATCGAGCGCGTTGATGAAAGTTGCGGCTTGCTCGCCCCATGTGCGATACGTATCGTCAGCATCAGACACGGGCGCGTTCCAGTAGCCCGCTTCAGCATCGACTGTAGTGGCGAGGCGCAAGACGGGAGTCAGATCGTGCGCCGCGCACAGATCGAGGAACATCTGCCAGCGTTGCGGATCGAGATCATCGGCGCGAATCAGTTGCACAGCGATGCCGCCTGTGCTGGCGACCGCATCCGCCTGCGCTATGTGTGCCGCCCATAGGTCTGGTGACCATTGATTGCGTCCATCATCCAACAAGAGATGCACGCCTATTTTGCTATAATCCAGCGTGGGAACGTCCGCGTTGCCAGCCCGCCATGCGAAGAGCGCGAATAAAAAGGTCATCCCTGCGATGACGATCAGTGAACCAACGAGACGCAGACGACGGTAAAATATGACTAGAAATTGTCCGTCTAGCCCATCTTGCGATTGCTTATCCTCTGCCATAAAAAACTCGACTAGAGCTACTGTACAAATTCGACTAAGGATACCATCACAGCCCGATTGATTCCCAGATAAAGCTGGGCAACGTACACCAAACAGGGCGACATCAATGCCGCCCCGTCCGAATACATATATGCGGGTTATCAATTGTGGCAACTGCTAATCATGCTTATCACGCGCTGATGTTTAGATATGCAGAGGTTCTTGATACAGCCCGAACACCTCACGCATGACATCGGTCATCTCGCCAAGTGTGACGTAGGCTTTCGCCGCGTCAATCAGATACGGCATAGTATTCTTATCGTTGACGCAGGCATCGCGCAGATTGTCGATCGCCTGCTGTGCTTGCTCGGCATCGCGCTCAGCACGCACGCGCTGAAGACGCGCCACCTGCTTATCGTAGCCTGCCGGATCCATCTTCAGAATCGGGATTTGAATCGGTTCGTCATTGGCGTATTTGCTCATCGCGACGATGTCGCGCTCGCCGCGCTCGATTTCTTGCTGATGGCGGTAGCTAGCATCCGAAATTTCTTGCTGGAAGAAGCCATTCTCAATCGCAGGCACAACGCCGCCAAAGTCTTCGATGCGGCGGAAGTAATCGAGCGCCTGTGCTTCCATCTCGTTGGTCAAGGCTTCGACGAAGTAACTGCCGCCGAGCGGATCAACCGTGTTCGCGACTCCGCTCTCTTCTAGCAATACCTGTTGTGTACGCATCGCGAGCGTCACCGCGTGTTCTGAAGGCAATGCCAGCGCTTCGTCCATACTATTGGTATGCAAGGATTGTGTGCCACCGAGAACAGCCGCCAGCGCCTGCACTGCCACGCGAATCAAGTTGATTTCGGGCTGTTGGGCGGTCAAGCTCACACCGGCGGTCTGTGTATGGAAGCGCATCAACCAGCTACGCGGGTTCTTCGCGCCAAATTGATCGCGCATCACCCGCGCCCAGATGCGTCGTGCCGCCCGCAACTTGGCGATTTCCTCGAAGAAGTCATTATGCACATTGAAGAAGAAGCTCATGCGCGGGGCGAAGTCATCGACATCTAAGCCACGTTCAATCGCCCACTTCACGTATTCGATGCCATTCGCCAGCGTGAACGCCAACTCTTGCGCGGCGGTGCTACCAGCCTCGCGGATATGATAGCCACTAACGCTGATGTAATTCCACTGTGGCATGTTGTGGGTCGCAAATTCAATCGTATCGACCACCAACCGCATCGACGGCTCCGGCGGGAAGATGAACTCTTTCTGTGCGATATATTCTTTCAGAATGTCGTTTTGCAGTGTCCCGCGCAGTTGCGCCATCGGCACGCCCTGTTTTTCGGCGGCGGCGATATACATCGCCCAGATCATCGGCGCCGGGCTATTGATGGTCATACTCGTGCTGATTTGATCCAGCGGCAACCCATCGAATAGAATTTCCATATCTTTGAGCGAACTAATCGCCACCCCGCACTTGCCGAATTCGCCGAGGGCTTCGGGCGCGTCGGTATCATAGCCCATCAGCGTCGGCAGATCGAAAGCGACCGACAAGCCCATATTGCCGTTCGCCACCAGATACTTGAAGCGGCGGTTAGTCTCCTCAGCTGTGCTGAAGCCAGCGAACATCCGCATCGTCCAAGGTTTGCCACGATAGCCGGTCGCGTGTACCCCGCGCGTGTACGGGAACTCACCCGGATTACCTAGATCGCGTTCATAGTCCATCTCGGCAATATCTAACGGCGTATACAGGCGATTGATCGGCTCGCTGGATTGCGTCATGAACGTAGTACGGCGTTCAGACTTACGGGCGAGAGTTTGGGCGAGGGTGGTCTCTTTCCAGTTCTTTTGATTGGCTTGGAGTTTCTTCAAATAGTTTTCATCAAATTTTCCCATAATAGCAACCTCTACGTGACATTATTTAAGTTGGGCATAGTATATCATCGTTCAGTCGGCAAATGCCAAATGTCCACAGGATGTTCATGTTAGGCGCGGGAGTCGCCAACATAGCCCCTCATCGCCTATAATACTTAGCAAACACACGCACGCATGAGGAAACTGCACCAATGTCTGATTCTTCGCAACCGCCGATTCATCATCGCTTCTTAAATTTACTGCGCGTCTCCGATGCGGATAATGTCGTCGATCGCTGGCTACTGCCGATCTTGATCTTGCTAGCGATGGCGTTCACGGGCTGGCAAATGCTCAATGGGGCGTGGTTACTCGTGCTAGTGTCGCTTGCAGGCATTGTGCTGATGGTCACGCTGGCAACCGTTCAACCGATTCGCCGGGTGATCTTACAACGCGACTTCACGCGGCATCATGCGTTCTACGTCGTCATTATCTGGGTCTGCGCGCTGTTGACGGTCTACGTCGCCCGTCAGTTGATTGCGCTACCGGCAACCGGCAAAGAGAGCCAACTCTTCTACGTCTTTCTGGTATTGATGATCGCGATTGTCTTTCGTCTGTTGCTGGCAATTTACGCGCTGTTTCCGGCGGGGTATCAGTTGTTCATGTCGCGCATCCCGCTATGGGAGCAAGTTCTCGTCGCCATCAACGAATTCGTCGCCGCGGGCTTGATGGCGTTGATTTTAGGCGGTGAACTAGCACGCGCTCTGCAACCTGATGTGCTGACCTTGCGCTTTGATTTCTGGTACAGTCTGGGATTAATGGTAGCAGTCATCACGTATTACGGCTTGGTGCAGATGATGTGGGTTCAACGCTGGAATCAGTGGTTGTCCCAGCGGACGGTCTGGTTGCCGATTGCGCGCGTGCTGTTCCCCTTTGCGCTGGTGATGGCGACTGCGATCATCATCCGCCACTTCACGCGCCTTAGCGATCCGCGCAGTGCCAATTTGCTAGACACAGCCAGCATTGACCAGACAATACTCGCCCTATCGCCGATCATTTGGATGATGTTCTTCTTCGGTGTGCTGGTCGTGTATACCGGCAACGAAGGCTTACGGCGCTTACTCCTGCCGGATCGCCTGCTGAAGCTCTTGCCAGAGCGCACCTATCGCGCCTTACGTACCGTCTCTGATATGGATGTGCTGATGATCATCGGGGCGATTGCCTCGGTGATTCCCCTGCAAGTATTCGTGTTCAACAACGATCAGATTATCGGCAATCTACAAGAACAAGTTGCCAACCAAACGTCGCTGATTGATACATCCGCGCAGGCATTAGCGTTGATTTTCGGCTTGCCCTTCTATGTGCTTGCCGTTGTCTTGCTGATTGCCTACGCTTCGATGATGATTAATCGGCAAGTCTCGGCAACTGTGCGCGATGGTCTCGTGGCTGATTTACCCTTCACGCTCTTGATTATGTTCATCATTACGCTGTATCTCGCGGCGATTCCTTTCAGCCAAGTGTTGACGACCGGACGCTTGCCGCGCTTGCCACGAGATTTAGGTTATATTCTGGCATTCAACGTGTTGATTCCGCTCCTGTTATTTGTCGTGCATTTCGTCGTGTTGATTCGCGTGCCGTATGGCATCGGGCAAAGCGCCTGGCGCAAACGCTACGAAGCCGAACTGACGCAAAAACTGCGCGCCTCACAGCGTGATCTGAGTAGCTTACAGCAACGTATCCAACAAGCTGAGCGAATCTGGCGCAATCGCGATAATCTTGATTTGGCGGATGCAGAACGGCTTGAGATGCTCTACGAACTGATCGAACTCAACGGACAGCGCGATAATCTCAACATGGCGCGCACCCAACTGTTATCCGAGCAACAGCAACTTCAGCAAATCAGCGATGAACCAGTCTCGCTGGCGATTGCCAACCTACCGCGGCAGGTCGTGACCTACGGCATCACGCTGGTGCTGTTCTTCAAAATTTACGAATGGGCGATCGTCAACGATGGTCTGCGCGAAGTGGCGAATAACCCCAATATCGGCGTGTTAGAGTTCTTTCAGACGATTTTAGAGGCGACGAATTTTTAATAGATTTCACAATAGCTTAAACTATACTTAACAAAATGCGTGCTTTGCGCTAGAATGTCCTCATTGCCAAAGATTAGCGGATATATGAGGATTAAGATGATGGTTCGCACCTATAAAAAACGTCTCGCCAAGTTAGATACCCTGACGACACAAGTCACACCGGAGGATGCTCTGCCGATTGCCGGTCGTAAATTGCTGGCTGTGTACTTCACAGAGCTATTACAGCAAGCGCCTGCGATCGCCTACAGCACTGATGCACTGCCCCGTACCACAACGGTTGTACGACGGGCACGGCACTTGTTCACGGTGCTGGATGATTATTACAAGAATAAGATCATCAAGGCTTATCGCCCGATGTTCGACCGTATCTACACGGCAATCGACTGCGTACACGCCTATGATCGCTTGTTGACCAATCTCGCCAATTATCAATCGAACTTAGATAGCGCCGATGAGATGGCATTTCAGGCGGTTGTCGGCCTCGTGCGCGAGGATGCTCACAGCGCGATTGCGACGTTGGAGAAATTATTCGAGCGCAAGAAGTATCATAAGTTCGTCAAATCATTCACGAAGTTTTTGCTCAAGGATGGCAAAGGAGTCATCGTGCCCAAAGCCGATGTTGCACCGTATGAAGTGCGGCATCTCGCGCCGGTTTTACTGCATGAACAGCTAGCACAAGTACGTGCTTATGATGATGCCATCAACAGTGGTGACCGCGCAACGCTACAGGATTTGTATCATACTGCTGAAGATTTGCTGGATACGATCGCCTTCTTCGAGCCAGTGCTGGGCAAATCCGCGAGTGATTTCACCACTAAGCTGACCGTCGTCGTCGGTTTGGTCGATGGCTTGAACATGGCAGTACTCGCCCGCGCGACCCTGCACCCGCAGGATGATCTCAGCGATGAGCAAAATGATCTGATTCAGCAGTATCTAGCGGAGCTAGACGACGCGGCAGAGCTTGCAATTTCGGCATTGCCAGAGGCGTGGGCGAGCTTTAATACGCGCACGACCCAGCGTAAGTTCGCGGATGCCTTACTCGTCCTGCGCTAAACCAATCAGTACATGCCTGTATCAATATCATCATGTGACTCGCGTGATTCCTGCATGCGGTCGTCTAAGTCATCGGTGCGCTCACGTCCATAATCCGATGATGAGGACGACGCATGCGGGAGCGTGAAGCTGAAGGTGGTACCTTCGCCCTCGGTACTCTTAAGCGTGATCTGCCCGCCGTGCTTCTCGACGATCGTCTTGGTGATCGCTAATCCCAGCCCTGTACCCTCGATGCGGCGGTCACGCACTTGCTTGACGCGGAAGAAACGCTCGAAGACGAAATCCTGCGCTTCTTGCGGGATGCCAATGCCCGTATCCCGCACATGGAATTGGATAAAATCGCCCAAATCCTCTGCTGAGATTTGCACGCGCCCGTTATCGACGTTGTACTTGATCGCATTGCTGATCAAGTTCTGCATCAAGTGTCCGAGCATACGCTCTTGTGCAAAGACGAAGTTCAAGGGAGGGCGAATATCGACTTCGATCTGAATCCGTCGCCGTCGCACGTCCGGCATGAGGATATCAAGCGTATCATCAATCGCTTCCAGCATATCGCAATTCTGCATGTCGATATGCTCGGCATTCACGATGCGTGTATAATCCAGCAATTCATCAATTGCCGTCTGCGCGCGGCTGAGGGCTTTTAGAGCCTTGTTAGAGAACGCGACTTGCTCGACGGTCAGATCGCCGGCGGTTTCCATCAATTCGATGAAACTCTTGGCGGCACTCAAGGGCGCACGCAAATCATGGGCGAAGTCGTTCAGCGTGTTGAAACTGTCCGACGGACTCAGATCATCGTTCATTTGGGCTTATCCCCTCTCAAGATGGTCGGTAGATTGTCCAGTGCATAGGCGACCCGCGTCCCGTGCCACGTCAACCACGAGCCATCTACCAGATGAATGCGCTTGTTCTTCGCCGCGGGGACATCTAGCTTCTGGAACAGGGGTAGATGTTCTTCGGTGAAGGCATACGGCTCACCTGGCAACAGGATAACATCTGGTTGTGCCGCCTCGACTTCATCCCATGAGATGCGCGGATAGCGAGTATCGCGCCCCTGCACGCGCGGGCTATCCACCGGCAAAGGATCAGCTTCGCCGAGATCGGCTTTCAGTGGGAATTGCCGTTGTCGCTCTGCGAAGACGTTTTTGCCACCACAGACAAAGAGAATGTCATGCAGGTAAGTCTCTTGATTAGCCGTCATCAGCGGATCGTGCCAGATAGGGACGAAGACCCGCGGCAACTCGTCTTCTTCAGCTTCGGCACGATTGAGAAAACGATCATAAATCTGCTCCGTCAGGCGGATGCGAGGCACCATCGTTGTCTCATCGAACAAGTACATAATATTCCACAGGATGACGAAAACATCTGCGACTGTACGCGGGAAGGTCACCCAGACGGGAATACCCGCCGCGCGCAGGGCTTCAACATCCGGCTTGCGATTCTCTTCATAGTTCGCCATTACGAGGTCGGGTTGCAGGTCGATGATGCGCGCGATGTCAGGGTCTTTCGTCCCGCCGAATGTCGGCACGGACGCAACTTGATCCTGCGGATAGATGCAATAATCCGTGCGCCCGATGAGGCGATCGCCTAGATTGAGGACGAATAGCGACTCGGTCATACTAGGTACCAGCGATACAACCGTGCGCGGTGGGTGATCGACAGGTGCATCCATCGTGTAGGTATACGTTTCTTGGCTCATGATTACAATTCTACTGTTTGGTGGCGTTCAGGTCCGACACTCACAAATTTTATAGGCACTCCACACAGGTCTTCTACTCGTTTTATATACTGTTGTGCCGCATTTGGCAAATCTTCTAAGGTGCGTGCGCCAGAAATATCCTCTGACCAGCCCGCCAGCGTCTCGTATATCGGTGTAGCGCGCGCTAAATCAGTGACTGTACTCGGCGGGTAATCGTGGCGTTCGCCGTTGATCTCATAGGCAACCGCGACCTTGAGTTGCTCGAAGCCACTGAGAACGTCGAGCTTGGTCAGCAATAATTCTGTAAAACCGTTGACCGCCACACTATAACGCAACAAGGCTGTATCCAACCATCCACAGCGGCGCGGACGACCGGTCGTCGTGCCGAACTCATCCCAGTAGTTATCGCCCGTCCCACGCAAACGATCAGCAATCGCGCCGTCTTCTTCGGTCGGCATCGGGCCGCCACCGACGCGCGTGCTGAAGGCTTTCGCCACCCCTACCACGCGATTGACGTGTGTCGCGCCGATGCCCAGTCCGGTCAAGGCACCGCCAACCGTCGGGTTTGAACTGGTCACGTAAGGATAACTGCCGTGATCAATGTCGAGCAATGTCCCCTGTGCGCCCTCACAGATGACTGTCGCGCCGTCTGCGAGCCGTTGGCTGAGATAAATAGACGTATCGTGGATGTAGGGGCGCAGGTGGTCGGCGGCATCGAGATAAGTTTGCACGCTGGTCTCAATATCAACCGGATCATGACCATCAGCGATCAAGGTCTGGTTATGCGCTGTCAGCGATTCGGTCAACGCTTCGGCAAAGTCCTCACTGTTGAGCAACAAGCCCGTCCGCAGACCCTTACGCCCCGTCTTATCCAAATATGCCGGGCCGATGCCGCGTAAGGTCGTGCCGATGGCTTTGCCGCCACGTGCCACCTCTTTTGCGCGATCAAGCGCGATGTGAGCCGGCGTGATAATGTGCGCGCGCGGGCTAATCATCAGGTTATCCGGTGTGACGCTCACGCCCTCTTCGCGCAGACGTTGCATCTCAGCGACGAGATTGACCGGATTGATGACCATTCCATTGCCCATGATCGCCATCACTCCCGTATGCAAGATGCCAGACGGGATCAAGTGCATTTTATAGACTGTGCCCGCGACAGCGACGGTGTGACCGGCATTATCGCCACCGGCATAGCGCGCGACAATCTGTGCATCCGCCGCGAACCAATCGACATAGCGTCCTTTGCCCTCATCACCCCATTGTGCGCCAATAACCACTGTAATAGGCATGTTGAAATTTCCCCCTAATAACGATTAGTAGACACGCAAAACGCAGGGGAAGATCGGATATGCCAGCCCCTGCGCTGATTGTTTTTTTGCGTAGCGATTTTATCATAAAGATCGGGTTTTTAAAGTTTAAGGTGCGTGCCCGCCGACCGACACCGCACCCGCGAGAGGCTAGATGCGACCTAACGGGGTCGCTCACTCATCCTGATCGGCGGCATAGGTACGTCCGAGCGAGATTGTGACTTCATCGCCCCAGACTTCGACTTGGCTCTGCCCCAGCACCAGTGCCGACCCAAGGCCGATATTGACCGCCATCGCATCATCGATCTGATTCAAAACGGCTTGCACAGCACGCGACTCGGTCGCCGATGTTGACTCCGGCTCAATGAATGTGTTCTTCACCCAGTTAAAGCCCTCCAGCAAATCGCCACTATCCGATACGACCCAGCGCCCAAAGAGGTTGACCGCCAGCCCTTCAATGAGGATGACAGCCCCGCGTTGGTAAGCGGCTAGGATTGTCGCTAGCGGTGCGCCTTGCAAGGCACGATACAGCGCATCAATGCTCGACCCAACTTCGATCACGACCATCGTCGCCGCTTCCATCTCTTCTTTGATCGTCTCAGGCTGATCGTACAGCAGATCAATGAAGTAGCCGGTGCGCCCACCTAAATCTTCCATATCGTCCATCAAAGCATCGCCGCCATCATCCGCCAGCGATATATAGACAGTCGTGCCGAATCCACTGGCGCGCGTCAGGGCTTTGGCGCGGGTCGGGCTACCAGCGCGATTGCCACCAGAGAAGATCAACCAGCCCTTGCCCGATATATATTGCAGTGTATTGTCCGACATTATGCCTCGCTTGCGACATACTCAGCAACAGCTGCCGACATCAGCGCCACGCCCATCGGCAACACGTCTTCGTCAAAATCAAAACGCGGATGATGATGCGCGTAATGCAAGCCGCGCGGTTCATTTGCACTGCCGAGGAAGAAGAACGTCCCCGGGACATCGGTCATGAACATGCCGACATCTTCCGCGCCCATCGTGCGCTCTTCAAAGAATTGATGATCGGATACGCCCAGCGCTTTGAAGGCTTGTTTGGTTATCGCGGTGATATCAGCATGATTGACGACCGCCTCGGTATGATGCTGAATATCAATCTCGACCGTACATTCCAGCGCAGTGGCGACGTTCGTCGCAATCTCACGGATACGCCGGTCGACTAAATCGCGCATCTCGTGCGTATACGTGCGGAATGTGCCGCTCATCTCGGCGTGATCGGGGATGATGTTGAGTGCCGTCCCTGTGTGGATTTGCGTCACCGAGACGACCGCCGCGTCAAGCGGTTTGGCATTGCGTGCGACAATCGTCTGTAAAGCAGTGGTGATGTGCGAAGCACAAACGACCGGATCAATCGCCTTTTGTGGTTGTGCGCCATGACCGCCCTTGCCCTGTATCTTGATCGTGAAGACCGATGCCGCCGCCATCACCGGCCCTTGTGTCAGCGAGACGTTGCCCAAGGGCGCATCGTTCCACAGGTGCAAACCGAACGTCACATCCGGACGCGGATTCTCCAGCGCGCCATCTTCGACCATTGCCCGCGCTCCTTGCCCGATTTCTTCGGCTGGTTGGAACACGAACTTGATACGTCCCTTGAGCTTATCGCGATGCTTGGCAAACAACTTCGCCACGCCCAGCGCGATCGACGTATGCCCATCGTGACCGCAGGCGTGCATCTTGCCATCGACCTGTGAGGCATAATCGCGTTCGTTCAGTTCTTGCATCGGCAGGGCATCCATATCCGCACGCACCAGCACCGTCGGGCCTTCTTGATCGCCTTCGAGGATGCCGATCACGCCCGTTTTACCGATGCCAGTCTGCACCTCTAAGCCCAGTTGTCCCAGTTGCTCGGCAACGATACCGGACGTTCGCACTTCTTCAAATGCGGTTTCAGGATGCATGTGAAAATCACGGCGGCGCTCAACCAGTTCTTCGCGCATCGCCTGTGCTTCTGCATTGAAGTCAATCTTTGTCATGGGTTCTGTCTCCATCACGGCTTAAATATCATTCAAGAAAATTACGCGCTTAGCTGTTATGTATGCGTGGTGTGTACCGTTGTGATACGCTTTAGCCTCGTAATTGTATCATATGAAAGCGTTCGATATTACGGGGAGCTTCCGGCGGCGCGTCGGGGTCGAGCGAGCGCGTGTAGATGCGGTCGTATAGCTCATCAGGGGTCTTGATTTGGCTCTTGTGTTCGATCAGCGCGTTGACCTGCGTTTGAATGTGCGCTGTCACATCGACGGTGACGGTCGGCGTTTCGACGCCTGCGATATAGACCGTCAGGGCTTTGTGTGGGGCTAATCCTTCGTCGCGCTCCAATTCAATGAAGTTCAGGCGGTCACGCGCTGTCGGGAAGACGGCTTCTAGCGTCGCCGCACCAATCGCCCGATGATCGGGATGGTTGATCCCGCGTGAGCCATACCAGTAGCGATGCGGATCAAGCGTGACGACGACATCTGGTTGCTTCAAGCGGATTTGTCGCGTGACATCGCGCCGTAAGTCAAGCGTCGGGAATAACTCGCCATCTTTATACCGCAGGAAAACCACATCTTTCACGCCGAGTTTGTGCGCGGCATTGACGCTCTCTTCTTCGCGGATTTTGGCGAGGGTCGCGCTGGTCATCTCCAGTTCTGGACTGCCCTTGTCGCCGCTAGTAGCGAGCACAAATGTAATCTCTGCGCCCTCAGCCGCCCAACGCGCAAACGTGCCGCCTGCGAAGAATTCTGCATCATCCGGATGGGCGAACACGCCGAGAACGCGGCGCGGGGCGGTCGTATCGGTCTGATCTGCGGTATCGGGTTGGGTTGCGTCGTCTGTCATGACGTACCTTTCTATCGTGTGTGAATCAGCAAAAAGCAAAGAAGCGCAGTGCTTCTCTGTCCAAAACAATCATACGTATTGGCTCATGTGTACACGTTGTGCAAAGTGGGACGCTGCCCCGTACCCTGCAAAAGGCTTACGCCTTTTGAAACCATTTGTTTTCAAAGCTATTGCGTTGAAAAGAGCAAGCTGTGAAAGTTTTGGTTGAGCTTTTGAAAAAGCTCATGGGTCTTAGGGCAAAGCCCTAAATAGATATTGCACACGTTCGACATAAAAGCCTACATATTAGATGATGCTGATTGTGGCAAACCTTACAGCAAATGCCCATCCATGCTTAAGTAATGCTCACATAGAGTCTTCAATACATTGCCCGCGTGCCCGCCGAGTGTTTAAACGGGTGAATTACTCATGCATCGTCGCTATCAGTCGGGTCGCCGGTCTGGTCAGCGCGGCGCTGACCTTTGGGCTTGCCACAATCGCATTCGCCATCGCCGTGCTTGTCACACGGTTCTTTGGCTTTCTTCTCCAAGGCGCGCAGTTCTTCTAGCGGCACAATTTTCTCGCGTTCGACTTCTTTCACGCCGACATCTTGAATGTAGACGCTGACGGCATCTTTTAACGGATGAACGTCGATCACTTTGCCCTCACCGTGAGGCGTGCCGATGATCTTGTTACGGCGTGGCAGTTGCTTGCGTGCCTGTACGTATTGTTCGTACTCGTACACGAGGCAACAGCGCAGGCGACCACACATGCCCGTAATCTCGGACGGATTCAAGGAGATACCTTGTGCTTTCGCCATCTTGATCGAAATCGGGCTGAAGTCGGTCAAGAAAGTACTGCAACAGCGTTCAGCACCGCACGCGCCATAGCCGCCGAGTAACTTAGCGACATCGCGCGGGCCAATCTGGCGCATATCGACCTTTGCCGGGAACATGCGCTGGAGTTCACGTCCGAGGCGCGATGTATCGACTTTATCTTCAGCGCTGTATAAAAACGTGATCGCGGTGCCATCGTAGTTATATTTCGCCGCGATGAATTTGACTTGACGAAAACCGCCGAGTGCCAGCGCTTTATCCTGACACATTTGCAGGGCTTCCGGTTCTTTCGCTTCCCATTCCTGACGCAAGACGAGATCACGGGCGGTTGCCGGACGCAGAATGTGACGATAGTCACGATCGCCCTGGGCATGGGTGAAGCCCATGACTTGTCCCATCTGTCGTCCGCGCATCGTCTGGACGATCACAAACTCACCAGCTTGCAATTCTGGATAGTCGTCATAAAGAAAGTGGTACAGTTTGCCCACTTTGGTAAAGCGCACGCCAGCAACTTTTTGCTCTCGTGCGATGTTTTCCGCAGGTACATCAGCCATAACTACTTACCTTTATTTATCCCAATATGGCATCGGGCTAACGAAATATCTGTTTTTTAAAGATAGATGTCTATCAAATTTACTGTAATGTATCGCGGGTAGAATTTCAATATTTGGGCGCAGATCAATGTCAATTATCACCTCTTGGCAAGTTCACACTGCACAAATGGACAGGCGTGTTATAACTTAACCTTATGTTGACATGGTCAAGGTCGGTTACTACACACATCACAGCAAGGACGCGCACATCATGAGTACGCTCATTATGAAATTCGGGGGGAACGCGCTCGGCACAGTCACAGCCCTCTCACAGGTGTTGAGCATCATCCTACACGAAAAACAACGCTGGAAGAATTTAGTCATCGTCGCCTCGGCACTCGATGGCGTGACGGACAACCTGCTCGAAGCGGCACATCTCGCGCAAGTCTCGAACCAGCGGGGCTATCGACGCATCACGGCGACACTTCGCACCCGTCACCTCGCATTGGTTGACCAATTGCCACTCGGCGCGCAGGAGCGCACATCGCTCCAAGCCGATATCGACCATCTGCTATTCGAGATGCTGGACGAGTGTCAACACGTCGCCGATATTCCTAGCGACTCCTTACAACCCGAAGTGAGCGATCGTATTATCGGTGTGGGCGAGCGACTGGTGGCACGGATTATCGCCGCCCTGCTCCGGCAAAATAACTTGCGCGGGGTCGCCATTGATGGCACAGATTTGATCGTCACCAATACGATTCACGGCAATGCCCGCGCCGATGTCGAGCGGACACAAGCGAAAATCAACGAGAATTTAGCACCGATGATGAGCCGCGACATCGTCCCCGTGATTACCGGTTTCATTGGTCTCTCGACAGCTGGCAAACCGACCACCTTGGGGCGCGGCGGCAGTGACTACACGTCATCGCTTCTCGCCGTCTGTACGAATGCACGCGAAGTGTGGGTCTGGTCGGATGTCGATGGCATGATGACGACCGACCCGCGCGAAGTCGATAGCGCACGCGTGATCGGCGAATTATCGTATGAGGAAGTCGCAGAACTGGCGTACTTTGGTGCGCGCATCTTGCACCCGCGCATGATTTACCCCCTGCGCGACCGACAGATTCCGCTACGCATCAAGAACGTATATAAGCCGCAGGCAGTCGGCACTTTGATCCATCAGCGCGAGGGCGATCGGCAAGATGTACAAGCGGTGACCTACATTCCGGGGATTGGCTTGCAAGCTAATCGCAGTGGCTCAGTAGCGCATATTACACAGATCGTCGATGATGTGCTATTCGAGACGATCGGCACACGCGCCGATGTCACGATTTCGTCGCAGTCCTCATCGCAGAGCTTTCTGGCGTTCGTCATCCCGACAAGTGCCGGTGGCGCGGAGAACATCGAGGCGATACGGGTGCGCCTGAGCAATCGCCTGCACGCCATCAACGACGATGTTGATTGGCACATCCGCCCCGTCAGCATCATCAGCGCAATCGGCGATGGCATCGGCAAGCGGCTCGATATTTTCGCCGACATTCTGCAACATCTAGAGGGTATTACCGTGCTGGGTATGGCACAGGGGCCGTCAGGATGTAGCCTCTCGGTGATTATCGACCCCGATCACATCGAAGCGACCTTACACCGCATCCACGATATGATCGTCAATACCGGTTGAGATAGCGATCCAGTTCCCATTGCGTCACCTGCCGATTATAATTCGCAATCTCTTGCTGTTTGGCGGCGATATAGCGATCGCTGATGTACGGACCCAGGGCACTCATCACGATTTCATCCGCCTGCATTGTCTCTAACGCTTCTTCCAGCGAAGTCGGCAGAGTCTCGACCTGTCGCCGCCAGCCACGATTACGCGTCAGCAGGGTTTCTTCGAGCGGTTCGGGCAATTCCATCCGCTGGCGGATGCCATCGAGACCGGCGGCAAGCATGACTGCGTTCGCCAGATAGGGGTTACTGCTGGGATCGGGACAGCGTAGCTCTAGGCGGGTGTGTGCTTCTTTGCCCGGTGCGGTACTCGGCACGCGAATCAGCGCCCCCCGATTGACATGCGCCCACGTCACATAGACCGGCGCTTCAAAACTCGTGCCTAATCGCTTATAGCTGTTCACCAGTGGCGCAAGTATCGCGCACATGCCGCGTGCATGGCGCAACTGACCCGCGAGGAAATGTCGTGCCATTTCCGAGAGGTTATATTCATGGCTTAAATCAACGAAGGCGTTGTGTTCGGTCTGGCAATCGTGCAGGCTCTGGTGCGTGTGCATTCCTGAGCCGGGCATATCAGCCGTTGGGCGCGGCATAAACGTACAATGCAAGTCGTGTTGATTAGCAATCGTCTTGAGCGCGACCCGCGTCGTCAAAATCTGATCCGCCGATACCAGCGCGTGCGAATACTGAAAGTCGATCTCATGCTGACCGTATCCGGTCTCAGAATGCGCGGTATCGACCTGTATGCCCATCTGCATCAGGGCTTTGATCATGTGGCGGCGCACCACCTGCGAGCGCTCGTCGGCATGGTCAAAGTAACCCGCGTGATCCTGTGGGGCATCCAACACAGGCTTGCCAAAGCCATCGGTATAGAACAAGAAAAATTCGAGTTCCATCCCCGTCTTAAAGTAAAAGCCCATCTCTTCGGCTTGATGCAACACGCGAATCAACGCGGTGCGCGGGTCGCCGATGAAGGGTTCGCCATTCGGGGTATGCACGGTGCATATCAGGCGGGCGGTGCGTTCATCATCGCTATTGCGCCATGGCAAAAGCGTGAATGTGTCTAAATCCGGCACGAGAACCATATCGCTCTCAGCAACGCGGGCAAAGCCTTCAATTGACGAGCCATCGAAATGCACGCCATTATCAAGGACGTTTTCCAGCCGTTCAACAGGCACAATCACGCTCTTGACCGCACCGGCAATATCAGTGAACCATAATGAGATATATTGAGTTTGACGCTCATCGACTTGCGCCAGCACATCGTCTTTTGTCATAGGGATATAATGTCTATTTTGGTCTAATTGCATGGGTTATCCTCAGTATAAAGGCAAACGTACCCGCTATTTTAGCGCATGAATGCCCAAAAATTAGTCGCAAATCTTAGCCACCCATGACAATTAACTCTCATCCAGCCAGCCCAGATAACCGAGTAGTGCATCTGCACCGAGGATATAGCTCCGCCAGCCGAAGCCGCTAATCTGCCCGACGCACACCGGCGCGAGATAGGAATGATGCCGGAATTCCTCGCGGGCATGGACATTCGACATATGCACTTCAATGACGGGTAACTCAATCGCGCTGGTGGCATCGCGCAGGGCAACCGATGTATGCGTGTAGGCACCGGGATTGAACACCACGCCATCGGCATAATTGCGGGCAACGTGTAAAATATCCACCAGTGCGCCTTCGTGGTTCGTCTGTTCGGCGCGGAGTTCGATTTGATGCGGGGCGAGATGCTGACGCACCTTGTCGTTGATGTCCTCTAGTGTCATCGTGCCGTAAACATCCGGTTCGCGGGTGCCGAGTAAGTTCAAGTTGGGGCCGTGTAGTAATAATATTTTTCTGCTCATGGTGTGTTCTCATCAGTAATCGCCAATATTGCGACTATTATAGCGCGAATCGCCTAATCTGCCGTTGATTGCTCATCCTCGATTTTGATTGCCCATTTGTATACTTGGCTATAATTATGCCATCTGTCAGTTACATGGAATCCGACCAAATGCAAACCTGTCTCAAGTTTTCCCTGAGCGCACAATCCAGCAATGTAACCTTCAGAGCTTCTTAGTGCGCCACCACTAAAGTGGCGAAAACCACTTCGAAATGATTCTCCGTTAACGACAAACCGAGTTTTTTCGTACCTACTCAGCCCTCACCCTAAATCCCTCTCCCGACCGCCACTATGTGGCTAGGAGAGGGACTTCAACCGTGCTTGTCTCCCCTTCTCCCAGTGTTAACGATCGGGAGAAGGG
>DAOTTV010000050.1:0-5489 GCA_034437755.1 Anaerolineae bacterium | reverse complement strand
ATCGTCTTTCTTGTCGTCGTCCTTCTTGCCGAAGCGCGACGAACTCGACCCACCGCCGCTAAAACGCGACGAGCGCGACCCGCTGAAGCGACTGCCCGATTTGCTATCGTCGCTCTTATCGTCGCTCTTGTCGTCGTCTTTCTTGCCGAAGCGCGACGAACTCGACCCACCGCCGCTAAAACGCGACGAGCGCGACCCACTGAAGCGACTGCCCGATTTGCTATCATCGCTCTTATCATCACTCTTATCGTCGCCCCCGCTACTAAAAGGACTCACGCCGAAGCGGCTACTGCCCGACGAGCCACGACTGCTACTATCATCACTGCGACCGCTGAAGCGCGATGAGCGACTGCCACGGGAGGCGCTCGACGTTTCTGCGTCGTCGTCATCATCGCCACCACCAGCAAAGCGACTGCGTAGGTCATCTTTGCTGGGACGACTGCCACCGCTGAAGCGCGATGAACCGCCGGGCAAACCGCCACTACGCGCAGAAAACGGACTCGATCCACTGCTGAAGCGCGAGCGTCGCTCTGCCGCCGCCGAGCCGCCCTCGTCTTCGGTATAATCGAGGTAGTCTTCTTCTTCCTCGTAGTAATCTTCGTCGTCGTAATATTCGTAATCATCTGCGTACATGATGTGTCTCGCTTTGCCACTTGCTAACGTGGAGAATGCTGACCATAACTATCACACGTTCTGCTATGTGTGGTGTATCGTGTGTCTGGTTGTCAGTGTGTCGCTGGTGTTGATGGATTGGATAACCCAATACTTGTTATCAGTATATCACAAAAGTAGACTTTGCGCGATATTTTACGCACAAAGTTTCTATTAGAATCGGTTAACAATCGGCGAGCCGTGTGCTAGTCGGCACGCTCAGCATGATGGTGACTCCAGCGCTCACCCGAGCTGTGAGAGATTCGATAGCATTCATCGGCTTGACCTTTGCAAGCCACGCATGAGCGAGTATCGTTAACGTATACGTCAGTGATGGAGGGACGAACGATGGCTGGTGGCATACTGGCAGTGATTATTTTCGTGTTGTCGTTTTTGTATGGTGCAAACGAGAGCTTCAAGTTTTTATCGGATACGAGCGAGCAAAGCGACCCGCGCACGTTCATCGTTGCGATTGTGGGGTCGCTGATCGCGTTCTTGCTCTCGCTCAACTATATGTATCTCGCCCCGCGTGCGATGGGCAACGCCTTTCTCGATGATTTGCAGAGCAACGACGTGCCGGCTATGCGCGCGAGCGCCTGCCGTAACAGTGATCTCGCGGCGACCTTCCAAGACCCGGATCGCTATTTTCTGCCGGAGGGTATCCGTCGTCAGGCAGAACGAGACGTGGATACGGTCTTCTTCTTGCCGATCTCTAATCAAGTGCGCTTCAACATGACGATCGTCAACGGCTTCATCCCGAACGAGCGCCTGAGCGGACGCTTACAAATCCGCGCGCGTAATATCTTTACATTCTGTGTCGAGCGTTTAGACCTACGAAGGTGAGATTAACATGCAATTTTATATCGTCGATGTCTTTGCCGAAGCCCCTTACAGCGGTAACCAGCTCGCCGTGTTTCGCGGCCATCCCGATCCGCAGACCATGCTCCAGATCGCGCAGGAAGTCGATTATTCTGAGACGACATTCGTCACTGCCGATCAAGCGCGAGCGGGCGGCTATGACGTGCGGATTTTTACCAGCGTCAGCGAGTTGCCCTTCGCCGGCCACCCGACACTCGGCACAGCCGTCGTCATTCGTGATAAGATCATCGGGCAAGCGGTCGAACAGGTGACGCTCAATCTACCCGTCGGCAAGATCGACGTGCGCTTCGCGGATGATGGCTTCATCTGGATGCGCCAGAAACCGCCGCAGTTCGGGCATATTTACGATGCCGAAGCAGTCGCGGCGATGCTAGGGGTCGAAACGGCGGATATGGACACGCGCTATCCAATTCAAGAAGTCAGCACGGGCTTGCCCTTCATCATTGCGCCGATGACATCGCTCGATGCTGTGCGACGGGCGACCGTCAACTTACCGCGCTTCAAGCAGATGATTCAACAGGGGCAAGCGGCATTGGGGGCGGATGCGATTTTCGTTTTCTGTGCGGAGACTGTACACGCGGCGAATGATCTTCATGCGCGGTCGTTCGTGCATTTACACGGCGCACCCGAAGACCCCGCAACCGGCAGTGCCAACGGCAACGTTGCCGGATGGCTGAGCCAGCACGCTTACTTCGGCAGTGATCGCGTGCAGGCGCGGGTCGAGCAGGGCTATAGCCTCGATCGTCCGTCCCTGCTCCTGCTCGACGCACACGCCGACGCTGATCGCGGAATCGTCGTCAACGTCGGCGGGCGCGTGCGCTGGGTTGCTGAAGGTCGCTGGCTTATAGAGTGAGCGACCGTCAGCGTCTTAACTTTTAAACGTGATGTTCAGTTCCCATTCGGGGATATTGAGCGCGCGCGAGATCAAGCACGCTTCTTTGGTCGTCTCGGCAAATTCGGTGAAGGTCGCTTCATTCATATTGGGGACATCGGCTTCCACGTCTAGGATCATCTTGGTGATCGACGGTTGATCGTCAATGCGCCCCATGTGGACAGTCGCGCGGGTGTGGACGTAATTCGGCTCATGGCCGGCTTTGTAGAGTTCGTTGTTCAGCGCCATCGTGTAGCATCCGGCTTCGGCAGCGGCGATCATCTCTTCGGGGTTGGTGCCGACACCATCTTCAAAGCGGGTCGAAAAGCTGAACTTGCCATCGAACGCGCCGCTTTCTAGCTTCATCGTGCCCTCGCCCTCTTTCAGCGAGCCTGTCCAGCGGGTCTCTGCACTGCGGGTTGCCATATCTGTCTCTCCTCAAAGTTAAACTTGTTTGGATAGTCAGGCTCTAAAGAACCGATAGTCATAATCACAATCCGTATTATAGCCAACCCGCCTGAGATGCAGATGAGTGTTTGTGACGCTCAGCGCAGATGCGGCAGCGTCTCCTCGTCCGACCAATCATCGTCTTCATCGTCGGGGATGGCGAGACCGCTGAGATCGGGGTCGTTGTTCTTCAAGAAGCGCAGGGCATCATTACGGTTCTTGAACACTTCAAGCCGCAATTGAAAGACGCGCGTCACGGCGGCGTTCATGAAGTCGGCATTGGTATCATCATCGCTGAAGATCAGCACCCAACCCAGATTACGCTGAAGAAATAGGGGCGAGATCGTCGTCGAGAGCAGACGCGCATTATCGGGCGACTCGCCCATTTTCTGTACGTCGATCAAAATGTGAATCTGGGGTTGCTTGCTGGTCGATAGCATCTCTGTCAGATCGCCGGTGACCATGCCCGTCTCTTCAAGGGTGATGTCGCCTTCGACAGTTTCATAAATCACTTGTTGGTCAACATACCACTGGAGTGAAATCGGCACGATACAGTCTCTCTCGCTAGTCCAATGAACACTTTAATTATGGCTTAACTACTGGATATGTCAAATGATGCGTACAAATTACGGGGCGAAAAAGCGTGATTGTCCGTCGGCGGTCTGCGTTGATGTCCAGCCCTGCACATTGCGTGCGGTCGAGACGAACCACCATTCGAGATTATCGGACGTATACGGCCCAGCGAGAATCGTCACGTATTCATCAGGATTCAAGCGATCAACGACGTTGTTCACGGTGTAATCCGGCGCTTGGCGCACGTTACGCGGGGTCGTGCCGATGAACTGGATTTGCTGTCCGGCAGAGTAGCGACTGCCGGCGATCACGCCCGACGGCAGATCGTCACCGCCCATGTTGGGCGCACCACGCTGACCGACAGGCGCGGGGTCATCGTCGCCACCAATACGAATATCGCCGTTGAGGAATAAGGCCTGTGAGGCTCCCGTGCGCGTATCGACGCTGTACTGCACCCCGTCGATCGTCAGCACCACCGTCGAGTAATCCTGCGCCCATTCGATACGCTGGGGTGCGCCGGTGCCGATCACGGTCGCGCTGATGGGGGTCGCCTGCCCATTACGGATGCGATATAGGCGTGATGCGCCGTTGGGGATGTTGATGTCGCGCCCCAACGCCACGATGCGATTATCGGGTAAGCGCACCGCATCCTGAATATAGAGACCGGCAGAGCGCGGCTCGAACAGCGTGCGCTCGTATTGATTACGGGTCAGGTTATACAAGCCGATAATGCTCCGCGAGCGATCCGGCAATAAGCCACTGACGATCAAACGCTCGTCATCGTACCAGTGCGCGTTCTCGAAGCGCAGGAACTCGGGCGCGGTCGTCACGGTCTCGGTCGGGCGCGGGGTCGTCACGGCGACGGCCTGCCGATTCTCCTCCGGAAGCCAGATCGTAATCAGCGCGCGCGTGCTATCCGGCGACCATTCCACATCGCGGCTCTGCCAGTTTGCCGCCGGACGATTGGCGATGATATTGCACGAGGCGAAGCCCGACGCCGGACAATCGCGCATCACCGGAAATGACCGCCCCGCCGCCTGTGACCAGTACCATGTGCCGGCGTTGCCGGTATCCGTGCCACCCGGCGGTTGAATGATGAACGTGAAGTTACGCCCGTCCGGTGACCACGCAATATCCGTGATGAAGTTCTTGTTCTCGTCCGGCGCACCGATCGCCCCGTAGAAGCCGTTGAAATACGGATTGCTGACGATGATCGTCTCGCCGCCACCAATCGGACGAAAAACAGGCAAGCCGAGCGTGTTGGTGCTGACGTAACTGCTCGGATCAACCGGATTGACCGCGAAGAGCGAGATATTCCCGCCCAACGATTGCCCATTGAAGATGATCTGCCCCACGCCACCCAGATCGAACGTATACGCGCCGACATTGGTATTGGTGAATGTGAAGCTGGTCGGATCGTTGACCGGTGTGCGCGCCGATGGCACAATCGTCGCCGGAATCTGATCCGGCGGGAAGGGCGTGGGGGTCGGCACGATGACGGTGGCGGTCGGTGCATCCGGCGCGAAGGTCGGGGTCGATAGCACCACGGTTGCAATCGGCGGCAAGGTCGCTGATTGCGGTTGCTCCGGCACTGCCGTGACAAATGTCGGCGTGACATCCAGCGTCGGCGGAATCACGGTATCCGTCGGTGAGGCTTGCGGCACCGGCGTGAAGGTCGGGCGGGCGGCGCGGGTCTGTAAGAGTTGTGCGTTCTGCGTGGCGACACGATCGGGCGTGTTGGTCGCAGTCGCCGGCAGAGGACTCGGAGTCAGCGAGGGGCGCGGGGTCGCCGTCTGGCTGGGTGTGATCGTGCGCGTCGGCGTATCGCTGGCAGAGATAATCAAAGGTGTGACGGTTGCCGTGACGGTCGCGCTGGGTGTGCGGGTCGCGGTGGCAGTCGCGCTCGCCGTCACCGAAGGCGTGAGCGTCGGCGTGGCGCTGGGAATCGCCGTCGCTGTCGTTGTCACGCTCGCCGTCACCGAAGGCGTGAGCGTCGGCGTGGCGCTGGGAATCGCCGTCGCTGTCGTTGTCACGCTCGCCGTCACCGAAGGCGAGCGTGACAACAGAT
>DAOTTV010000049.1:0-19153 GCA_034437755.1 Anaerolineae bacterium | reverse complement strand
TGTATTGATGACGGGGCAAACGCGGACTCTAGGGCGATTGCCGATGGCTTGTGGTGGCGTTGCCTTTTTGAAAAAAGGGGGAACTACTCAGGGGCGTTGCCCCCGACCCCCACAACGGACGATCGTCCTTTGAACCTGTACCCGCCGAACGCTTTGCGGTCGGCAAAACTGGGGTGCAGGGGAGACATCCCCTGCTGGGGCGTGGGGTGAAACCCCACAAGCAGACTCTACCTGAGTAGTTACGATTTTTTTGATATTTAGCCACCAGCAAAGTGATGACTGCCTTACATTTTACCGTAATGTTACTAAATGTAACATCAGCGCTTGTAAAAAACTAATAAAAAGGGATATACAACAACAAAGACGGTCGCTAACCGTCCTTGTTATTTTAAGGTTATCTTACGCTTACTGCAAGGGTTCGAGCATCGAGAGCCACGTCGGGAAGAACTCTGAGATGGTGGGATGGATGGGCAAGGCGCGTTGCATGATTTTATACGATGCGCCCGTCGCCATATAATTGCTGACGACCTGTATCACGTCATCGCCCTGCATACCAAAGACCAGCCCGCCGAGGAATTCTTCGGTATCCGCATCGACAAAGAGCTTGACTAAGCCGTTGGTCTCGCCATCTTCTTTGGCGCGGCTCACATGACGCATGTAGTGGCGCATCATCAACACGTTACGTCCGGACTCACGCGCTTCTTTTTCGTTCATGCCCACGCGCCCCATCGGCGGGTCGGTGAACATGCTATAGGCTATGTTGCGCGTAGCGACGGTGCGCTCGATGCCTTTGTAGTTATCGCGCACGACGTCGTAATCGTGTACGGATGTATGCGTGAATGCGCCGCGTCCGTTGATATCGCCCAGCGCCCACACGCCATCGACGCTCGTTTCGAGCTTGCCGTTGGTCGGGATATAACCGTGCTTGTTCATCTCAACGCCGACGGTGTGCAGGTCGAGCGTGTCGGTGTTGGGGGTGCGTCCGGTAGCGACTAGCAAATGCGACCCGAAGACACTCGTCACCGCGCCACTCGCGTTCTCTTCAATATCAACGTGGATCACGCCATCAGCAGATTGCTCGACTGCTACCGCTTTATGACCGGTCTTGAGCGTCACGCCCTCCTCGCTCAGGATACGTTCGATCTCAGCACTCACGTCCGCATCCTCGCGGCTTGCAACCTGCGCCGCGTGTTCGATAATCGTCACATCACTGCCCAAACGCCGGAAAATCTGCCCCATCTCCAGCCCGATATAGCCGCCGCCGAGAATAATCAGATGCTCGGGCAAGTCGCGCAAGTCCATCAGCGAGACGTTGGTCATGTAATCAACATCCCGCAAGCCGTCGATGTCTAACACCCGCGCGCGCGTGCCCACGTTCAAATAAACGCGCTGGCTCTCGTGGATGTCGTCGCCAATTTGTACCTGAAAGAACGCCCCCTGCTTGCCGGCGAAAGACGCATACGCGCGGTGCAAGTCGAGATTTTCGACGCTCTCTAGCCAGCCCGTCAAGCCCGTGCGCGAGTTGTTGACAATCTGATCTTTACGCGCCATCACCGCCGCAAAATCCACCGCCACATCGCCTGTGTGGATGCCGTATTCGGCGGCACGCCGCGCTTGATACGCCACCCGTGCGCTCGCGCGCATGGTCTTCGTCGGCGTGCATCCATAATTAACACATGACCCGCCTAATTGTGCGCCCTCTGCGAGTGCCACCTGTTGTCCTTCTCCGGCGAAAAAAGCGGCTAATGAAGGGCCGGCTTGCCCGGTGCCGATAATAATTGCATCGTATTTCATGACGTGTTCTCCTGCTTCTATCGAGTAAATAAGCCTGAATCTTTGGGATGTCGCGTGGTTTTTGTCGCAGGGGCGTTGCCCCCATACCCCCACAAGGAACAATCGTTCCTTGACCTTGTTCATTGTGAACGCTGCGCGTTCAAAAAAGCAAAAGTTTTTGGTGTTCCCTTTTTTCAGAAAGGGGACAAAAGGAGCTTGACCACGCAAGATACGAAAGCTCCATAAGCCTCTAGTCTTATTATATCGGCGTTCACCTTGTCTAAGTCTTACATCTTGGACTAATACACGACCGCAACAGTCCATCACCCGAGACTAAAGTCTCTGGCTACTCGCAAGGTAAGTCCACTGAAGGGACTAAGGATCGCTAGCGCTGGGAGACGGGGAGATAAGCGCGTGTGCCGTCCCTCTCCTAGCCACCTCGTGGCGGTCGGGAGAGGGATTGAGGGTGAGGGCTGACATACTACGCTATCATGTGGTCGTATCGTGAACGCTGCGCGTTCAAAAAAGCAAAAGTTTTTGGCGCTCCCTTTTTGAAAAAAGGGAACAAAAAGAGCTTGACCACGCAAGATACGAAAGAACCGGTTTGCTAAAGCGAACCCGTTACACAACAGGCGCACTGTAGGTCGCCCTTACAATCCGTCAGAACTTGGGTCAAAGAAAACACCTTCTTTCTGACAAGTCTCTCGTAGACCTTCGTGGACATTCTTCATGGTCGCTCGCTAGTACGGGTGTTATACTAGACAGTGTTAATAAACAGTTTGTGATTAGCTTTAATTAGGTTGTCTGTGATGATCGATCTGATGGTGACCTGCGACGATGGTGGCTTGAGTGCGGGCATTGATGCACAAGTGATCGCGCATCATCGCGCGGGCATGGCGAGTATCGTCAGCGTGTTGCCCAATTTTGGCAGGCGCACACAGGCGGGCTTAGATCGCTTCGGTCGCCACCCCGCGCTAGAAATCGGCGCACACCTGAACTTGATGGAAGGCTACGCCGTCTCGGATGTGATGCGTGGCTCGCACTTCACCGACGATGCCGGTCGCTTTCATCCGCGCACGCGCATGTTCCCGCTGTTGTTGCTGGCGGGGCGTGATGCTCAGCGCATCATTGCCGCTGAACTCGCCGCGCAGCTCGATCAGTTCACATCTGCTGGCTATCCCCCCCTGCACATCACGACGCACATGCACTTTCACGCGCTCCCGACGGTTCACAGGCTGGTGATGCAACTGGCGCAGGATTACGGCGTGCGCTGGATACGCTCGACCGCCGTCACACGCGCGGTGATCCCGTATAACGCTCTGCGCGTGCTAGGCAGGGGACACAAGACCGCCGATCGTGCGGTGCGCGTGCCGGATTATCTGGTGTCGATTTTCCACTGGATCGGGCATGAGCCACGCGCCCTCGTACGCGCCCTGCTCAACCGGCGCGGGACAGTCGAACTGGTGGTGCATCCCGCGTCGGCGCAAGATGCCGACTTCCCGCCGGACATTCGTTATCCGCCGCGCCGTCGCCAGCAAGAGAGCGCGTATCTCGCCCGCGTGTGGGAACAGCTAGCCCCGCACATCGACAAGCAAACTGTCCGTTTACACAATGCGCTGGATTGGATGGAAAGATGATATCAACCCCTGTGATTACTGTTCTGCCGGTGATGTCCTTCGCCTCGCAACTTAAACTGACATACAAAATCCTCAATCTGAACGATGACATTCGTTGTCTGCAAGGCTTCATCAATACCGATCAAGCCTTCGATTATCTGGAATCCTACACGCCCGACGTGCTGTACGTCGCCATGCTCCCGCGTGATGAGCGCATCAAACTGATGATGCTCGTGCATCAAACCTTGCCCAAGTTGCCGATCGTCGCCTACTCTGCACAAGCTGATGATCGCGATGTGGCGTATCGCGTCGGGGCGCGGCACTTCATCTCGATGCCGATGCGCCCCCAAACGTTGATTGATACGATTCGGGCGGCATATAGCGGCAACTGACGCGCCCGTTCGCTCGCAGACGGGTTCGCTGTAGCAAACCTTTACGGCTCTTTGGGATGTCGCGTGGTTTTTGTCGCAGGGGCTTTGCCCCCGCACCCCCACAAGGAACTGTCGTTCCTTGACCTTGTTCATTTTGAACGCTGTGCGTTTACAAAGCAAAAGTTTTTGGCGTTCCCTTTTTTCAAAAAGGGGACAAAAAGAGCTTGACCACGCAAGATACGAAAGAACCACCCTCGCCTAGCCACATCGTGGCGCACTACCTAGCCGCGATGCTGGCGCTTGCCACGGAAAAAGTGGCGATGCGTTTGTGGGGGCAATAGGCGATAGGTAATTTTCATCACTTCGGGGACTGTGTATAATGCAGGGGAATCATGTGCGTATTTTCACAAAATGGTTGAGGAGAGAATAACTTGTTACGATATAACGCAGTTATCATCGCACTCGGATTATTGATCCTAGCAGGATGCCAGAACGCAGACGACGAATTCGCCAGCTTACCCGCCGGCGATGTCGCCAACGGCGAAGTTCTGTACAACGAAGTCATCAACGGCGCACCGACTTGCGCCAGTTGCCATCATCTCGACGATCAAAGAATGATCGGGCCCGGCTTGGGTGGCTATGCACAGGTCGCGGGCGAGCGCGTCGAGGGGCAATCGGCTGAGCTTTACACCTATAACAGCATCGTTTATCCCGCCCGTTATCTGGTCGATGGGTATCAGAACGTCATGTATACCGAGTATGGCACTCGCCTCAGCGATCAGCAAATTGCCGATCTCGTGGCGTATATGCTCACACTCAATTGATCGCTCACCACACACCACAGGAGATAAACCTCTATGGATTTTTTGAATTCGCTTTTCCCCCTCTTACGCCTGACACACATCCTCTTTGGCGTTGTGTGGGTCGGCTTCGGCGCGTTTACGGCCTTTGTCCTGCACCCGGCCGCCGAGCGTGCCGGTGAAAGCGGGCAAGAGATGCTCCGCACGTTTTATGCTTACAGCCTGAATAATGCCATCATGCCGATTGCCGCCGTCGTGACGACCATCGTCGGCTTGGTGATGTGGGGCATCCGCGCTGATGGCATGAATCTCGCCGGTTACACGACCACCGGCTCGATCGTGATGGCGATCGGTGTCGTCTTTGGTCTGCTCGCGTTCGGGCATGGTGCCGGCGCAACCGCACGCTACAGCAACGCATTTGCCGATGCCGCCAAAGCCTATCAAGGCGCGAGCGAGGTGACGATGGACACGCTGAACGAGGCACAGAAGAAGCTCTACCTGCACGCCAACATCAGCGCCGTTCTCGCTATCGTCTCGACGGTCTGCATGGCTGGCGCACGCTACATATAATCGTCGCTAGCGACTGGACGCAAAAAGCCCCCACACCATGAGGGCTTTTTTGCATGTCGGGCGATTCTTATCGCCTGTTAGTCGTTGTCACCCACTAGCGACATATCATTGAACGTGCCGTCCATGATGTCCTTGAACTCACTGCTGTCGAGTGTCTCGCGTTCCAGCAAGATGCGTACCAGCGTTTCCATCTGTTCTTTGTGTTCAGTCAGGATCGTCTTGGCGTTGTCGTATGCCGTCTGCAAGATCGTCTTCACTTCGTCGTCGATCGTGCGGGCATACTCCTCGCTATAATCGCGATTCTCGCCCATCTCGCGCCCTAAGAACACCGGCCCGTTGCTCGCGCCGTATGCGCGCGGGCCGAGCTTGTCGCTCATGCCATACTGCGTGACCATCGCGCGTGCCATGCGGGTCGCCTGCTTCAAGTCTTGCGATGCGCCCGTGGTGAACTGATTGTAGATGATCTCCTCAGCGGCGCGACCACCCATCGCGGCGACAATCTCATCAGTGAATTCCTCTTTGGATTTCAAGCCGCTGTCGCGCGTCGGCAAGGGCATGACGTAACCACCCGCTTGCCCGCGTGAGACGATCGTGATCTTATGCACGGGGTTGGTATATTGCAACTTGTGGAAGAGGATCGCGTGACCGGCTTCGTGGTAGGCGATCTTCTCTTTCTCGTCCGGCGAAATCACGCGACTGCGGCGTTCCGGCCCCATCACCACGCGTTCCATGCTCTCTTGCATCTCGCTCATGCCGATTGATTTCTTGTTGCGGCGCGCGGCGAGGATCGCGGCTTCGTTGACGAGATTCTCAAGATCAGCCCCGCTGAAGCCGGCCGTGATCTTCGCGACGGCTTTCAGGTCAACATCGCTGGAGAGCGGCTTGCCGCGCACATGCACATGCAAGATTTCTTCGCGCCCTTTGACATCGGGGTTATCCATCACGACCTTACGATCGAAGCGGCCCGGACGTAACAACGCCGGATCGAGAATATCGGGGCGGTTAGTCGCCGCGACGATAATCACGTTGGTATCGTTCTCGAAGCCGTCCATCTCGACTAGAATCTGGTTGAGCGTCTGTTCGCGCTCGTCATGCCCACCGCCGAGACCAGCACCACGCTGACGACCGACCGCGTCGATCTCATCAATGAAGATGATCGCGGGGGCTTCGGCTTTCGCCCGTTCAAACAGGTCACGCACACGCGATGCGCCGACACCGACGAACATTTCCACAAATTCTGAGCCGCTGATGCTGAAGAAGGGTGCGCCTGCTTCGCCGGCAACAGCCCGCGCCATCAGCGTTTTACCCGTTCCCGGCGGGCCGACCATCAGCACGCCTTTAGGCACGCGTGCGCCGAGGCTGATGAACTTGACCGGCTCTTTCAGGAATTCGACAATTTCATGCAAATCTTCTTTGGCTTCTTCCGCGCCAGCAACATCGTCAAACGTCACTTTCGGGCGTTCCATATCACGGCTCACACGCGCCCGACTGCGCCCGAAGTTCATCGCCTGATCTTGACCGTTACGCACCGAGCGCATCATACGCCACAAGAACCACACGATAATCACAACCGGAATCACACCGATCAGCACTTGCAAGATGATCGACGACGTGCGGTCGCCCGGCTCTTCACGATAGACCGTGCCTTCGGGCAATTCGCCGATGCTATCATAGCCCAGCGTCTCTAACAGGTCGGTCTCAGCGCTCTTATAAGTCGTCACGATGCTACCATCCGCGCGATACGTCAAGGTCACTTCTTCGTCACCGCGGACGACGATGCTATCAATCTGGTTGTTAGCAATCGCTTCCCCGATCTCGTTCAGCGGGATGTCGCTGGTGGCGCGCTGGGTGTTGCTGGTGAAGACCAGAAACATCATAAACAGCACCACCAAGCCCACCACAATCAAAATCCGTTGATTGTTGGAGCCACCAAAAAAGTTGTTGTTATTATTCTCATCATCCCCGTTGTTCTTATTCTTATTCGGGGGTTCAGGAGGTCGATTATTCACACAGTTTCTCCATGTATATTTACGTTAATGGCAATCTGCCCACCCTAATCATAACAGTAACACGCTTGGAGAGTGGTCATAATGATAGACCCAAGATAGTGAAAAAAGGTGACAAATTGCCTGAAATTGATTGCTGATGAGTGTGCCAGATGCCCGAATAATCGTGATAATCGACATAACAAAAATGTTATTATGTCGTTTGAATTTGATAATATTTGAGAATTCTTGCTGATCATTACGGGAGATAAACCACAGAGTTTCATAATTTGTGGTAGGATTACTGTTAGGTTAAAGCAACCATGAGAAGCTGTATTCGTAAATTGATGATCGTATGTTATCATCTGCACATACTACATAAAGATTAAAAGAGAGCCTGCCAGGAGGCTTGGTGTGATTACTTGTAAAAATTGTGGAACCGAAAATATGCCCGGTACGCTAGTCTGCACGAGTTGTAACACGATGCTCACAGATGGGTCGAAGCCCGACATCGCGACCACGCGCACGCTACAGGACGTGCAGTATAGCGAAGGCGAACCAAAGTGGGGATCGGCACGCATTAGTGAGTACATCATCCTCGACGTGCTGGACAGCGATCAGAAATTTATTTTTGATACCGAAACTCTCGATCGCATCGAATTAGGGCGGCTTGATCCAGATACCGGACAAAATCCGGACGTAGAGTTGACACCATCCGGCGCGGCAGAAAAAGGCGTATCGCGGCATCACGCCTTCATCACCCGCCGCGAGAAGAATATCCACCTTGTGGATAACGAGAGCGCCAACGGCACCTACCTCAACGGACAGCGCCTCGTCGCCAGGCAACCACGCATCGTGCGCGATGGTGATGACATCCGCCTCGGTCATCTCGTGCTTCGCGTCAACTTCCGCAAGATCGAAACGCAACTGGTCGATTCAAACCGATCGGATCAAACCTTCGGCAACAACCTGAGCTAAAGATCGCAACCTACTACTAGCGCGATAGCCCGCTCCCTTGCTATACTCCGGTGTGGGTTGGTAAACTGACCAACTCCCTTCTACTCGATCGACTTTAGAAATAGTGGCTGATGACTGACCGCACGAACGACCAATGGCTTTCTGACTTACGGGATGATGGCGATGCCCAGCGCGCCGCCATCGAAGATTTGCAGAAACGACTACAGAAGAGCATCTATTACTATCTAAGCCAAGACCGGAGCGACCTGCGCGACCTCGCCAGCAAAGAAATACAGGCGATGGCGAGCGACATGGCGCAGGATGCCGTCCTGCGGGTGATCGATAACATCGACTCCTTTCGTGGGGAGAGCCGCTTCACGACCTGGGCGAACAAGATCGCGATTCGGCTCGCCATCAGCACCTTACGCCGCGCCCGTTACAAAAACTTCAGCCTCGATAGCCTGACCGCCGATGGCGATTTTCTCTCGTCACAGGCGAATCTCGTCACCGATGCGCCGCCCAGCCCCGAACGAGCCGCCGAGCGCGATGATGTGATGGCGCAGATTGGTACATCCCTGCGCGATGCCCTGACCGAACGCCAATATCAAGCCCTCGTCGCTGTCGCGCTAGAAGGCGTGCCGATGGATGTCGTCGCCGAGCAAATGGGCACGAACCGCAACGCGCTCTACAAGCTGATCCACGATGCCCGACGCAAGCTCAAAGCGCATCTCGAAGCGCAGGGCTTGTCGATCACCTACGTGATGACCCTCTTCGAGAAGTGATCGCCGTCACGACGGTCGGCGGTAGCGATTTTTGCGCCGATCATACAGCGCCCGCACCGCCACCAACAGCGTATATGCCGAGAATGTGAATAGAAGCGGGTCAGTCGGCACGCGGTAGCGCGTGGACGGGTGAAAGAGCATATACATGATGGTCATCGATAGCTGTAAGAAAACTAAGAGCGATACCGTGCGCCACTGTGGCAAGGTCAACACTTGCCCGATGATCGCCAGCACCAACAATGTCCCGAAGTAAACCTGATGCACCGGTCGCCCGATACGATCGAAGAGGCTATCGCTATACAGCGCGATGGTCTCGATGTCCTGCTTTTGCGCGTCGGGGTCATCACGCACGATCAGCGAGCCATCCGCCGCCAGCGCGAAGGACTGCCCCGGCACGGGATTCTCGCGCGGGGTGATGTCGATGCTCCAATGTACCAGAAACTTCACCCACAGCAGTTGCGGCAGGCGGTCGGTGTTGGTCGCCATCCAATCAATCGCCGTTTCCGTCAGCACCGCGTTGATCTCATACGGGTCTTGCGGCAAATTCGGCGGCGAGTCCGCCCATTGTGCGTCGTAGCCGGCCTCAAACAGCGCGATCGTCATATCATTGGCGCTATGATGCAAATTCGGCCCGGTATTCAACGCGAGCACGACGAACTGATCGTAGACGTTGTAACTGCGAATCATCCACGGCACCAGCACCAGCACACTCGTCACCGCGACTGGCAACAGGCGTAAGACGCTTTCGCGCAGATCAAGCCGGAACAAGAACCACAGCGCCGTGAACAGCGCGAACAAGGGCAGGAGCGCGCGCGTCAATGCTGATAATCCCAGCACCAACCCCGCCAGCAACGCAATCCGCAGGGTAACGCGGTCGTATTGGTCACGCTCGCGTAGGATGACCACCAACAACACAAACGCGTGCATCAAGAGCATGAATAAAGCCGTGTCGTTGAGCGTCAAATTCTGGAAGATCAAATACGGGTAGAGCGCGTAGAACAAGCCCGCGCCCGCGCCGACCCACTCGCCGATCGCCTGCCCGCAGACCATCCCCTGCTGAAAGAGGCGACGCGCAATCTCGTACACCAGCACGATACTCAACACGTCGAACAAGGTATGCAACAGCCCGATTTGTAAGCCACCGCGCCCGAACACGCCATAGACCGCCGCCACAATATAGCTATACAACGGCGGGATATTGCTATCGGCAACGCCCGCCGTGCGCCCGTATACGCCCGTCTCTAACAGGTTCAGCGCGTATGCGTCATACGCCGTTGACCCGTGGATGAGTCCGGTCTGCTCATAGAAGAAAACGCTCTCGCCGAAGATCAACAAGAAAGCCACACGCGCCACAATCGCAATCAGCACGACCCACACTAATTTATGTCGGGTAACTATCGTCATACGCTTCTCATCCTAATACACCGGCGGCAACTGCAATCGCCAGCGCGATGAACAGGGACGACCCCAGCACCATCCACGCGATGAAGCGCCCACTCATTTGTAATAAATTCGCCTCGCGCTCGATCACCTCGACTTCGCCCAATAAATCCGCCTGAAAATCGAGATTGACATCGCCCTTGTTCAAACGCACTAAAAAAGGCGCATCATGTGCCACCAACCAGTCCTGTTGCCACTCCTCGCCAAGGCGCGTAACAATCGCCGTCTCGATCGCCGAGCGCGCTTGTTCCGGGGTGGCAAGTTGTCGATCATCTGTCATCGCATCCTCTTTATAATGATCGTCAGCCTACAAAATCAGCGCGCATTGTATCAAACGGTATACGCACATGATAGCGTGGACGGTATTTCAGCCCTCACCCTAAGTCCCGCTCCCGCAGGATTATGCTTTACCCACATCTTTTCGGTAAGGGTGACGTCCACAGCCCCCGTCCTGTCAACGGCGGGCTTGCCCTCTTAACTTAGTTGCGGAATAAGCGGCTTCTCCCGCCCATCCCGTTGTTAAGGGGTTTCACATAGAAAATCGTCCGCAATCACTCTATACTTTAGTGGATGATTGTCTATTTAATTGAGGATGACATTTTCCTATGACCGATAAAGCCTTGATGACCCACGCGCCCGCCAGTGGCATCGCGCGTTTTGTCAATCACCGCACCATCAGCTACGTGATCTTAATCGCCGCGATCGTCGTCAGCGGCTACCTGAGCTACCTGAAAGCCGCCAACGCCGATGCCGCCTGTGTCACCGGCGCTGTGTTCGATTGTGGGACGGTACTCAACAGCATCTATTCTGAGATTTTAGGCGTGCCGATCGCTATCCTCGGCTTAGCGACCAATCTCGTGATCGGCGCGTTGATCCTACTGCAACCGCGTGTCGGTTTCCTGCGCGAGTACGGCACATTGCTGATCTTCGGCGTGGTGCTGTTCGCCTTCGTCTATTCGGTGTATCTGGTTTACCTGCAAGCCTTCGTCATCGGCGCGTATTGCCCGTGGTGCTTGACGCACGAAGCCTTGATCGCCGGCTTGTTCGCGGTATGGGTGCGGCAGGTGTGGGTCGATCTGAGCGCATGAGCGACCGCTAGTTGATCGCGACGGGTATAAGCTGGGATTAATGTTCTTACGCTACAATGAGGATATTCAATCACAGAAGGTAACTACTCAGGTAGAATCTTCTTGTGGGGTTTCACCCCACGCCCCAGCAGGGGATGTCTCCCCTGCACCTCAGTTTTGCCGACCGCAAAGCGTTCGGCGGGTACAGGTTCAACGGACGATCGTCCGTTGTGGGGGGTCAAGGGCAACGCCCCTGAGTAGTTACCACAGGAGTATTACAAGGAACAGCATGTCAAGCAAATATCTGATTGTCGGTCTGGGGAATCCCGGTCGCAAATACCAAAAAACGCGCCACAACGTCGGCTTCTGGGTGATTGACGAACTCGCCCGCCGCCATCCGGTCGATCAATTCACCGAAGAACGCAAAGCACTCGTCGCGGATGGACGCATCGGCAATCGGCGCGTGTTGCTGGTCAAGCCGCAGACCTATATGAATCTCAGTGGCGAAGCTGTGCGGCTGTTCGTCGATTACTACAACATTGATTACGAGAAGATCATGATCGTGCATGATGATCTCGATCTGCCGCTAGGGACGCTACGCCTGCGTAAGACCGGCGGCGCGGGCGGTCAAAATGGCGTGCGGAACATCATCCATCATCTGGGGACGAAAGAATTTGCACGCGCCCGCTTCGGCATCGGTCGCCCGCCGGGACGCATGAAAGCCCGCGATTACGTCTTACAGCCGATGACTGGCGACGATGCCCAACTGGCGGAAGAGGTCAGGCAGACAACTGCCGAGGCGATCGAACTGTGGCTGACGGATGGTATCGAGCTGGCGATGTCGCGCTATAACGGCGATGTCAACGCGCAGAGCGACAGCGCCAACGGTTCTAACCCACAGGACGAACTCGAAGTCGCCCGTCGCGCCCACGAGCTGAGTCCCGCCGATCCCAAACCGCTGGAGAAGATGGCACGCCTCTACAAGCGTATGCGACAACTCGATGAAGTCGTCACGACCTATCGCAAGCTGGCGACCTTACACAAGTCGCAGGATCAACTGAAGCAGGCGATTCATGCGTGGGGGCAGGTCGTGCGCTATCGTCCGGCAGACATCAGCACGCGCGAAGAGATTGCGCTCAGTTACGAAGAACTGGATAACACCAAAAAAGCCGTGCAGACCTGGCTTGATCTCGCTGAGTACCACGACCAGCAGGGCGACATGGACTCCGCGATGGCATCGCTCGACGAAGCCCTGCGCCTAAACCCCCAACATCCCAGAGCGCACAAGCTCCAACGTCGCTTCCGCGATCACCTAACGATGTGAGCGCAGACGCACAAGCCCCTCTCCAGCGTCGCCATCACAGCGATCAAGAGAGGGATTTTGGCGTAGAGTAGCCCTACTGTGGCAATGACAACTGCACCACACGCCCGTCGAAGGTCGTCACCACCAGCGTGCGGTTATCGTCGGTGATGTCGATCGCCGTCACCGAGCGCGCATCAGCGAGATCGAAGCTGGCGATGGTGGTGCCCGTCACGCTATCGTGGACGCGCAAGACAGTATCCGACGTGCGACTGACGAAGCGCGTGCCATCCGGCGTGAACGCCAGCAAATCCACACCACCATCGAAGCCCGTCAAAATCCCCGCTAAACTGCCACTGGTCGTATCGACTAGCCCGATACGCCCTTCGGGACAGGTCGGTGCATCGCCCGCGCACGCGCCGAAGAGCAATTGCGTCGCGTCGGTCGGGTTGAAGGCGACCCGTAACAGCGGTGGGCTATCCGCATCGTTGTAGCTCGCGAGCAGATCGCCTGTGATCACATTGTAGAAGCCGATGTCATTCGTCGTCGCGACAGCGATCCGGCGTTCATCGGCGCTGATAGCCATGCTCGTGATGTCATTCGTGCCGAGATCGACCGTCCAGCGTTCGGCACCGGTCGCCACATCGACCAGCGCCAGCTGATAGCGCGCGCAGTCGGTCGTCGCACAGCGCGTGATCGCCACCGCATTGCCCGACGGCGTGACCTGCACCCGCAACGAAGAATTGTTCGGCGTGGTGTACAGATCAGGTAACTGCTGGATGAGGTTGGCATTCTCTGCCGAGTAAATGCTGAGCGTCCCGCTTGCATCAGCGATGGCGAAGGCGGATAGCGCATCGATAAATTGCACGCCGAGCAGGTCGGTCTGCATGTTAAACAGGCTCGGCGCGTTGCCAGCAGTGTCGATGTCATACAGCCCGAAGAAGGACGCGCCGCCATCGCCGCTATAGAAGCCGGTGACATACAGCGTGCGGTCGTCATCACCGAGTGCCGCCATCGTGATGAAGGCGTTCGTCACCATCTGCACATCGCTAGCGATGGTCAGCGATGGCGACGTGGGTGCTTGTTGGGCATCAGTACTGCCATTCTGCGCCGCGTCGATTGGTTCGCCGGTGCCGGTAGGAGTCATGTAGTATTCGCCGTTGTTGCTCTCGGCTGTCCAGCCACGTGTGCCGTCAATCTCGACATACCACCACACGATGCCCTGATTGCACACCGGCCCGTTGAGAATCAGATCAATCGTGCGTCCGGGTTGAATCGTGCCAATGCGCTCGCCAACTTCGTCGTTGACCGTCGGGAAGGCGCGTAGGGTGTTGGGCAAGCCACCTTCTTCAATCGCCGCGATGGCGTTGCCGCGTTGCAAGCGCGGCGGCAAGTAACCGTTGCTCTCATAATCCAGCGGGCAGGGATAGGTCGTCAAAGCCTGACTGACGCTGGTATCGGTGGGATTAGTCGGCGCGCCGATGCCGGGTGGCGGCGGGGTCGCTTGCGGGTCTGCAAAGCCTTCGCCGACGAGACTCTCGCTGACGGGCACACTCTCGCAGAAATCGCCGATGGTACGCACGACCGTTTGCGAGACCCACCCGCCACCGATGAAGTACCAGGTGCGCGTCGGGTCAATGGCGGTCGTCTGGTATACGCTGTTCTCAAAAACTTGCGCGACTAGTTGCGACTCGGTGGTCGGGCGGGCGCGCACGTTCGAGAAAGCGGCGAAGGGTGTCACGAAGCAATCATCGCCGGGATAATCCGGCACTACATAGCCAGTGATGTCCAGAGTATCGGGGCATGCCGCCGATAGCTGTACCGAAAGCGTCTCGACCCAGCCCACTTGACCGTCAAAGCCGACCTGCAACCAGACTCCAATATTGGCTTGCCCCAGCACGACGTATTCAATATTCGCCTGTAAAGTGCCGATCGCGGGTACAGCGTTACTCGGCGCGGCATACAGCGGCAGGGTGGCAACCGGCACCGCGACACAAGCATCGGTCTCCGGTGCTGGATTCGCCGTGACAGCAGTGCCGAATTTTTCGTCGCACAATTGCGTCATCGAGCCATCCGCGCTGACGTGGATGACGTAATCGCCATCGGGGTAAGATAGCACCACGCGGTAAGGCGTGACGGTCTGCGCCATCGTCGCACCTTCTACCAGCAGACAGCCCAGATTGCTGTTGTCAGTCGGTTGCAGGATGGTGTACTGCCAGTTGGTCGCCCGCGTGCCTAAAATCTCCTGTGCCGTATTGAGCGCGGCATCGCGTACAACAGGGGGTGTGGTATCCTGCGCGGCAAGCGGCAATAGCGTCAGGCATAGCAGAGCTATGCCTAGGATTAATCGTCGAAGCATGTGAGATTTCTCCTCATGTCAGTGTGTATATCGAATAAGGAATTGTGAGGGCGATTGTAACTACTCAGGTCAATTGATTGACGCGATCGTTAGCCCTCACCCTCAATCCCGCCTTCAGGGCTATACGTTACCCATCAGTCTAAATCGCCACTTTTTACGCCGCAAGCTGAAGCATGGCAGCTACTTTGTGTGGCGGGGAAGCCATCTGAAGTGGCTCTGACGCCGCCGGATAGGTTTTTCAGCCCTTTTAGTAGGCTTACAATCTTGCTAGCCAGAGACTTTAGTCTGTGGTGAAAAGCGATTTTATACCGTAGTCGTACCTTTCAACGCTATTGTGTTGAAAAAGCAAGCTGTGAAAGTTTTGGTTGAGCTTTTTCAAAAGCTCATGGGTCTTAGGGCAAAGCCCTAAATGACTATCGCACACGTTCGACATAAGAGCGCTTTCAAAAAGGGGACAAAAAGAGCTTGACCACGCCAGATACGAAAGCCCCAAACTTTGGCAGTCATGTGCTATGGGCGGCGGGTATCAGTCCGCGCCGGTCTGCGGGGCTTCGCCCGTGATATTGCTCAGCGTCGGCGTGTTGTTCAGGCGACGGAGCATCTCTTGCTGGCGCTTGTAGCGTTGCTGGGCGACCTTACGCAGGTCGGGCGCGGTGTCGCTTTCATCGGTGATTTCGATACCGAGCATGGTCTCGATCGCGTCTTCCATCGTCACCAATCCAGCCGTACCACCGTATTCGTCGATCACCAGCCCGATGTGAATCTGCTTGCTGATGAGCGTATCCATTACCGATGCCACATCGTTCGACTCTGGAATGACGGCAATCGGGCGTTTCAGTTCGCTCAGCGGTTTATCCGCGCCATCATTGGCAAAGGCGTGGAACAGATCATAGCGCAGGACAAAGCCTTCGATGTCGTCCATATTCTCACGATAGACCGGCAAGCGCGAGAACGGCAGGGTCGGGTTTTTCTCTAGCACGTCGCGCACAGTAGTATCTTCCTGAAAAGCGACCACCACCGTGCGCGGAGTCATGATTTTATGCACGGGGATGTTGCTCAGCTGGAGCAAGTTACGCAGGATGTTGTAATCGCGCTCGTCCAGCGTGCCTTCGTTCGCCCCGATGCGCGACATAGCTTCGATCTCCATGCGGCTGACGGTAGGCTGTTCGTCTTCGGATTTTAGCACCTGCGTCGTCATTTCTAACAACCAGACGACCGGCAAGAGCGTGACGACTAAAAATTGAATCGCATAGGCGGCGAAGCCGTTTAACTGCTTCCAGTAAGTTGCGCCGATTGTCTTGGGGATGATCTCGCTAAAGACCAGAATCAGAAGCGTCAACACAGCGGAGATGACCCCGAACCACGCATCGCCGAAAATGGCGACGGCCTGCGCCCCCGCCCCGGCCGCGCCGACAGTGTGCGCGACCGTGTTCAGCGTCAAAATTGCGGAAATCGGGCGTTCGACATCGGCTTTGTGCTTCTGCATCAAGCTCGCCCCGCGGTTGCCGTCTTCCGCGCTCATTTCAATATGTGAGAGGGACGTAGAGAGCAAGATTGCCTCTAGAACCGAGCAGAAGAACGAAACCCCCAGCGCAATCCCAATGTAAAAGAGCAAGCCGCCCCATGTACCGTTGACAGCCGCCCCGCCAGCACCGCCGACGGCTAATATGGGCGGAAATGTTAGATGATCGAGTATATCTATGGGAATCATGATTTGTATTCAACTTTACGAACGTTGCAAATAGTCTAACACGCTTTTGGTTTTTAGCAACGGATTTCGTCGGGGCTTCTCATGTATTGAAGAAAGCCCGCACGACGCGGAAGAACTCATCGCGCTGGGTCGTCGCGGGAGAATGCCCCGCCCCGCTGAATAGGTGCGTCTGCGCTTGCGGGTACAGGCGAAGCAGGGCTTGCCGCGCTGAATCGTCGAAGGTTGCGTCGTCATCACTGGCGAGTATCAACAGGTCGCCGTCCCAGTCGCGCACGTCGTCGGCGCTATAATCGCGCTGGAGATAATCGACCAGTGCGCGATACAGGCTGAGAATATCGGCTTTGTGCAACCGTTCGCTATAAAGCTCATCCAGATATGCCCGATAAAACGCCGCTTTTGCATCCGGCGGGGCGATTGTCGCGTACATCTGCTTTTGGGCTTGCCCGCGCAAGATTGGCTCTGGTACAAAACGAGCCAGCGTCAACTGCTGTTGATAGGTCTTCGCTGTGTTGGGGTCGGGCGCGGTGGTGGTCGATAGCACGACCTTACGCGCACGGTCGGGATAGCGGCGTAAAAAGGCCTGCGCCAGCATCCCGCCGAACGATCCCGCCAGCACATTGACCTGCGTCACGCCTTCGGCACTCAGCACACCGGCGAGTCCATCCGCCAGCGCGTCGATGGTCTCCAGCGGTGGATAATCGGGCGCGATGATGAAGTAATCATCCTGCAACAGCGGGATCATATCGTAGGCAATATCCGCCACTTTGATGCCGCCAACCAACCACAGAATCGCGCTTGTTTGTGGCGTGCCGGCGGTGTGATACGTCCAGCGCGTGCCGGCAACGGTCGTGCTTTGTGCGGGGTGCGCTTGCCGGAACTGGCGCAAGCCCTCGCGCTGGTCGGCCGGGACATCGCTGTAATACTGGTCGAATGTCATGATGGGTATAGTCTCCTTTAAAGGTATTGACGGAAGAAGGCTTGATCGACAATGCGTATGAGATGGGCGCTTACCTGATGCAACACTTGCAGGCGATTGATAGCCCACACGTCAAAGAGATGCGCGGGCGTGGCCTGCTGATCGGGGTCGAGTTGCACGATAGCGCAGGCGGTGCGCGTCGCTTCTGCGAGGCGATGATGGCACGCGGTTTACTGTGCAAAGAGACGCACGACAATGTGATTCGCTTTGCGCCGCCGCTGGTCATCACCCGCGAAGATATTGACTGGGCGCTGGCACGCATCAAACCCGTCTTGCAGATGGACTGACGCGCACCGTCCCGCCTCAGGCTGATGCACGATGATCGAGTTCGGCATAAATCTCGTCGATAGCCGTCTGGATCATCGTGCGGTCAGGCTCGTCGATCACGTTCAGCAATTCTTCTAGCGTGCTGGCGAGGCTTTCGAGCATGAAGGACGAGTCATAAGGCGCGATGCTGATCGCCACCGGCAGGGCTTCTTGCGCCTGTTCAACCTTGCCGATGGCAAAGCTGGAGACGATCAAATCCGCATAGCCCCAAAAGTTGCCTTGCTCGGCAGAGGCTTCTTGACTGGCGATCTTCTCGACCTTGCGATACATCTCGATCATCTCCTCGCGGCGATTCTGCTTCATGTACAGCAGGGCGAGATTAACCGGCCCGTAAGACGATTGCGGCGTGACTCGCGTCGCTTCTTGATAGGCGTCGATCGCCTGATCGATCTGCCCGCGCCGCTTGTACAAGCCACCGAGTACGCCCCGCCACGACTCGCCATCATCATCGACCAGACGCGGCGACAGTTCCAGCGCTTTCAAGAGCAATTCCTCCGCCTTATTGAAGTACAAATCGCGGTCGATGCGCTGTTGCCGCCGTTGGTCTTGATCTTCGGCGTGCTTGAGGTCGCGCTCGATCTGCTCGCCGATGCGCCGCTTGACGTAACCCAGACCAGCGAGTGCCGGCGCGAAGTTGCGCTCGCGTTCGAGTGCTTGCTGATAATGATGCTCGGCTTGCGCCAGATTGCCAATCTGCGTGTAGACGTACCCCAGACGCTGATTGACCGCCGGATTTTGCGGATCGAGTTCCAGCGCACGGTTATACGTCGCTAGTGCCCCCGTGTAATCGGACGTGCGATATTGTCGCTCGCCCAGCGGAATCAGCGCGTTGGCAAGGAGCGCGTTCGACGTACTTTGACGCTCGGCTTCGGCAGTCTCCATGACGGTATCGCGCAGGGATTGCAGGTCGGCTTCGCGCCGCTTCACTTCTGTATCGAAGCCCTGACGATAGGTCTCGATCTCGTCGAGTACCTGCTTGCGCGTGCGGTTCAGTTCTTCTTTCGCGTTGTTGAAGTTCGAGAAGCCGTATGCCGCCAGCACCACACCGCCGACCGTCACGACCAGACCGAGCGCCTCGAACAAGCCTAACAGGTTGAACGCCATATCAACCGCCTGTTC
>DAOTTV010000048.1:0-5336 GCA_034437755.1 Anaerolineae bacterium | reverse complement strand
GCGAATTGATCGCTGAGAATAGTGCCAGCAGGCAGACCATCGAAGTTAGCATCTTGCGGGCAGAATTCGCCACAGTCGCCAGCGTTTTCCAGGCAGTCGTTGACTTCGCTCAGGCGGGCGTTGACTTCGCGGCTGACGACCATCAAAATCGAAATCGAGAAGATACCGATCAGCGTCAGCGTCGGCATGTACTCGCCAATGGCGTTACCGCGCCACGCCCAGTTGAAAAGACCTTGTTTTTCTTGTTGCTCAGACATGATGTAGCACCTCATTTAATATAATATCGTGAGTGGGTGTGGGCACAGCTATGATTACAAGTTGTGTCCCCGTTTTCCTAGTTGATGCCGTTTCGATCTCTAGCATCACTTCCTCGTTACAATCATCATTATATAGCAAATCAGGCCTCATAACATAGAGATTTGCTAAATTAGTCCTAAAGTCCTAGTAACATTCGCGGATTTCGCACGATATAGACTAGATGAGTGTAGAATATCAGGCAAATCTCATGGTACAACTTCGTAATTATTGCCTACCTGCACACTTGTTCCCTCTGGATCGAATGTCACTGTTACTTCTTGCCCGCCGAAGCCGGCGTTACTGTCGTATGCGCGCACGGTGATCGTATTTATATCGTTCGGCAGGGGCACAATCTGGCTCAGCGTGAAGGGTTGATCATCATAGGGGAACAGAATCTCGCGCGTGAACTGCGAGTCATCGCCGCCGATCGGCTGTGCCACACGTTCATTCGGCAGGACGACATCCCAACCACTGGCGAAGTTATCGCGTTCGGCATCGGCATCGCGGATTGTCACCTGTATCAACCACAGCGTCACATCTTCTGGCAGGGGTTCTGCTGTCGCCACGACGATAATCTCTTGCTCAGGATTACCATCCGGGTCTACGTCCGGTTGTTGACTGCCGGGGCGCGTGGCGCGCTGGGCGGCTTGCTGGGCGGCGAGGACGTTTTCGTAATTGACCATCCGCACGAATTCGACATCGACGTTCGACGTTTCGAACTGGCGTTGTACGTCATCGACCCCGACATCGGCGATCAACAGAATCAAGATCACTGTGCCGATCATGAGAATACCGATATTGAGCGCGAACACGTAGGGATTGCCGATGGTGATGCGCCGCTTAGGTTTCTCTTCTTTCAAGTCAAACATTTGCGCGAAGCGGCGTTTGATCGTCTCATCCGCAAACGACACACGCGCCTTCGCCGACATGCGATCGTAGCTGATGCGGTTATCTTTATCGAGGATACCCACCAATGAATTAAGTGCGTTTTGCACTTCGGTATTCGCCGGATTGACTTCTAGCGCCTTCTGGAAGGCGTAGCGACGCTGGTCGTTCTTCTCGACGACTGCCGCAAGCCAAATCCAAGCGAGTTCATTCTCTGGATCTTTGCTCAAAACGTCGTTCAACAACTCGCGCGCTCGTTCTTTATTGCCCTCGCGCGCGGTCTTGATGGCGACTAATAGCTTCTGTTCCTGCTTGATTTCTGCCACGTCTTCATTACCTCCCCTAGCATTGATGTCCAGCAATAGGCTACTTACAATCTATCCCCATCATCAGTATGAGGCGAAGCCGCACAAATGACAATAGGCTTTTCATCCCAAAACAACGGCAAACGCCCAACGTTGACAACGCCTGATGACGGTTGCTAGGCAGATTATATAACAAAATGACAATCAACATAGCAAAAGATCGCCCGAATCGGCGTATTTCGCTAAGGTTACAATTCATGACGCTATATCCCAAATATCCCAAACGACTTTGGGATATATGACCGACTTTGGGATATATTGGGGTTAAATTCGTCAATTTCTCTTAGTCATCACGCTGACTCAAGCGCGTTTTTGCTTCCACTATCCGAAGTCGCGGTATCGCATCCACGCCTGTATCACGTCCCCGGTTGCCCGATCGGCGCGATCGTCGGCGGGGCGCTGTCGGCAGGTGTCGCCGCCGGATTCGCCGGATCGCTGGTCGGCGCGGCGATCCCCTGACAGGCTTGCTGGGCATCGTTGCGCTTGGTCTGCGTAGCCGGGCGCTGGAACAGGCCTAATGCCGCATCATACTGGTTGACAGCGCGACACGGCTCGCCAAACATCAGCGCGTCGCCATACGCCACCAGTTGATCGAAGAGGATCTGATTGGCATCGCGATAATTAGGGGCATAGCTCCGCACTTGATTGAGCAGACGAATCGCCTGCACATAATCCACGCCGATATATGCCTGCGCCTCTAAGTAGGTCTGTGCGACGACCGCCTCGAAGTTCAAGTCGCCAACATCGCCATATTCACGCGCGCGATTGGTGAGGAAGATGGCCTCGGATAGGCTTCCGTCGGCAGTGCGATAATTGATCGTCGCCAGTTGCGTCAGCGCGTTGAACAGCGCCTGATTGACTGCTTGCCGCTGATAATCGGGATTGAGCGCGATGATCGCATCTAGCGTGCGGATCGCCTCTTCGTATTCGCCGCTACTCTGGTAAGTCTGCGCTTCGGCAAAGAGCGCGTCCAGATCATAGCCGCCACTCGTGTTATCGGTCGCTGCGCGGGTTGGCTGGGCATCGGTGATCGCCGTCGTTGGCGGGATCAGCGTCGCGGTGGCGCTCGACTGGGGGGTAACGGTGGCGGGTACGGCGGTTGGCGTGGCGACGCTCTCCAGATACATTTGTGTCGCGTTGGCAATATAGGGCAGGGCGCACGCCGGTAACCCACCTGCCCGTTGGAGTGCGTCGAAGCGTCCCTGTACGATGCTCACCCGTCCCGCCGCGATGTCCTGCGGCAAAAATTCACACTGGCGCGTGATATTCTCCTGCGTGACAGCGGCTTGGGTGGCACGAGCGCGGTCAACCCCTTCGTTGAAGCCGACCCATGTCGCAGTCAGCACAATTGCCACCGCCATCACCGCGCTGAACAGCCCGACGACTGCCCATATCAGGCATCCAGGGCTGTCCGTCGCATAATCCTCGTCGGGGAAGATATCGCTCCGACGGGGTGTCGTCTCATCTTGGTGCATCTCGTACTCATCCTTCGTGCTTGCAAAACGGGGCGCATTATAATCATAAGGGGATTGCCCTGCCTAGCGACGGTTCGCCTACGGTGCAATCGCGTTGGGCAGGGCTGTGGTGTGATCGATGAATCGGCGGTTTAGGTGTAATCAGCCGGGTTGCCAGCATTGCCGCGCTTGCCATCGGGCCAGACGGTATTCTCATCGAACTTGACCCCGCTCACGTTCGCCCCTTTGAGATTGGCATTTTCCAGATTTGCGCCGTTGAGCGTGACGTTGCTCAGGTTAGTGCCGGTCAAGCGTGCGCCGGTGAAGTTCGCGCCGCTGGCGTTGGCGACGGTCAGATTGGCGTTGTTCAGGTCAGCATAGGGCAATTGTGAGACTTGCAAGTTTGCGCCGGTCATGTTGGTATTTCGCAAAATCGCCTCTTGCAGGTTGCTGGCGGATAAATTCGTGCCGCGCATGTTCGCGCCTTCAAAATCGAGCCGATGCAAGTTCATCGCCGATAGATCAATGCCGGCGAGACGCGGTTTGGTATTCGCGCCGACCAGGCTGAGGATTAACTCTTTACGTGTTATTTCACCCATGTATATTTTCTCCCGTGAGCGGTGTCGTCAAAACAGGCTGTCGCTATGGACGACAGTCTAGGTCTATTCGTAACTACTCAGGTAGAGTCTTCTTGTGGGGTTTCACCCCACGCCCCAGCAAGGGATGTCTCCCCTGCACCCCAGTTTTGCCGAACGCAAAACGTTCGGCGGGTACAGGTTCAAAGGACGATCGTCCTTTGTGGGGGGTCGGGGGCAACGCCCCTGAGTAGTTACGGCTATTCTAGCAAACTTCGCGCTATGTGGCGTGATGCAACTGCTTCATCGGGCGCGGGCGGGCGTGCCGGTCGCCATAAAATCAGCGCAGACAGGCGGCCCACCGGGGGGATAGACCCAGGTTTGCGTCAGGTTGGCGCTCTGCACCATCTGCTGGAACTCGGCGTAGAGCGTGAGCAAGGTCGGGCAATCGCGCAGGACTTCGGCAGCTTGTCCTTGTATATACCAGCATTCGAGGCGACGCTCCGGTATCGGCACATCCTGCGCCACCTGTAGCGCGGTGCATCGCGCCATCGCCTGCTGTGCCGGCAACCAATCGCCGCTCAGGTAATACTCGCGCCCCAGCGTGTACCAACCATCGACCCAGCCCGGCGCACGATTGACGACCTCCGTACAATAATCAATGGCGGCAGAGCGCTCGCTCAGTTGACTGCTCACTTCGCACAGGCGCAGACGCGCTTTGACGTTTTCCGCATCGAAGGCGATGATGTTGAAGTAGGTCGCCGTCGCGGTGTCGGTATCACCCACTTGCAGGGCGTAAAGCGCCCGCTCGAAATGCAGAGGAATCAGGCGGCGTTGATGCGTGATCGCCTGCTCGATCGCGGTTGCTGCCGCATCGTACTGGGCGAGATCGCTATGGGCGATGGCGAGCGCACGGTATGCGTCAGCGCGCCAGTCATTCGCGCGCATGTCAGCGATTGTCACTGCCACTTCTGCCTCGCGCAGGGCGGCGCTGAACAAGCCCTGATTGCCGTAAGCGAGCGCCAGCGTCACGCGGGCAATCGGGTGATTGCGATCATTGCGAAGCACCCGTAGAGCGTTGCGGACGGCGCTTTCGTAGTCGCCGTTATCCTGCTGGGCGAAGGCGTGGATCGCCTGTAGATCTAGATTGAGCGGGTCGCGCTCGTAGGCGTTCGTGGTCAATCCCAGCGCAGTCTGGCGATCGCGCGCGTGATTATAATCGACGTAACTCCGATAGATGTGCGCCCGCGCCAGCAGAATCAGCGCACCCACGTCGTCGGGGTTGTTAGCGAGTAGCTGTTGCCCATAGCGGATCGTCTGATCCAGATTGCCGCGCGCGTATGCTTGCCGCGCATCGGTGAGCGTCACGTCGGCGGGGCTTGGTTGGATCAGTTGCCACGCCCAATCACGCCACAGACTGCGCCCACCCCACGCCAGTATCAGCAACAAAGCTAGCGATACAACGAAGGGCAAGCATCCCCGCAGGGGGCGCGACCGACGATAACTTGGGCGATTAATCCGCATGGTGATGATCTCTGCATGTTATGCTGTTGACGCTGATGATAGTCTGCATCTTGAGTGTATCGCGTTTTGTGCGCTTTCGCACACACTTGACCACAAAAGTCTGGGTCTTGTGAAAGTTTTGTGGGTCTTTCGTATCTTGCGTGGTCAAGCTCCTTTTGTCCCCTTTTTGAAAAAAGGGAACACCAAAAACTTTTGGTTTTTTGAACGCGCAGCGTTCACAATGAACAAGGTCAAGG
>DAOTTV010000047.1:0-7366 GCA_034437755.1 Anaerolineae bacterium | reverse complement strand
GCGTGGGCATCGGCTAAGTTATCGCGCACGACAGCCGTTTTCGGCGCGACTTGTCGGACGATCATGTCTTCACAGGTCTTGAGGTGGGCGAGTGCATCATCGGTCAGGTCGGTGGCGATGACGACGGTGTGCTGATCGGTCGCTTGGGCACTGGTCATCGGCATCAACACCCGTCGTCGATGATGCTGAAGAAGCCGAAGAACATCAGCAATGTCTCTAATGCGAGCTTGCCTTCGAAGGGATAGTCGAAGGTGCTATAGGTAATACGCGCCCGATCGGACTCGTGCATCTCGCAGGCGACTAATTCGTATTCGACATCCTGCCAGTGGCGCATCATATCGATGAAATCGGCTAATTGTTGCAGTTGATGCTGTTCATCGTACTCGCGGATGAAACGTCGCCGTTCGCGACGGGATAAGCCTTGCCAATCGCGCAGGGCACGGATCGAGTCCGCATGGGTGGGCATCCCCAGATACTCTAAATCTTTCGGACGAAAGGCGAGCAACCATTCTTCGGGCTTGCCAAAGTTACTGCGCTGGCGCGTCTCTTCGGGGATGGCAAGGCCTGATTCCTGCGTATCGTCTTTGTTGACGCGGGCGACAATCGTATCATCTGCCGATGCCCCCATCTGCTGTGCGGGGCTTCCCATGTCCTGTGTCCACTTCTTCAAGGGGTCGAAGAAGCGCAATAAAATTTCAAACCGCTTGGTATCAATCACGCGGAATTCAATATAGCAATTGGGTTTAACTGACATCGGCACATTCTCCGTCGCGGTTGCTAATTGTGCCTGTTAGCGGGTGGCACATGCCTATTATAATCGAAAATACGTTGTATGCTCATGGTTATATTATGCACGCTCAACGAGTCATCGTCAAACTTGGAACTAGCACCCTGACAGCTGGCACGACCCACCTCAGTCGGCAACGCATGTTAGAGATTGTGCAACAGGTCGCGCAGTTGCACCAGCGCGGGCATGAGATGATTCTCGTGTCCTCTGGCGCGCAAGCCGCCGGACGCGAACAACTTAACTTTCCTGATCTCGCGCGATCGGTGCCCTCAAAGCAAATGCTGAGTGCGGTCGGGCAAAATCGCCTGATGCAAATCTACAGCGACCTCTTCGCCATCTTCGAGATTCAAGTGGCACAGGTCTTGCTCACCCGTGATGATCTAAGCGACCGCGCCCGTTATCTCAATGCGCGGGATACCCTGCATACGCTCATCCAACATCGCATCGTGCCTATCATCAACGAAAATGATACTGTCGCCACCAGCGAAATTCGTGTCGGTGATAACGATAATCTCTCGGCAATGGTCGCTAGCGCGGTCGAAGGCGATGTGCTGATTCTGCTGACCGATCAACCCGGCTTATTCACCGCTGACCCGCGCCAAGACCCCGCCGCGCAATTGATCGAGCAAGTCTCACAGATTGACGACGATCTCTTCGCGCTGGCGGGTGGGGCTGGCAGTGACGTGGGCACGGGTGGCATGATGACCAAATTACAGGCGGCACAGGTGGCGACGCGCAGTGGCGTGCGGACTGTCATCGGGCGCGGTGGCGATACGCAGATTATCACGCGCATTCTCGCCGGCGAGCGCATCGGCACGCGCTTCAATGCGACTAGCACCCACGTCGAGAGCCGCAAGCGCTGGTTATTGACTGACCGCCTGCGCGGGTCTGTGACGATTGATAGCGGGGCGGTGCGGGCATTGCAGGCGCGGGATGGCGCGTCACTCTTGCCGGTGGGCATCACAGCTGTCAGCGGGACATTCCAGCGCGGGGCGAAAATCGCCATTCGTGATCACGCAGGCGATGAAATCGCACAGGGCTTGAGTAGCTATACTAGCGTCGAACTCCAGCGCATTAAGGGCGCGAAGTCCGCGCATATCTCCGATATTCTGGGTTATAGCTATGGTGATGCCGCCGTCCATCGTAATAATATGCTCGTCCTGCATCCCCACGATCAGTGACCCCATCGCACGACTTTAACAGCTTTTTTCTCAGATGAGCTTGCAGATCATCATTATTGCGTTATGATATATGAAGTACGTCTGCTTTATGTGGCGTATATTATTTAGAAGATGTGGTTCTTTCGTATCTTGCGTGATCAAGCGCTTTTTGAACGCTATGCGTTCAATAATGAACAAGGTCAAGGAACGACAGTTCCTTGTGGGGGTGCGGGGGCAAAGCCTCTGCAACAAAAACCACGCGAAATCCCAAAGAGCCGAAAATGTTTGAGGGCATATAACGTCATGGGCGATCAGAGCAAGCAACGCAAGACGGAGACGAATCAGAAAAAATCATCCCCGTCACCAACGCGTGACCCGGCAACCGAATCAGCGCCGGCTACACAACCAACGACCATCGGTCAAGCCCACACGCCGCAAGAAATCATGCGCTTACAGCGTGCAGTCGGCAATGCACAAACGCGCCAGATGATCCAGCGAGTGAACCAACCGACGACCCCAACACAAGATTACTGGTCGATTGAATTGAACGAAGCCAACGCGCTCTTACAGAAGTTGCCACCGACACCCAAAAATGGCGCGATGATTAGCCTTTTGACGCAATATCGCGATCAACTAGCACGCGATGAGAGCGAGCGCGATATGGATGCTATCCAGAGCCTTGCCGATTCGCTATCGACTATGCTCCCCGATAACCGCAAGCGGCGCGACGAGATGATTGGCATCACGCAGGAACTGGAAAAACTCAACGTCGATCCTGAGAAGAACGCCAGCCGCATCGCCACCTTAGAAGGCTATCAACAAGCCTTGGTTGATGGCGATGCCGGACGCATTGCGCTGTTCTCGCGGGCGGCTACCACACGCCAGCCCAACCGCAAGCCCACGCATCAAGTCTGGAATGAGAGCGGCGATCAATACATCCAGCAAAAAGCGATGGCTGATTACGAGAAATTTAAGGCGCGGGCGGCAACATACGGCCTCGCTGATAATCGCCTGTTCAACCTGATGTTGAATTACGTGCAGACCCTCGCCAGCGAGGATCAAGATGCCATTGATACGGCTTTGACAGCTGTCCTGAATTATCTGGATGGCAAGCAGGCTTTCCAGATTCGTGGCGAGACCTACATCCGCACACAAGCCGATCCTGCCGTGCTGGATCGTGCCGTCAGCGTGCAATCTCAGCGAGGCGTGTTGTGGGGCAAGATGAGTCAGTATCCGGCGATTGCCGACGTGCAACAGAAGGGCGGTACATCGCTCGAATCCTCAGTCGGTGGCAGTTTGTTCGACGGCTTGACTTTCGGTCGCCCACGCTGGAGCGATCGCCTCCGCAGTCAATGGCGCGAAGTCTCCAAACGTTTTGTCCAGCACATCACGCACGAAGCCCACGTCATGCTGTTAGAAGGCGAGTTCCCACAGAGCGTTTTCACCACGACCGAGAAAGCGATCATCAAAGAGAAGATGACGAAGCGCGAGATCAAGACGGTCTACGTTTATATCTATACATTTGATAAAACTCGCATGCAGATGGTTCCGAAACAGCGCGACCCGAACCCGATTCCGATCACCGATCCGGCAGAATTAGATCAATTGCCCAAAGTCGAAAGTTATGAAAAACTCGGTTTCTACGGGGGCGAATCACCCGTCGATGCCGACCAACAACCAACCGGCGAGCAACGTCCGGCAAATGAGATCGTCGATATTCTGAATACTTTCCACAGCAAGCATCAAACGGTGCTGACTGAGATCAAGACGACAGTGCCGCAGTCTTAATCCCGGATGGCGCTGATGATATACCCTAAGCGCAGGGCGGCGCGTTCGAGCAGATCATCCGCCCGTTGGAGCGCGTCAGCAAGCGACATCGGCTGATCGACGATCGGTAACACGGCGTGGATGCCTGCGTCGTGCAAGTGGCGATCGTGCGCGTTCAAACGGCCGACAAGCGCAATCGTCGGCACATCATGACGCGCCGCTAGACGAGCGATGCCCAGCACAGCCTTGCCTTGCATCGTCTGCACGTCGATCTGACCTTCGCCCGTGATGACGACCTGCGCCCCGTCTAGCTGTTCCACGACGTTCATCTCTGCCAGCAAGAGATCAATCCCCGATGTGATGCGCCCGCCGAGGAATGCCAGCAACCCCGCCGCCAAGCCACCTGCCGCGCCACCCCCCGCCACCGTCCGCACATCTACGCCCTGCTGTGACCGCATCACGTCCGCGAAATGGCTGAGATTCGCCGCCAGTTGGGTGACCTGCGCCGGAGTCGCGCCCTTCTGCGGGGCAAAAACTGCCGCCGCACCCGTCGCGCCCAACAGAGGATTATCGACATCGGTCGCGAAGATGAATTCGCAATCCTGCCAGCGTGGCGCGAGATTGCGCGTGTCAATTTGCGCGAGTCGTGCTAGTGGTTCGCCCCCCGGCGCTAGGTCCCGTCCATCTTGATCGCGCAGGCGCACATCCAGCGCCTGTAACGCGCCCGCGCCCCCGTCCACCGTCGCACTGCCGCCCATGCCAATGATGAAGCGTCGCGCCCCCTGTTGATAAGCCGCCTGTATCAACTCGCCAGTGCCGTAGGTGGTCGTGTGGAGCGCGTCGTGTTCGTCATGGGCGAGTAGCTCAATGCCGGAGGCACGCGCCATCTCGATGATGGCGGTCTTGCCATCGTGCAAGATGCCATAATCCGCGTCGATGGGTCGCATCAGCGGATCGTGAACGCGGGCACTGTGGCGCGTGCCACCTGATGCCAGCCATGCGTCGAGCGTGCCATTACCCCCATCCGCAATCGGGAGCGCGATGCACGTCGCATCGGGCAGGGCGGTGCGGATGCCAAGTTCGATTGCTGTGGCGGCTTGGCGCGGGCTTAAACTGTGTTTGAAGGCGGTCGGTGCGATGATGATAATCATTGTGTGTCTCCTGATGTGTGCTGATTTGCCGGCACTGCGAACAAAAGTTGTCATGGGAACGCTTGTAAGGGTTTGCTATAGCGAATATAGTTCGCCCGCATAATCTATTAGAGCGTGGGTCACAGAAACGACTCCCTGACGAGTCTCTCGTAGACCCGATTTGCCTACGATACTTCATGGAATCTGATTTCGCGCTATACTAGAAAGCAAATTATTCAGTATGATTTGGAAGGTAACAAGATGCAATCAAACTGGAAATGGATGGGGGGCGCGCTGGTTATCCTTCTGCTCGGCGCACTCCCCTTACTGCTGGTCTCGACCGCGCAGAATACAGGTAACCCGACTGCCACGCAGATTCCGATTTTGGACGATGCCACGCCCGAAGGCAGTGCGCCCACGCTCGGCGATGCCCCCGCAACCGGCAATGATACGGACAGCGGCGCACCGGCGACGACGGGCGACGGTCAACAAGCCGCGTCACCGGATGTAAGCGGTGACATCTGCCCGACAGGCGTTGCCGATAGCTTCTCGGCGGCGAACTTCGTGTGTGATGGCGTGCGCGATGGCGAAGCCTGCCTCGCGTTCGGCTCGGTCAATGCGGTGGTCAACGCCAACGCACAGGGCGAGACCTTCGCCAACAACGGCGACATCATCCCGCTCAACAGCCTCTCTGAGATTAACCTGCAATCGGTCGGCACGGCGAATAACTTCTGGACGACGGTCGTCGTTAAACCGACCTTCAACACGACCGATGGCAATCGCGCGCTCACTGCCGATATGATCGCCTTCGGTGATATGACGCTGGTCGATACCGGCGAAGTGGCGACCGGTGGCGCGGCGAGCGGGCGCGTGACTGCCGAGCGCGGTCTCATCGTGCGCCGCGCGCCGGATAACAACGGCGTTGTCGTCTATCAACTGCAAGCGGGCGAGTCGATACAGGTCACCGGACGCACAGCTGATCGGGTCTGGTTACGCATCCAGATTCCCACGCTCTTCGCGGGGACGGGCTGGGTGTACGCGCCCTATATCGATGTTGAAGGCGGTCAGGATGCCTTGCCCTTCGTCAATGCTAATTCCCCTGCGCCAGATTTAGAACCGCCGCGCTTCGGCCCGATGCAGTCCTTCCTCTTGCTCTCGCAGGATACGCCGCCGCAGTGTGGGAGCGATATTCCCGATAGTGGGATGCTGGTACAATCGCCCAACGGCGTGCCGGATGCGATCGCGTTCCGCGTGAACGATGTCGAAATCCAGCTGAACGGCACTGCCTTCTTACAAGCACAGACCGACGACTTCCTGAGCATCAGCGTGCTAGAAGGCGATGTGACCGTGCTTTATAGCACAGCAGAAGCCTCAGCATCGGCGGGCATCCGCTTGAATATCCCGCTGGATGATAATCTCGATCCGGTCGGCGCACCCCAGCGCGAATCGCTCTTAGCATCGACCAGCGCGAGCCTGCCGCTCTCTCTGCTGGCGCGTCAATTCGGCGCACCGAGTGCTGATACTGGCGCGAACCCCGCACCGACTGACGTGCCGCAGGGCTTCGGCACACCGCCAGTGTCGGATACAACTGACGCTCAGAGCTTCGGCACGCCGGCAGGGCAAGATACGAGCGCATCGGCAGACCCTGCCTGCACCCTGCGCACACCGGACGAACTGCGTAACGTGCGCCGTGGGCCCGGCTTGCTCTACGACGTGGTGAACGTGATCCAGCCCAATCGCTTGCTTGTCGCCACTGGACGCGCCAGCGATCAGTTCGGGATGCGCTGGTATCAAGTCGAAGTCGGTGGATTCATGCGGTCGGATACGGTCGTCGCTGATGGCGATTGCGACGCGCTACCGACGGTTGAACCGCCGCCCTTGCCGACAGCGACCCCGACCCCACCCCCAGACCCGACCGCCGCCCCGTCTGTCTCGGCACTAGAATCGACGGCATTGGGCACGGTCGAGTGTCCGGGTGGCACTGTGACGACATCGACCACCGCCACCGGTGCCGACGCGACAACCGCTATCGGCGGCACATGGTCAGCCACCAGTGACACCAGCATCTTCATCCAGACGCAGGGGGGGCAGTTACAACCGGACATCACCGACTATATCCGCGTACAAGATGCCGAAACCGGCACGGTCGTGGCGGCATCCGGCAATGAGAACAACCTCAGCACCACTTTCCAGCAAGATACCATCTTCGAGATACGCATGCCCGCGACTGCTGGCAGTGTCCTCATCATGAGTGTGCAGTGCAACGGCTGAGGGCTTAGCGTTCGGTGAGTTTTCTACATCCAGAGGGGCGATGGACAGCATCGTCCCTTAGGATAGAGATATAGTTAATTTCGACAGAGTTTGTAAGAAATCCTTTGCACATTGTCTCTATTTTGCGCTAAAATACTTGTGTCTTTCGTATCTTGCGTGGTCAAGCTCTTTTTGTCCCCTTTTTGAAAAAAGGGAACGCCAAAAACTTTTGCTTTTTTGAACGCTATGCGTTCAAAATGAACAAGGTCAAG
>DAOTTV010000046.1:0-21283 GCA_034437755.1 Anaerolineae bacterium | reverse complement strand
GTGCCGATCAGCGCAAACACCTGATGTTCATCGGTGCCCATCAGCAGAGCCAGCGCAGTTGGATGGCGTTCATCAGCGCGGGCGTGCTGATGGTGTTCGCTATCCAGCAGGCGCGGACGGGGTTCTTCGTCGTGGCGGGGCTGAGTGCGCTCCTCGGCGTGTGGTTCCGCTGGCGCAATCAGCAGGTACAAGCCTACGACGCGCTCTTCCCTAAGCCGACGCTCAATAGCGACGACACGCCACCCAACACGCAGTCAGACGAGATGCACCATGACGAAGCTTAAACCCAAACAGGCGGACGACGCATGGCTGAACTGGGCCCAGCGCGAGGCGTGGGCGATGCGTGCGCGGGGCATCGCGTTGATGATCGTCGCTGTGCTGGGCGGGTTCTTCGGTATTCTCACCAAGCCGGACGGTGAGTCTTTTTTGCGCGTGTTCGATGCGATTATCGCGCTGGTGTTATTCGCTAGTGGCTTGTGGTCGCTGTGGTGGACACTGGACGATACGCGGGTGCATCGTGCGCTCAGCGATGCCAGCGACGACCCTGCCCGCGCGCTGGTAGCGGCGGCGAGTCAGGTGGTTTTCGGCGTGCTGTTCTTGTTGCAGGGCATCAGCGATGGCTTAGGCGCGATGGCTTTGCTGGGGCTGTTGCTCTTCGGCAGTGCGGCGCATTACGGCTGGCGTTATCGTCATATTCAACATCAGCACTCGCGTTAACCTAGTTGCCACTGCTATTCTTTGGCTATTGTTGATCTGGCAAAGGATATGACCTATGGCGAACACCCCGATTTTGATCATTCTAGCAGGCGGGGCATCCTCGCGGATGTGGCCCCTGCGCGAGAAGTCGCTCATCAAATTCATGCAAGCCCCGCTCTTGCTAATGCAATTGCGCCGTTACGAGTCGCTGGGCTTCAGCGATGCGGTGCTAGTCGGCAACCCGCACAACATCGACGACCTACGCACGATCGGCGCACAGAGCGCGTTGAGCATTGATTATGCGATACAGGATCAACCGATCGGCATGGGCGATGCTGTCCTGCGCGCCGCCGCTAAAATCCAAGATCGCCGCGACGACGCGATTTATATCACACAGGTACACGACGTGACCGACATCCGCCTGCATGAAGATATGCTGGCGATGTATCGCAGTAACCCCGATGGCACGTACATGGCCGGCGTGAAGATGGACGATTACTTCCCCGGCGGGTACTTGATCGTCAACGATAGCGGGCATATCAGTGGCATTGTCGAAAAGCCCGGTGCGGATAAGCGTCCCAGTCAATACGTCAACATCGTGGCGCATATCCACGCCAAGGGTGGCGCACTCTTCGACCAGATTCAACAGCAATATGATGCAGGCATCACCAGCGACGACCATTATGAGCGAGCGATGGACGCTTTGATGAAGGACAAGCCCTTCTATCTCGTCGGCTATGATGGGCGCTGGGACGCGCTCAAGTATCCGTGGCATGTGCTGTCGATCATGGAGCGTTTCTTGGGCGAGATTGACGGGCAGACCATCTCGCCGGAGGCATACGTCAGCGAGCAAGCGGCGATCGTGGGCGATGTCATCATCGAAGCGGGGGCGAAGGTCTTTCCGGGTGCGGGGATTGTCGGGCCGGCGTATATCGGCAAGGATACGATCGTCGGCAATGGGGCGCTCGTGCGACACGCGATGGTGCTGAACAACTGTCAGGTGGGCTTCACGACGGAAGTCGCGCGCAGTTACGTTGCCGATGGGGTCAACCTGCATGCCTGCCGTGTGCTGGATAGCATCTTCGCCGAGAACGTCAACTTCAGCGCAGGATGCACGACCGCGAACTTACGCATCGACAAGGGCATCGTGCCGACGACTGTCAAGGGGCAACGGATGGCGAGCGGGCGCGATAAGTTCGGGTCAGTGATCGGCGCGGGGGCTTTTCTAGGGGTCGATGTGATGACAATGCCCGGCACGAAAATCGGCGCGGATGCGGTCGTCGGGCCCGGCACGCACGTCCATGACGATGTGCCGGATGGGGCGCGTTTGTACGTCAAACAGGCGCAAGTGCTGGTCACGGCAGAGGAGCAAGACGAGGCATGAGCGACGATCGCCCATCAGAATCGGATAAACGACTGGGCTTGACACGCGCCGAGTGGGACAACCTGAAGGGCGGCGTGCAATACATTGGTGCGATTGTGCTGACAGTGGTCATCACTTTTGTCATCGTGGCGACAGTTGCGCGCTGGTTCGGCTATTGATGCTCATCATGCACTAAGCGTTAAGATGGCGATATATCCCAAATATCCCAAATTTTTTGGGATATATTGTCGTTTTTGGGATATATTTGGATAAAAACGCTTAGTAGCTTGTTGACTCATGCGCTTTTTTGTCCCAACTATCCGAAAGACCCCCTGAATCCTTAAGCATTACTGAACGCAGGCTTGAGCGGTCAATCCCACCGTCCAGCGCTGATTAACCGGCGTTCATAATGACCTTAACCTGAATTATCCTTTAAGCTTTCCGGTGTATACGGTAAAATAATTATGACGAAAGTAATGAAAGCAACCGATAGAAAATCACACTCATAACCTGCTCATATATCGCTTGACGGTATGTAGGCATTATGCTAATCTTTTTCTAGTTTGCTCCAAATATCACAATCGGGGTCATTCGATGACATTAGAACAATTTGCACCTGCTGGCATTTTACTCATCTTATCAGTCGTCATTGCGCTCATCATTCTGATGATCTCGCGCATTTTCGGCCCGCATAATCCCTCATTCCGCAAGAACGCACCGTACGAAAGCGGGATGAAACCGATCGGCCCGGCGAACCGTCGCCTCCCAGTGAAGTTCTATCTGGTGGCGGTGTTGTTCATCATTTTCGATGTGGAAGTGATCTTCTTCTTGCCGTGGGCGGTGACGATGCGCGACCTTGGTTTATATGGGCTGGTTGTGATGGGTTTCTTCACGTTAATCCTAATCGTTGGCTTCATCTATGAATGGAAGAAAGGGGCGTTGGAATGGGAGTAACATCCAAACTCGGCAACCTTGGCGTTGTGACAACCACGCTAGAACAAGCAGTAAACTGGGGACGCACGGGCGCAATGTGGCCCTTGCTCTTCGGTCTCGCCTGCTGTGCGATCGAGATGATGGGCACGCAGGCCTCTAATTACGATATGTCGCGCTTCGGCATGGAGCTGAACCGCGCGACACCGCGCCAATCTGATCTGATTATCGTCGCGGGGCGGGTCACGCGGAAAATGGCTCCCGTCGTGCGCCAATTGTACGATCAGATGGCAGACCCCAAATGGGTCATCAGCATGGGCGATTGCGCCTCTTGCGGTGGCGTGTACAACAACTACGCGATTGTGCAGGGCGTTGATGAAATTATTCCGGTTGATGTGTACGTTGCCGGGTGCCCGCCGCGCCCAGAGCAATTGATCCACGGCGTGTTGACGCTACACGAGAAAGTCCGTGGCGAGCATATCAGTGACTGGGCCGTCTAAGAGGGACGCGCGCGGTGCGGGGGTCGCGCTTGTGGTCTCGGCACCGCCATCACGCACAAACAATATCATCAGGCACAATCATCCGGGGGGACGAACAATGGTGTTCGTCCACTTGCGGATAAAGCGCCTGATCTTATGCCTGCAAATGAACTTAAGGAAGAAAAGAACAACCTGATGCAAATACCGGCACCGCTTAATCCAATCACACAGCTTGAAGAACAATTCCCCGATGATATTCTCAACGTGCGTAACTTCGCCGGGGAAACAACTATCGTGATTAAGCCCGATAACATCGTTGACATCATGCTATTCCTACGCAGTACCCCGGGCTTGATCTATAACTATCTCTCCGATATTAGCGCGGTCGATTATTATCCGAATGATTATGGTGACGATTACGACGGCGCGGACGGACGCGCCTTTCGCCCCGAGCGTTTCGGCGTGTCTTATCACCTGTATTCGATGCTGTATAACCGTCGCTTGCGCGTCAAAGCCTTTGCGATGGAAGAAGAGCCGATCGTGCCGACGATTACCAGCGTGTGGCGCGGGGCGAACTGGCTCGAGCGCGAGATCGCCGACATGATGGGCATCCGCTTCGACGGGCATCCGGATCCGCGTCGTCTGCTGATGACAGAGGACTGGGATGGTCACCCGCACCGCCGCGATTACCCGCTTGGCAAAGAGACGGTCGCGTTTTCCTTCAACGTCAACGAAATCCGCAAGCACAAGCCCAAAGCCCTCGAATAAGAGAGGATTATTACTGTTATGGTACTGAAAGATATTGAACAGAATCAGCACGAGCAAGAAGCCGTACAGGCGACGTGGGAAGGCAACCTGGAAGCCTTGAAGGGCTTGGTCTCTGATCGGGCGATGAGCGGCGAGACGATGTTGCTCAACATGGGGCCGCACCACCCCAGCACGCACGGCGTGTTACGGCTCTTGCTTGAGCTAGACGGCGAAGAACTCGTGAGCGTGTTGCCCGATATTGGCTTCCTGCACACGGGGATCGAGAAGAATATCGAAGATAAGACCTACGAGAAAGCCGTGCCGCTGACCGATCGCATGGACTATCTCTCGCCGATGTCGAATAACACAGCCTTCTGCCTCGCGGTTGAAAAGCTGACGGGACTCGACGTGCCCGAACGCGCCCAAATCATCCGCGTGATTATGCTGGAACTCTCGCGCATTGCCAGCCACATGGTCTGGTTGGGGACGCAAGCGCTCGATATGGGCGCGATGAGCGTGTTCCTCTATTGCTTCCGCGAGCGCGAGCAAATCCTTGAGATGTTCGAGATGGTCTCCGGTCAACGGATGATGACCTCTTACATGCGCCCCGGCGGTGTCTGGCGCGATGTGCCGGAAGAGTTCTATCCGGCGGTCGATGCCTTCCTCGAAGATTTCATACACCGCATTGAAGACTATCGTAACCTGCTGGAGAAAAACCCGATCTGGCTTGATCGGACGCAGGGTGTCGGCGTGCTCGAGCCGGACGTTGCACTCTCACTGGGTGCGTCGGGCGCTGTCCTGCGTGCGAGCGGGGTTAACTGGGATTTGCGTAAGGCGCAACCCTACAGCGGCTACGAGACCTACGACTTCAACGTGCCACTGGGCGAACACGGCGATGTGTACGACCGCTTCATGTGTCGCATTCTCGAACTGTACGAGAGTGTGAGCATCATCAAGCAAGCGCTCAAGCGTCTGCCGAAAGAAGGCCGCTTCCGCAGTGATAACCGTAAGTTCGTGCCACCGCCGCGCAGTGAACTGGGTGGAAGCATGGAAGCGGTCATCCACCACTTTAAGCTGTGGACAGAAGGCTTTGATGTGCCGGATGAAGAAGTTTACGTCGGCATCGAAAGCCCGCGCGGTGAAATTGGCTGTTACATTCATGGCACGGGCGGGCCTAAGCCGCGGCGCGTGCATTTCAAAACACCGTCGTTCATGCACATTGCGGCGATCCCCGAACTGGCAGAAGGTCACCTGATTGCTGACCTGATCGCCATCATCGGGAGCGTCGATATTGTGCTGGGCGATGCCGATCGTTAATTATCAGGTGTGCGGGGGCGCGAGCAACCGCCGCGCACGGGACATCATCAAACGTCATTAGAGGGACATTATGGCTGTCATTGGTAACGAAAAATATGCAGAACGCATCGAGATGCACTTCGCAAAATACCCCGACAAACGCTCGGCGGTGATGCCTCTGCTGTATATCGCACAGGAAGAATACGGTTGGGTCAACGAAGATGCGATCCGCGAAGTCGCTGAATTGTGCGAGATGGATCCAACACAGGTGAAGTCCATCGCGGGCTTCTACACGATGTATCGCGAGCGCCCCAAGGGCAAGTACTGGGTCTATGTCTGTACTGACCTCGCTTGCGCGCTTGAAGGGGGCGACGATTTGTACGAACAACTCTTAGAGGAGCTGGGGCTAGATCATCATCAGGATACGACTACGGATAAGCTGTTCACAGTCGAGCATGTGATGTGCCTTGGCGCGTGCGACCGTGCGCCCATGCTCCAATGTAATTTTCGCTTTGGCGATGCCGATAACGGCGAATATCGCGACTTCCGCACGGAAGACGGCGAGATTGACATGGAGCGCGTGCGCGGGTTGCTGGAATACTGGCGTAATCAAGACCAGACTGAAACTGAGGCTGACTCGTAAAGTTAAGATAAGCATTGGGACGGTAGAACGATGACAGATTTTGAACACATTCTTTTACGTGAAAAAGACATCCCCAACATCGATGAACTCGATGTGTATCTGGAACATGGCGGCTATGACGGGCTGAAGCAAGCGCTGGGCATGGACGCGGGCGATGTCATCCAAGAAGTGAAAGATAGCGGCTTGCGCGGGCGTGGTGGCGCGGGCTTCCCCACCGGTGTGAAGTGGAGCTTCATCCCGCAGAATGAACCGGTGAAATACGTGGTCGTCAACGCGGATGAGAGCGAGACGGGCACGTTTAAAGATCGCCAGATTATGGAGAACAACCCGCACCAATTGATCGAAGGCTCGCTGATTTGCGCCTATGCGATCGGCGCGACCGCCGTTTACATCTACATTCGCGGCGAGTATCTGGACGTTGCCGATGCGCTGGAAAAAGCGATCGCCGATGCTACCGCGAAGGGCTACGCCGGCGATAACATCATGGATAGCGGCTACGATTGCCCGGTGTACGTGCATCTGGGCGCGGGCGCGTATATCTGTGGCGAAGAGAGCGCCCTGCTCAATAGCCTTGAGGGCAAGCTCGGTCAGCCGCGCGTGCGCCCGCCCTTCCCCGCGCAGAAAGGCGGCGGTCTCTATGCGGAGCCGACGGTCGTCAACAACGTGGAGACGCTGGCAAATGTGCCGTGGATCATGACCAATGGCGCAGACGCTTACAAAGCGATCGGCACTGACCAGAGCGCCGGCACGAAGGTCTTTTGTGTGAGTGGCAACGTCAAGCATCCCGGCAACTACGAGTTGCCCTTCGGCGCGACCTTCCGCGAGTTGCTCTACGATCAAGCGGGTGGCCCCAAAGACGGGCGCAGTTTCAAAGCGCTCTTGCCCTCCGGCGGTTCCGGCCCGATTGTGCCGCTGACCGACGAAGTGCTAGACACGCCCATGAGCTACGAACACACGGCTGCGATTGATACCATCATCGGCTCGGCATCCTTGATCGCGATCGATGATACGGTGGATATTACGTGGGTCGCCAGCAAGGTCACCAAGTTCTTCCATCATGAGAGTTGCGGGAAATGCACGCCCTGCCGTGAAGGGACGTACTGGCTCGATAAAGTGATCGACCGCATCCTCGACGGGCGCGGGAGCGAAGACGACGTGCGCCGCATTGAAAACGTGGCGAAGAATATGCAAGGCGTGACGCTGTGTGCGCTGGGCGAATTCGCGGCGAATCCCATCATCCACACGATCAAGCACTTTCCGGATGATTTTTACGCGCACGTCAACGGCGAAAAAGCCGTCACAGCGGCCGGTGACTAAGCCCGATGATGACCGAAGAAGAACGCCAAGCACCTGAATCACGCGACCTTATCGTGCATGAGGACGACGATCCACAAGCCGACTCGATGCCCGATGATGAACTTGTAGGGACGAGGTCTGCCTCGTCCGCCCCCGATGGTGATCTAACCCGTCAATCATTCTGGGGCATGGTGCGGCGGTTCTTCTTCAAGACGCGAGCAGAACGACGTGCCGAACAGGTATGGCGCATCGAGCAACTGGGGCGTGAGATCGCGCATGATTCCGATGCACCGGTGCATTATCTGCTACGCGGCGACTTGCATCTGGCGCAAGGGCAATATCATCAAGCCCAACACGACTTGCAACGGGCGTATGATCTCGCTAGTGAACAGCTAGCAAGTGCTGAGTGGGGCCTCGTCGCGCAGAGCATCCGCGATCAAGCCCTGCGCTTGCTCGCCCGCGTTCCTGCCCACATCACGCCAGATATCGATCATGACCCTGACGAGACCGAGGAGCAAGCCTGATGTCCGTGACCTATGAATGGTACGACGACCAGCAGACAATCGTCCACGTTCGCATGAGTGGGCGCTGGCGCTGGGACGACGTGTTCGCCGTCACCAATGCCGCCGCGCGCGATAAGGACGGGCAAGATGATAGCATCGTGGCGATCGTTGATATGCGCGAGACCAATCACATGCCGATGGATGTCACCAAGGCGGCACGCGGGATGCAACCCTTCGCGCCCCACCATCGCCATAATATCTACGTCGATCCGCCGCGCATGATGCGAATGGGGCTGGACATTGTGTTGCGGGCAGTCCCCGACGACATGCAAGCGATCCAGTTCGATTTCGTCGATACCTTCGATCAGGCACTGGCGAAAGCACGCGCCATCCGCGACGCTGAGTGATAAGGGATGCGACGATGCCGATCGACTGGCACTGGTACGATGACTGGCAGCAAGTCCTACTACTGACGTTTCATCGGCAGTGGACATGGGACGAATTATTCCACGTCCAACGAGCCAGCCAGCACGAGCGAAGGAGCGAGCGCGTTTACGTCATTGCCGATTTGACAGCGATGGTCAAAGCGTCGCAAGGCTCGCATCAGGCGATCAAAGCGCTCCGTAGTGATACGGCAGATCAAGCATATGTGATCTTCGTCGATGCGCCCTACGCCATGAAGAGCTTGCTACAGCTGGCGAAAGCGACCGTGAGCTTATTCCGAACGATGCCGTTTGATTTTGCGGATACTGTCGCGGAGGCACTGGCGCGCGTACAAACTTTAGAAGATGAAAGATTAGATGCTGGTTAATGCAGATAGACTTGTTATAATCAGCCCGATACAAGCGTCAACATCCGTACAGCAGATCAACGGTGTGACTTGAACACCGCTACAACACCCGAATACATTGGTTGATAGATCATGAGGAAGGGACGGAATGGTAACCCCCGTTATCAATGAAGCAGAGACAAAGTTAGTGACAATTAATATCGATGGCAAAGAATACGACGTGCCAGAAGGCGCGAATCTCGTCGATACGGCGAAGTGGCACGCGGATAATGATATTCCGGTCTTTTGCTATCATCCGAAGATGGAGCCGGTCGGCATGTGCCGCATGTGTGTGACCGATGTCGGTTTCCCCAATCGCGATCGTGCGACGGGTGAACTGCTGACCAACGAGGACGGCTCGCCCCAGATTCGCTGGGGACGCAAGCTAGAGACAGCCTGCACGCAGACGGTGCGCGACGGGATGCACGTCATCACCAAGGGCGAGAAGGTCGAAGCCTCGCGCGAGAGCGTGCTGGAGTTCTTGCTCACCAGCCACCCGCTCGACTGCCCGATTTGCGATAAGGGCGGCGAATGCCCTCTACAAAACCTGACGATGGCGCACGGCCCCGGCGTGAGTCGCATGTACTACGAGGACAAGATGCACCTCGACAAGCATTACCCGCTCGGTGATTTGATCTTCCTCGATCAGGAACGGTGCATCCAGTGTGCGCGCTGTATTCGCTTTCAGGATGAGATTGCCGGTGATGATGTCCTCGCGTTCCATGAGCGCGGTCGTCGCCTGCAAATCATCACCAATAGCGATCCGGGCTTCGATACTTACTTCAGCGGCAACACGACCGACATTTGTCCGGTCGGCGCGCTGACGACTGCTGATTTCCGCTTTGGCGCACGCCCGTGGGAACTGACCGAAGTGCCGAGCATCAGCCCGTGGGATGCCGCCGGCGAGAACATCAGCCTCAGCACGCGCATCGACCGCGACTTCGGCGGGCGCACGATGATTAAGCGCGTGATGCCACGCCAGAACGAACACGTCAACGAAATCTGGATCAGCGATAAGACGCGCTTCGGGCATCACTTCACCCGTAGCGATCAACGCTTGCTGACGCCGATGCACCGCAAAGACGACCAGCTCCAGAAAAGCGACTGGGACACCGCGTTCGCTGGTGTCGCGCAGGCTCTCGCAGATGCGGGCGATAGCGTCGCCGCGATTGCGGGCGGTATGGCGACCAACGAAGACCTGTGGGAGCTGAAGCAATTGCTCGCCGGTCTTGGGAGTGAGCAGTTGGGCGCGTGGACGACGCACGCCGGCGCGGATTTGATCGCGCAAGTCGGGCTTGCCGATGCGGGCAACGTCAGCAATCTGGGCGCGGGCGATGCCGTCCTTGTGATTGCTAGCGACCTTGAAGAAGAAGTCCCGATGTGGCGACTGCGCCTGAAGCAAGCGCAAGATCGCGGCGCGTATCTGGCAGTTGCCAATAGCCGCCACACGCGGATGGAAGACTTCGCAACGGATACCCGGGCCGAAGATAACCGCGATGTCGAAGGCGGCGCAATCCGCTACGCGGCTGATGGCGCGGTAGAAGCGATGCAATCGCTCGCCGATAGTGATATTGGCAAGCGTCTGGCAGACGCCGAAAATCTGGTAATCGTCTGCGGTGCCGAAGGGCTGGATATCGCCGGTAGCCGCGCCCTGATGCAAGCCGCCGCCAACTTCCTGGTAGAAAACGGCTTTGCCGATCAACCCAACAGCGGCTTATACAGCACCCTGCCCTACGCCAACGGCATGGGTCTGCATTATATGGGCTACACGCCAGAGAACACGCGCGCCATCGCGCAGACCCCGCCCAAGGTACTCTTGGTGCTGCACGCGGAAATTCTCGATGATGACCCGACCGCCGATCACTGGTTGGAACAAGTCGAGACGCTCATCGATCTCAGCCTCTTCCCGGATGAGACGACACAACTCAGCGATTTCGTGCTCCCGATCCAGAGCTTCGCCGAGCGCGACGGCACCTACGTCAACGGCGAACGGCGCGTGCAACGCTTCTATACGGCGCAAGGCCCGATGGGCGATGCGATCCCAGCGTGGAAAGCGATCACGCGCATCCGCGAGACGCTCGGACAGGGACGCGCCAAACTGAGCGCGGCGGCGGTGATGCTGGACATTACCAAGAACATGCCCGAATTCGACGGCTTGCGCTATAAGACACTCGCCCGTACCGAACGCCAATTCCCGGATGTCGGCGGCGAGGACAAGTACTACGGCGGCACCGCTTACAACAATCAAGGCGGTATCGGCGTGCAAATCCCGCGCACCACAGGCGAGGTACAAGCCGCTGTTAACGTGGCGGATGCACAGAGTGCCGACGAGGGCGAACTGCTGATCGTGCCGATCACACGCCTGTACAACCGCAACATCCTGTTCCAACCGTCTGCGCTCGTCAATCCGCGTGTGCCGGTGCCGTATGCGCTCTTGCACAGCGAGACCGCGCGCGCCCAAGGCATCGCGGACGGGAGCATGATCGAGGTGAAATTCGACGGGGGCATGGTCACCGTGCGCGCCGATGTCAGCGATGATGTCGCGCCCGACGCGCTCTATCTGCCGCGCCACCTGACCGACACCCCCACGCCGATGACCCCGACGACGGGCGTTATCACCCAAGTGTCCGAACCAATCACAACAGAGGCATAACACCTGATGAATAGACGTATACTGACGATCATAGGGATTATCGCCGTTGTCGCGTTGCTAATCGTAACGGTGAGCGCAGTGAGTGCGCTCATCGGCAACGCTGATGCAATCGGCGGCTGGTTACAGAACGCAAATGACCCCATCGTTTGCTCAGAAAGCGCGACCTGCCAATGGTTACACCCGACACTCTTCGGGCTGATTGTGGTGTTCGTGATCCTGACGGGCTTCGCCTATACGACCCTGCTCGAACGGCGGATTCTGGCGTTTTTGCAACAGCGCGTCGGGCCTAATCGCGTCGGCTATAAGGGCGTGTTCCAGCCGCTGGCGGATGCGATCAAGCTGATCTTCAAAGAGGATATCATCCCCGATAAAGCCGATAAAGTGGTGTACTATCTCGCGCCGATGCTCAAAGCCGTGCCAGCGATAATCGTCGTCGCGGTCATTCCCTTCGGGCCGGATATTGTGTTCCCCGGTCTAGGCGGCGAGTGGTATCTGATCCCGCTGGGCTTATCAGATGTCAACGTCGGCATCCTGTACCTGCTGGCGATCACCAGTCTGGGCACATATGGCGTGGTGCTAGCGGGCTGGGCGAGTAACAACAAGTACGCCATGCTCGGCGGTTTACGCGCAACGTCGCAGATGATTAGCTATGAGCTGGTGCTGGGGCTGAGTATCGCCGTCCCGGTGATGATCGCCGGTAGCATGAGTCTCGGCGATATCATCGACGCGCAAGCCTACCCGTGGCAGTGGTTTGTCTTCCAGAATCCGCTGGCGGCGGGGCTGTTAATCATCGCCCTCTTTGCCGAAGTCAGCCGCGCCCCCTTCGATTTGGTCGAAGCGGAGCAGGAACTGACCGCCGGCTTCATGACGGAGTACAGCGGTATGAAGTTCGCGATGTTCATGATGGCGGAGTACATCGGCATGATTACTATCAGCTTCATCATCGTGGCGACCTTCTTCGGCGGTTATCACCTCTTGCCGGTCGATACCGTCGGCTTGCTCGGCCCCTTGGTCATGATCGGCAAGACGGTATTCTTCCTCTCGATCATCATCTGGGTGCGCGGGACACTGCCGCGCGTGCGTTATGACCGCCTGATGGCACTCGGCTGGAAGGTCATGCTTCCCTTGGCGCTGGTCTCGGTCGCATGGACGGCGATCGCGGTCGTCGTGCGCGAAACGAGCCTGACGCTGTACGTCATCTCGTCGCTGGTGTTCTTCTTAGTGGTGGTCGGGGGTGGCTTCTTCTTCCTCAGTGGCGACCAGACTGAGGAGAGCGACGAGGATGATTGGATCAACGATCCGCTCATCACGGGCGAACGTCAGAGCGCGGCGTGGGCTGGGCTGAACATTCTGGGCGGTCTGTTGGCGATCCCGTTTAAGCTGGTCGAAGGCATCATCAACGCCATCGAAGGCTTCGGGAAGGCGATGGATCCCACCGACGAGACAGCTATCACACCGGTTGACCAGCAACAACGGCAACCGGGGCAAGGCGGCGACTGAGCGCGCCGTTACTCCGGACACTTTGCGACGCTGTGCTATCTCGCCTGCTGGCGGGTGGCACAAGTCGATCATTGTACATCTGTACATCACGTAAGTTGCTAGAGGTTGAGGATTATCACTTATGAATATCATCAAAGGTTTTGCGACCACTTTTAAGCATGTGCTGGAAGATCCGGTCACCCTGCAATATCCCGAAGAGGTGAAACCCTTCCAGAAGCGCTATAAAGGGCGGCACCACCTACGCCGCTATGAGAACGGTCTTGAGAAATGCATCGGGTGTTCGCTGTGTGCGGCAGCTTGCCCGGCGGATGCCATCTGGGTTGAGGCGGCCGAGAACACCGACGAAGAACGCTACTCGCCCGGTGAACGCTATGCCAAGACCTACGAAATCAATATGTTGCGGTGCATCTACTGTGGCTATTGCGAAGATGCCTGCCCGACGGAAGCGATCCAGCTGGGACATGAGCATCAGCTGAGCTTCACTGATCGCCGCGACGCGATCTACACCAAAGAGATGCTGATCGACCCGCCGCAAGAGGGCGCGGCAAGCACGCCGCAAGAAGTCGAACCGGGGGTCTACACCAAATCGATCCCGGAGATGGCAGACCCCGAATAAGGGACTGCACACAATTCGACGCACACACCGAGAGATGCTCAAACGGGCATCTCTTATGATGTAAGGGGGGGATAAGCAAATCGAGCAGGGGGTGGTCACGAGCGATATTTGCATGTAGATGAGATGAATGCGAATCAGTGATGAGCATACCCTTTGAAGTTTAGCCGTGATTGTGTTAGTATTCACAATGTTTCTAACTTAGAACTCATACTGATAGGAATTTGTCCATGGGAGTTGAACTCACCCTGTTTTTAGCATTAGGTTTCGTGGCGATTGTCGCGGCGGCTGGCATGATTATTGTCAAAAATGCCGTCCACAGCGCCCTTTTCCTAATCTTAAACTTTGGTTGTGTCGCCCTGCTGTTCTTGATGTTAGATGCGCCATTCTTGTCGATGGTGCAGATTACAGTGTACACAGGCGCGATTATGGTGCTGTTCTTGTTCGTGATTATGTTACTGGGCGCAGAACAGACCACCGATACATCCTCCCGCAATTTCGGATGGATTAGCGGTGCGGCAACGGTGCTGGCGGCATCGTTTTTGTTTGCATTGGCTATCCCCTTCGTTTTAGGCGGAGGTGTTGATTTACCGACAGCACGGGGCGCTGATCCCCTGCTTCGCATTGTTCATACGGCAAATGTCGAAAGCCCGGTCACCGTCGCTATCACCGGCGAGAATGCCGATGAGGCCGCTTTCGTGGGTGAGCTGGCATACGGCGATGTCACCGATTTTATGACGGTGGCTGAAGGCGCGTATCAGGTGACGATCACCGCTGAGGATGCGACGCTGTATGACGACACGATTGAACTGAGCAACGATCAAGTGGCGACGGTCACGGCGATTGGCGATGCCACGCTCGACACCAGCACCTTCGACTTGCTGTTGATCCCCAATAGCTTTGAAGCAAGCGGGCAGGATGTAGCGCGCTTAGTCGTCATCAACGCCTATATTGCAGAACCGATCCTGCTGGTCAACACGGGTTTGAACCGTCGCTTCAACGTTGATGACACGAACATCACCGATCCGGTACTCGTCGGCAGTGATGAGCCTTACGAGGGGCTGGCGTATGGCACGGTTGCCGCGCCGATCACGCTCGATGAAGGTCGGCATGATTTGATCTTCACACGTTTGCTAAACGGCGAATACGTCGAAGTGGCAGAGATCGAAAGATACGAAGTCGTCAGCGGGACGGAGCGCACGCTTTTGCTGGTACCAGACTATGCCGCCCCGCGTGACATCGATGGGACGTACCGCGCGCGTGTGATCTATCGCAATTCGGGCGAGCTGGCGCTAGCCACGTCCGAAGCCTTCGGCAGTCCTGCGGACATTGGTCAACAATTATTCACAGCGTATTTGCTACCGGTTAATCTGGTGGGCTTCTTGTTGCTGGTGGGTTTGATCGGCGTGATCGTCCTCACCCGTCCGGAGGCACTTAGTCCAGAGCATCGCCGCAGTACGCGCAACCGCCGCCGGAAGGTGAGCCGCCCGCTGGCGAATGTCATCAGCCAACAGACCGGGCGCGATGTGATTGTTGATACACCGAAGCTTGACGATGGTTCAGGCAAATAAGGGGGCTACTACTCTATGAATTCAGTACCAGTCGAAGCATTTGTCGCGCTCAGCATGGTCTTATTCATGCTGGGGGCGATGGGCGTGCTACTGCGCCGCAATGCCATTATTCTGTTCATGTCAGTCGAACTGATGCTGAACGCCGCAAATCTGGCACTGGCGGCGTTCGCCGTGCAGTGGGGCGGCATCGACGGGCAGATTTTCGTCTTCTTTGTGATGACTGTGGCGGCGGCAGAAGTGGCAATCGGTCTCGCGTTGATTGTCGCCATCTTCCGCAATAAGCAGAGCATCAACATTGACGACCTGCATCAGATGGAAGGGTAAAATACGGCTATGACAGCTTCTGCAAATCTCGTACCGATGTTGGTCTTTGTGCCGGCGCTCGGGGCATTTATCAACTTCTTCTGGGGCGAGCGATTGGGCGAGCGCGTCGCGGGCTACATCGCTGTAGCCGCCTCCGTGCTGACCTTCATCTTCTCGCTCTTCATTTATAGTTATCTCAGCACGAGTCACGGGTTAGATGTGGTGGTGAACCCTTTCCCGTTCTTCGATGGCTGGATTCGCATGGATGCGATCGACTTCGCGGTCGAGATCCCGTGGCAGTTCCGCGTCGATGCGCTCACCGGTGTGATGCTCTTAGTCGTCACCGGCGTTGGCTCGCTGATCCACATTTATTCCGTAGGCTACATCCACGGCGACGCGAAAGCCACGCGCTTCTTCGCTTATCTCAACCTGTTCTTGATGTTCATGCTGGTGCTGGTCACGGGCAACAACTTCTTGATGATGTTTGTCGGTTGGGAAGGGGTCGGCTTGTGTTCGTTTTTGCTGATCGGCTATTGGTGGGATAAACCCGGCGACGAAGGCTGGAAGAACGCCAACGCCGCACGCAAGGCGATGATCGCCAACCGCATCGGTGACTTCGGCATTTTGATGGCGGTTTTCTTGATCTTCTGGACGTTTGGCACGCTGGACTACGGCTCAGCCGGCGAGACGATCAACCCGGAGTATCAGATCGCGGCGCAGGGCTTCGCTGAAGATAGCTATGGCGATGAGAGCCAGAGCGACGACGATCACGGTGGGTATAGTAGCCTGACGCAAGACCAGGTCGATAACAGCCGCTTCCGTCCTGAGCAATTGGGCGTGTTCGGGCAGACAGCCTTGCTGATTGAGCTGGATAAAGGCGAAGAGATGGTGTGGGGCGTGCGCGATGGTGAAGAATACACCCGCGGGCGGGCGGTCGATTTCGGCCCCTTCACGCTCGATTTTAAGCTCGTCCTCAGCTTGATTGTGATCTTCATGCTGATCGGCGCGGCGGGTAAATCCGCACAAATTCCCTTGTTCGTCTGGTTGCCGGATGCCATGGCTGGCCCGACACCCGTCAGTGCCTTGATGCACGCGGCGACGATGGTCACGGCGGGGGTCTACCTGCTGGTGCGGTCGAGCGTTTTCCTCGATGCCGCCAGCGATGCCCGCGCCTTAATCGCCATCATCGGCACGCTGACAGCCCTCGCTGGTGGCTATATGGCGCTCGGTCAGTGGGATATCAAGCGCGTGCTGGCTTATTCGACCGTCTCGCAACTGGGCTTCATGGTGGCGGCGGTCGGCATCGGCGCATACATCGCGGCGGTCTTCCACCTCGTGACGCACGCCGTCTTCAAGGCGCTGTTGTTTCTCGGCAGTGGCTCGATCATTCACGGGGTCGAACACGGGCATCATCACGCCCATGAGCACGGCCACGCCCATGAGCATGAAGACGATGACGCGCACCCCGATGAGCATCACGACGAGGACTTCGACCCGCAAGATATGCGTAACATGGGCGGTCTCGCCAATCGGATGCCGGTCACATTCGTGACGTATCTCGCCGGCACATTTGCGCTGGCTGGCTTGCCGATTTTCGCGGGCTTCTGGTCGAAGGATGAAATCCTCGCCCATGCGTGGGATAGTGCCTTCTTCGGCGATACCGTCATCTATAGTCTGGCGGCGTTCACGACTTTCGGCGGTTTGCTGATTGCGGCGGGCTTCACCGCGTTCTATATGTGGCGACAAATCCAGATGGTGTTCTATGGTGAACCGCGTAGCGAAGCGGCGGCGCACGCGCCCGAGAGCAACGCATGGATGACCATCCCGCTGGGGGTGCTAGCCGTCGGCGCGACTTTCATCGGTCTCATCAACGTGCCGGATGGCATCCCGCCCTTCAGCTGGTTTTATCCGGCGCACGCCTTCGGTCATTTCTTAGAACCCGCTATCCCCAGCGTCACCGCCCATGCCCCGCTCGCGTTTAACCCGCTGGTCGGCTTGGTGGCGACCGCGCTGGCATTCGGCGCGATCTATCTGGCGCATACGATCTATGCTGGCGATAAAGCCGTTGTCGATAGCGACGAGGACGAACTGGGTGTTGATCCGCTCTATGCCGACGACAACACCCGTCAAGCCTGGCGCATCGCCAACGCCCGCCTGTACTGGGACGACATCTACGACGCAATCTTCATCGTGCCCTACGAACGTTTCGGTCGCTTTTTAGCAGAGACGATCGACTGGGACTTCTGGCATGATTACTTGCATAACAACGTCATCCGGCGCGGTTATGACTCAATCGCAGATATTCTACGTAATCCGATCGATATCGGTCTCATCGACGGCATCGTCAATGGGGTCGGCAAAGTGGTCAATTTCTTCAGTGGGCGCACACGCGGCATCCAAACGGGCTACGTCCGCACCTATGCGGTCGCCTTGTTCTTCGGTGTCGTAGCGGTGATCGTCTTGATGCTTTTACCACTGCTGTTAAACGGCTCATAGGGGAGACGAACAAACAATGGATGGTTTTCTTTCAACTTTGATTTTGTTCCTGCCACTGGCAGGCTTCACCGTCTTGCTGGTCTTGAACGAAGAAGAACAGCTGGACGCGATTAAATGGTCAACATTCGGCGTGAGCATCGCCACTTTCATCCTCTCGTTGGTGATGTGGGCGGGCTTCGATAATACGCAAGCCGGCTTACAATTCGTCCATCAGTGGCAATGGTTGGATATTCAAGTCGGCGATCTAGCCATCACATCGACGTATTTCGTCGGCGTGGATGGCTTGAGCATCCTGCTCGTGGTGCTGACGACCTTCATCATGCCGATTGCCATACTCGGCTCGTTCAAAAGCCACATCATCGAAGAGCGCGGGCGACAAAAGCTGTATTACAGCCTCTTGCTCTTGCTGGAATGGGCGATGCTGGGCGTGTTCTTCATCCAGGACTTGATTATCTTCTACGTCTTCTGGGAAGTGACGCTGGTGCCGATGTATTTCTTGATCGGTATCTGGGGCAGTGAGCAACGGGTCTACGCGGCGGTTAAGTTCTTCCTGTACACGATGGCCGGGTCGATCTTGATGCTGATCGCGATTCTGTTCGTCGGCAACACAGTCGGCAGTTTCTTACTACCGGACATCATCGCGGCGGTGCAAGCCAACCCCGCTATTTGGGGTGATACAGGCGCGGTGACCGGATCGCTCTTGTTCTTCGGCTTCTTCATCGCGTTTGCGATCAAGGTGCCGGTCTTCCCCTTCCATAGCTGGTTGCCCGATGCCCACGTGCAAGCGCCGACCGCCGGGTCGGTCATCCTGGCAGGCGTTCTGCTGAAGATGGGGACGTATGGTCTCGTGCGCTTTAACCTGCAAATGTTCCCAGTCGAGAGCGTGCAATGGGCATGGTTGATCGCCTCATTGGGCGTGATCGGGATTCTCTATGGCGCGTGGGTCAGCTACGCACAGGACAACGTCAAGAAGCTAGTTGCCTATAGCTCGGTCTCGCACCTGGGCTTTGTAGTGCTGGGGATTTTCGCCCTCAACTCACAGGGTATTCAAGGGGCGACCCTGCAAATGGTCAATCACGGGATCAGCACCGGCGGCTTATTCTTGATCGTCGGCATCCTCTACGAACGCTATCACACCAAAGAGATGGCAGCATATGGCGGCTTGTGGAAGATCATGCCGTGGTTCGGCGGGATTGCGCTGGTCGTCTCGCTCAGTTCGATGGGCTTGCCCGGTCTCAATGGCTTCGTCGGCGAGTTCACGATTTTGCTCGGGTCGCTCGGCAGTGAATATCTGGGCTTTTTCTATACGCTGTTTGCGACGATCGGTGTGATCCTCGCGGCGACGTACATCCTACGCATGTATCAGCATGTGTTCATGGGCGAGTATCAAGAGCCGCCGGACGGCACCGACTCGCTCCAGCTACATTGGACAGAAGTAGCGGTCTTCGTGCCGATTTTGGTCGGCATCTTCTGGATTGGTCTGCAACCTGCGCCCTTCTTCGACACGATGGGACAGAGCGCCGTCCAGCTGAGCGAACACGTCGATACAGCCTATGAAGAATATCAGGCGATCGAAGCGGTTGCCGATGACGACGCTGTAGAGACCGCGACCGATGCGCTCGATGTCACGGGGGATGCCCAAGCGGACATCATCGGGGATGCCGATGACGAGAGCGCCACGAGCGACGACACCAGCGACTCTGATACTGTTGACGACGCGACCGCCACCGAGGGCGATGATGAGTCCGCGGATGAACCTGCCGAAGAATAGGGGAGCAACAAACCATGCTGTTTGAAGCACCAACGATGGATACCCTGTGGGGGTATAACTTACATCTGGCACTGCCGGCGATCTGGCTGGCAACCAGCACGTTAATCATCCTGCTGGCAGATGTTTTTCTGCCAGAGGAAGGCCAACACTGGACACCGATTCTGGCGCTCTCGGCAGTGACGATGAGCTTCATCTTCACCCTGCTTAACTTCGCGCCGACAGAGACAACGGCCTTCGGCGGCATGTTCGCCGCGGATGCCTTCACCAACTTCTTGAATATCGTCATCCTCGGCGCGACGTTCATCAGCATCTTGCTGAGTTACGACTACCTGAAAACGGCGAACATCGGGCATGGCGAGTTCTACACGCTGATCTTGCTCAGTTCGTCGGGGGCGATGTTCATGGCGGCGGCAAACGATCTGATTATCATCTTCGTCGCGCTGGAACTGCTGAGCATCCCGCTGTACGTGATGGCGGCGTTCCGTGCGACCGACCCCGATCACATCAGCGCCCAATCGGGCTTGGTCTATCGCGGGGAGATTGACCCGCAGATTGAACGCTCGCAAGAGAGCGGGATGAAGTACTTCATCCTCGGTGCGTTCTCCAGCGCTTTCTTGCTCTATGGCGCGGCCTTGATCTACGGCGCAACCGGCACCACGTCTCTGCCGGAAATCTTCGCGCAGATTCAGACGGTCGTCCTCGGCAACACATCGCTGACCGTGCTGTTGCTCGCTGGTACGGCGCTGGTAGTCGTCGGGCTGGGCTTTAAAGTCGGGGCGGTGCCCTTCCATATGTGGACACCCGATGTCTATCAGGGCGCACCGACACCCGTCACGGCTTACATGAGCATCGTCGCTAAGGTCGGTGGCTTCGCCGCGCTCTTGCGCTTGGTCATCACCGGTGTCTCGCAGTTCACGCTCGCTGATGCTGATTTTGCGGCGTGGGGCTTGGCGATACAGGTCATCGCTGTGGCGACGCTAATCGTCGGGAATCTGGTCGCCATCGCGCAAACCAACATCAAGCGGATGCTGGCGTATTCCAGCGTCGCGCACGCCGGTTACATCCTGATGGCGGTCGCCGCTGTCGGTGCCGCCGGCACAGTCAGCAATATCGGCACGACTGCCGCGCAAGCCGTCGCCATCTACATGATCGCGTATATGTTCACCAATCTGGGCGCGTTCGCGGTGGTGCAAGCGCTGGAAGCTAGCGATGGCAGCGGCACCGAACTCGAAGACTTCGCCGGCTTGTTCAACAGTAAGCCGCTGTTGGCGGTCGCGATGACGGTCTTCATGCTGAGCTTGACGGGCATCCCCTTGACCGGCGGTTTTCTCGGCAAGTGGTTGGTCTTCGGCGCGGCAGTACAAGCGAACTTGATCCCGCTGGCGATCATCGGCGTTCTGACGAGCGTCATCAGCGCGTTTTACTACATGCGCGTGGTGGTCAATATGTTTCTGCGCGAGGATGCCGCGGGTAGTTCAGCGCCGGGCGCGACGCAAGCGGTCACGATTGCGATTTATGCGTCGATGGCGGGGACGCTGGCAGTCGGTATCATCGTGCCGCTCGTGACCAATCTCGCCAACCTGATCCAATTCGC
>DAOTTV010000045.1:0-13361 GCA_034437755.1 Anaerolineae bacterium | reverse complement strand
TCGTCGCGCCCGAGCGCGTTTGCTTGGCGAGTAATTTCGCTAAGCCGAGCGTCCCCTGTGCGAAGTTCGGCATCTCGAAAACGCCCATCGGGCCGTTCCAAACGATGGTTTTGGCATCATCCAACACATCGCTAAAGCGGCTGAGGGTTTGATCGCCAATGTCGAGAATCATCCAACCGTCTTCAACACCATCGCTGATGTCGATGAGTTTGTGGTTGGCATCTTTGGCGAAGGCATCGGCTACCCGTGCATCAACTGGCAGAATGATCTTGTCGCTCCCTTTGGCGAGCAAGGCTTTAGCGGTATCGATCGCGTCCGCTTCGACCAGCGATTCACCAATCGCGATCCCTTGTGCCGCGAAGAACGTATTCGCCATCCCGCCCCCGATCAAGAGTGCATCGACCTTATCCAGCAAGGTTTCGATCACTTGAATTTTATCGGATACTTTCGCGCCGCCAAGGATCGCGACGAAGGGCTTTGCGGGGCTTTCGATCGCGTTTGCGAGATAGTTGATCTCTTTTTCGAGCAAGAAGCCCGCGACAGCTTCTAACTTATCAGCAACGCCGACGTTGGAGGCGTGGGCGCGGTGTGCCGTGCCAAATGCATCGTTGACGAAAATATCACCATGTTGGGCGAGAGCGTCGACGAACGCGGGGTCGTTCTTCTTCTCGCCGGCATGATAGCGCGTGTTTTCCAGTAGGATCACGCCACCATCTGCTAGCATACTCAAGCCTTCTGCGACCACCTCACCCACGCAATCACCAGCGAAGGCGACATCGACCCCCAGCAAGTCGGCGAGGGCGGGCGCAACCGGTTGTAGCGATAATTCGGGCTTGCGCTCGCCTTTGGGACGACCGAGGTGAGATGTGAGAATGATGGCTTTGGGCTTTTGCTCCAGCACGTATTTGATCGTCGGCACTGCCGCACGAATGCGCGTGTCATCGCTCACTTTGTCACCGTCCAGCGGCACGTTGAAATCGACCCGCATCAGCACGCGCTTACCACTTAAATCTACATCGCGAATTGTCTTTTTGTCCATTTATTATCCTCCTGTTATCGTCATCGAAAAAGGCGAGGAATAGCCCTCGCCCTGATATGTCTCATCGTCTAACGTATGCGCTAGGCTTACAGCTTGTCGCCCATGAACTTCACGAGATCAACACAGCGGCTACTATAGCCCCACTCGTTGTCATACCATGTGATGACCTTCACCAGATTGCCACTGACCGAGCAGGATTGCGCGTCAATGATGCTGGAGAACGGATTGCCGATGTAGTCGCTGGAGACCAGCGGTTCGTCGGAAACATCCAGAACGCCCTTCATCGAGCCATCCGCTGCTTCTTTGAAAGCCGCAATTAGTTCATCGGCATCTGTCGGCGCATTCTCAACTTCTGCGACGAAATCCACCAGCGAACCGGTGATGGTTGGCACGCGCACAGCCATACCGTCGAACTTGCCTTCTAGCTCAGGGATAACCAGCGCCACTGCTTTCGCCGCGCCTGTGGTCGTTGGGATGATGTTGTAGGATGCGGCACGCGCACGGCGCAAATCGCTGTGCGGTAGATCAACGATGCGTTGATCGGCAGTGAAACTATGGATGGTGGTCATGTAAGCGTTATTGATCTTGTATTTATCGTTGACGACTTTTGCCGCCGGTGCGAGGCAGTTGGTGGTGCAAGAGGCATTCGAGACAACGTGATGATTGTCGGGGTCGTAGTCATCGTCGTTTACACCTAGTACGATTGTCAGGTCTTCGCCACCTTTAGCAGGTGCGCTAATGATGACCTTCTTCGCACCAGCTGTGATGTGCTTGGACGCACCTTCGCCAGTACGGAATACGCCAGTCGCTTCGATGACAATATCGACGCCCATCTCCCCCCATGGCAGTTTTTCGGGGTCACGCTCGCTGAGGGCTTTGATTTCATCCCCATCGATCACGAGCGCATCTTCTTTGACTTCGACCATGCCATCGAACTTGCCATGTGCCGAGTCGTAACGGAAGAGGTGTGCCATTGTCTCCAAATCGCCCAAGTCATTGAAGGCGACGATATCAATTTCATCTGGATAACGCTCGCGGATCACTTTCACGATCTGGCGACCGATGCGCCCGAAACCGTTAATGCCAACACGAATAGCCATAGATATTCTCCTTTTGATATAAGCTTATACAGCACTCTTAATAATGGTCGATGAAGTCGACACGTCAGATTTCACGACCTGTAAAATCGCTTCTGCGAGTTTATGCGTATCGTGTCGCCATGGGTGCGCTTCATCAGTCAAATCCGTATATCGGATTTCATACCGTTGTAATATTTCATGATACTCCGGCGCAGGTGGAACGTAATAAGTATGGATGCCAGCGTTGCGCTCGGGATAGTGATCGTTCGCGAGGACTGCCTGAAATACGCCACGACCGATGTGATTTTCCAGTGCCATCACATGCTCGGCTACGGTGTATCCGGCTGTTTCCACGGGTTGTGTTGCTACATTGCACACGTAGATTTTGATGGCATCCGTCGCCCGCAGTGCATCAGCGATGCCTTCGACCATCAAGTTGGGCAAGATGCTCGTATACAGGCTTCCGGGCCCGATGACGATCACATCGGCATCGAGGATAGCTTGTACGCTGGGGGCATAGGCGACGGCATCGCCCGGTTCAATCGCGATGGTTTTGATTGTGCCGGCGACCTGCTCAATCTGTGATTCGCCCTTCACTTTGATTGTGCGTTGTGAGCCATCGAGCATCAATTCTGCCGTCAGATGTACGTCATCCAGCGTTGAGGGCAGGACGCGCCCGTGAATGTTCAGCACGCGCTCGACTTCGATCAGGGCTTCGGCAAGGCTGTTACGCCCGTTGCCTGATTCCTGATAAGCCAGATCGGAGAGCGCAGCAATGAACAGATTGCCGAAAGAGTGCCCGTCTAAATCGCCATCTTCAAAGCGATACTGAAACAGCTTGGTCAACATACTATCATCATCGGCGAGCGCGACGATGTTGTTACGAATGTCTCCCGGCGGTGCGATGCCCATATCACGGCGTAAACGCCCAGAACTGCCGCCATCATCGGCGACGGTGACCACGGCTGTGATGTTGCTCGTATAGCGTTTCATGCCGCGCAAGGATGCCGGCAAGCCCGTGCCACCCCCGATCGCCACGAATTTAAAGCCGCGTTTACGTCGCGTATGCTCAACGACGAGATCGACCAGTTCGCGCTTTTGCGTGCGGCGATAGGGCGCGAGTAAGTTACGAATCATGAGCGTCAAGCCGATGCAGGCGAATCCACCACCGCCGATGACCATCAGAGTGATGAACCCCCACGTTTGGATAAAGGTCGGGATGCCGAGCCCTACTTCGGAGATGAACTTTAAGATTGCGAGGGCGAGCGCAAATGCCACAACAAACAACCCGATAGCCGCCAGCATCAGCCAGCGCTTAACGCCGATATTCGGCGTGAGCCATTTTTGCAGGGGTAAATTTGCCATAGATCACTTTTGCTCGGTAAACAGATTACGCCACGTGACAAAGAAGATGGCGATTGCGCCGACGCTTGTGAAGAAACCGATCAGCAGGGCGGCATCGAACCAGAATTGCTCTGGATAAAGCCGGATGAGCGTGTCTGACCAATAAAAACGCCATGTGTCTTCTTCGAAAAAGATGTCGTGGAATGCCGTGAAGAACATATCCCACGCCGTGACTGCTAACATGATGATGGCGATAATTAAGCCAATCGTCAAGAGGCTACCTTGCATGAGCGACAAACGTAACGCATCCAAATTGACATAGCGCCACAATATCGCACCCGCGCTGATTGCCAGCAACGCCACCACCCAACCCGCCGTGAATAATCCGCTCGCGACTACTTTAACATCTTCCATATGTTTCAGTTCTGCTTGATTGAACATCGGGCATTCGACAGAGCGCGGCGAGTAGCATAGCTCGCCGGGTAAAGTCAAATCGCCTAGATAATCGATGCCTTCGTCGTTGAGAATATAGCGAATACCATACACGCCGTAAGTCAGGCGATCTTCCGTGCTGAACCCGTAGAAATCCTCCGGGAATCCGGCGCGGGTATACTCAAATTGTAACAGCCATTCCGCCATCACCAGGCGCGAATTGCCGCTCACGAGCAAAAACGGTACCGCGATCATGATGAACAGGCGCAAGCCCGCGCTGATGGGCTGGGGGATGTGCTTTGTTTGGGCATCTTTGTCAGTCGTTGCAAAATCCATCATCGTAAACTCTCTGTTCCGCCACCAACGAGAAAATTGAGCACCAGCGAGTCCGTAATCGTCTCGACCGGCGCACGATCATCTGTGAAGAGAATATCATTATACACCGTCTCGACAAGCGCCTGTGTGCCATCTTGCAAAATCTGAACGAGTAGCGGATGGGCATCCGGTGGCAATTGCGCTAAATTCGCCGCCAGATTGTCCGCGCTTGTGGGTTGCTTGGTCGCTACGATAATCGTGTTGAACGATGCCGGAACATCCATCGTGTGTACGCTAGGGAAGACATAGCTCATCGTATTGCCCAGTGCCGCCACTAATCGCCTGTCAGTGGCGGTGCGCCCGACGTTGATCACAGCTACGCCATCGTCTGCCAGATGATCGGACACTTCCTGAAAGAATTCGACTGTCGTCATGTGCCATGGGATATACGGTGGGCGATAGGCGTCAATGCCGATCACGGTGTAATCCCCGTCTAATTGATTCAGCACATAACGCCCGTCCTGCGCGTAAGTCGTCAGGCTTGGCATGTGCGTCTCGTTCATCTCGAAGTATTCTGCACCGGCTTTGATAATTTCCGGGTCAATCTCAACGCCATCAATCGGTAGATCACCATAGACTTCGATGTGCTGGCGCGGGACTGTGCCTGTTGCCAAGCCAAGCACGAGAACCCGCTCTAAATCTGACGGTGAGAAATCCGCGTTGAAGTAAGGCGCAGTCAGGAAGAAGTCCCACGTTCCACGATAATACACCTGCTCAGGATGCCAGATGCTATGCACGCCCTGCCCATCATTGAGCGAGAGATAACGAAAGCCAGCCGTATCTTCCTGCACTTGAATATAATTATACGCGCTTTCAGTCTCATGGATGACGCGATTGCCTTCATTTGGAGGGCGCAACGTGCCACGTATCACGATGAACGCGAGTACGGCGACGACCAGTGGCATCCATGCCCAGATGAGGGCGCGTTTTCGCCCTTGCCGCCATAAGCCGATGAAACCGATGGCGTACAGCACGCCGCCAAAAATCAAAAATGTATAGGTTGTGCCGACGCTGGGGATGAGATATAGAACTGGTAAGAATGTGCCGATGATGCTCCCGATTGTACTCATAGCGTATATTTGACCGCTGACACGTCCTGCATCCTGAATATCGGTCACGGCGAGGCGAATCGCGAAGGGCGACACGGTGCCGAGTAAAGTCACTGGGACTGCGAATAAAACCACTACAGAGACGAACGAACCCAACGCGAGAGCGGCTTCTAGGTTGATGAAGGCGCGCGCGGCGGTTTGTAAAATCGGGCGTGAGATGAGCGGAATCAGCGCGCTGAGAAATGCCGCCCAGATAATAATTGTATACAACGTCGTATGGCGGGGGGAGCGATCGGCCCAGCGACCGCCGATGAAATAGCCGACTGTGAGATAGAGTAACATCAAGCCGATGACGTTCGCCCACACGATATTACTCGTGCCGAAGACATAGCCCAGCAAGCGCGAGGCTGTCAACTCAACCGCGAGGGTCGTCATGCCACTGATGAACACGACAAAATAGAGAAAGCGATTGTTAGCTGACGCTTGGGGGGTATCTGTTGCTATTTCGACCAATGCCACCTACGATCTACTTCATTTGAATATCATTTAACAGTTTAATTTAGATTGTCATTGTGAGTAAAGGGTGAGCCGTGCCAATCCAGATTCGACGCGCACGACCAGCAGATGCGAATCAGCTGGTTGCTGTCATCCAGACGGCTTTCAACGAGCCAGCAGATACAGCACAAATAGCGACGTGCATCGCCGTTGCTGATCGTATCACATTTGTGGCACTTGTCGATCGGCGCGTTGTGGGCTTCCTCGATGGCTTATACGTCGCATCCGCGCCGTTGAACTCCTGTCCACCTATCCCCCGACCCGCGCAAGCGCATCTGCTAGATATCGATACCTTGACGTATCGTGGCATCTGACTGGCGGGCGCGATCACCGCACAGGCTATCCAGCACGCCTGCCAGCAATGCACAGCGCAGGAACGCGATATCGTCGGCGCAATGTTAGCGCTGGACGATCCTGCGCCACGCCATCTCATGACTGTTGATGGATTTCAGCGTGTTGGGCAGTTCCAGTGGTGGCGTTTAGATCAGCGGTCGTTGTGAGAGCGCAAGGCTGAGATTATTCCCTTTGCTGATGCGTAAGGTCGGCACCCGCGCCAGATTCAGCGAGCCGAGCAACTCGTCGCTGGTACCTGGCTTGCCGAAAGTCGTCGGGTCGATGAATACGCAGGTCGGGCGAATACCACGCCGAGCGAGCAAGTGCAACTGCGGTATCCACCCGACATCGAGCGTTGATGTGATAATCACAACGGATGCACCGCGACGAATGTAGGGTGTCTCTAGTGTGATCATCTCTTTGAGCGTGCGCTGGCTCAAACTACGAGCGACGGCGAGAGTCTCCATGATGTTTGTCAATTGCCGGTGTCCACGCCCTGGTTGTAGGACTTCGCGATGAGGCGTATACGTCACAAATCCGAGGGCGCGCTCAGCAGTGATGAAATACTGTGCCAGCGATGCCGCAATCACGGCGCTATATTCCTCAGTAGACGCGGGGAGACGTGATTCATGAGTGTGTATGATCGCGCCGTTGTCGCCAATGCGCCGCACGCTCTCGTCTTCTACCAGTGCCTCAGCCGAGAAATCGACCATGAGCCACACGTCAATCATCGGGTCGCGTTCGTATTCTTTGACCATCAATTGACCGAGACGAGCTGAGCTTTTCCAGTGAATGCGCTTGATGCTATCACCGGGGATGTACTCGCGCACGCCGGAGACATTGGTTGTGATATGCCGCGAGATGTGCCGCTGGGGGTCGCCGCCCGGCAACGTGCCCATCGTCAGCTTGAATTGACTGATGGGCACGGTCGCTGGATAGACGATGACGTGTTCGCTGGCGCTGATGTGGCGCGGAGTCAGAAAAAAGCCGAAGGGATCGCCGCTGGCGATGGTCATCGGCCCTAGTCGGAACTCGCCGCGTGCCGTGCAGATGGCGGTCGCTTGCCAATTCCGTTGGCGGAAGGGGGCGATCGGTGCGGTGACATAGCTGGCACGGTAGCCGGGCAAGTTGGAATGATCGCGCACTTCGAGCCAGAGCTTGGGCAGGATGCTCGCGTTACGCACCGTGAATCCTTCCCGAAATTCCTGCCCGACTTGTGCGCGGCGCGTGTGCGTGCGTCGCCCGATACGCACCCCGCGCATCGCCACCCATGACCAGATTAGCGAGAGCATCATCAACCCGAAGAAAAGATACGCTAGGCTGAAGAAAACAGCACGCCCCGTCCCCAGCCCGATCAAGAGCAGCGCTGTGAGCAATAACCAGATAGCGTTGCGTCGATCATGCATGGTTATCGTGCTGATGCCCCCGGCACTGCCGTCGCAGTCATGATGTCCTGTATGATGGTCGCGGAGCTAATATCTTTGATGCGCGCGGACGGCCCGACGATGACGCGATGCGCCAGTGTGACGCTCGCCAGCGCCTTCACATCATCCGGCACAACGTACTCGCGCCCGGCCATCGCCGCCCGCGCTTGTGCCGCCCGAAATAGTGCCAGCGACCCGCGGGGACTGCTCCCCAGATATACGTCGTTGTGGACGCGCGAGGCGTTGACAATATCGACGATGTACTGTTTCACTTCTTCGGCAACGTGGACATGACGCACGACTTGCTGGGCTTGTAGTAACTCATCGCCCCCTACGACTTGCTCGACATTCTGGATCGGGTGTTGATACTGCTGTGCCGAGAGAATCGTCATCTCTTCTTGCGGGGTCGGGTATCCCATCTGTATCCGCATGAAAAAGCGGTCAAGCTGGGCTTCTGGTAGGGGGAATGTCCCCTCGTATTCGATCGGGTTTTGTGTCGCGATAATCATGAAGGGATCGTTGAGGCTGTAAGTCTCGCCATCGACGGTGACCTGTCGTTCTTCCATTGCTTCTAAGAGAGCGGATTGAGTCTTAGGGGTGGTGCGGTTGATTTCGTCAGCGAGGACGATCTGGGCGAACACCGGCCCTTGATGGAACTCGAACTCGGTCGTGCGCTGATTATAGATCGAAACGCCGGTGACATCAGTCGGCACTGTATCCGGCGTGAACTGAATCCGGCTGAAGGAACACCCGATCGCTTTGGCGAGAGCGCGGGCCATGGTCGTCTTGCCAACGCCGGGAATATCTTCGATGAGCAGATGCCCGCGACAGAGCAAGCCGAGGAGCGCGAGCCGGATTTCGTTACGCTTGCCGAGGATCACCTGCCCGACGCTCTGGGCGATGCGCTCGGTGACATTCGCCACCAATTGAATAGACACGGCTTGATTGTTGCGCTGAGTTTGTGGTGTTTGACTGGACATAGAATCACTTCTCTATTTGGCGGATATGAGATAACACAGGTAGGGATCAACGTCCCCTGCACGGATACAATCGGTTTCTTGTGTAGTATGCTACAATACCTTAGGAATATCCTGTGCGTCTGACCTACGGTTCACCCGTTATCAGTATATCCTCACAATCCGACCCTTGTCACCCTCAAGCACCAATCTGACGTGAATGCTTGCTGAATACGCACAAGCCGCTATAATACGATACATACACAAGACGAGATACAGAATAAGCACAGCTTAACTTGCCACTGTCTATCCGATCTCATACAATAGACGATAGGAGATGGCGTTAAGTGTTGTTTTGTTTTGATGATTAATCCTTCACCCGATGTTAACCGATCGGGTCACTGTTTTGAGAGGAGTACCACTATGGCGAAATCGCGGACGGAACTCATGGTAGAGCGCCTGCGTGACCTGCAAAGTACCACACCGGAGATTGAAGCATCGGCCGTTGTCAGTGTGGACGGCTTGATTATTGCGTCGGCTCTGCCCGCCGGGGTAGAAGAAGATCGCGTATCAGCAATGTCGGCCGCAATGCTTTCGCTGGGCGAGCGCATCGCAAGCGAGTTGGGGCGCGGCATGCTCGATCAGGTTTACGTCAAGGGCGCAAAAGGGTTCGTAATCCTCATGTCAGTTGGGGAAGAAGCGGTGTTGACCACGCTTGTACGCGAAAATGCAAAGCTCGGTCTGATTTTCTTGGATATGCGTCGTTCTTCCGAAGACCTCGAAAAGCTGGTATAGAGTCTACTCAATTCAGCGTCACCCCACAGTTTCATAAGCGCAAACGAACGGGCGGGTAAGAAGTCATTCTTCCCGCCACAATTTTTGTAGGTGCAAAAACAGGTGAAGATCATGGCAAAGCCCAAATATATCTTCTGTACAGGCGGGGTCGTCAGTTCAGTTGGCAAAGGTATTACAGTCGCCGCGATTGGGCGTATTCTCAAAGAGCGCGGCTTAAAAGTGACCATCCAAAAGCTCGATCCTTATCTGAACGTTGATCCCGGCACGATGAGTCCGTATCAACACGGTGAAGTCTTCGTGACGAATGACGGTGCCGAGACGGATCTTGATCTCGGTCACTACGAACGCTTCGTCGATGAAAGCGTCAGCCGCCTGTCAAACGTCACCGCCGGACAGGTCTATAGCACTGTGATCGAAAAAGAGCGACGCGGTGATTATCTAGGCGGGACAATTCAGGTTATCCCGCACATTACCAACGAGATCAAGCGATGCATCAAGCGCGTCGGGCGTGATACCGAAGCTGATGTCGTCATCGTCGAAGTCGGTGGCACAGTCGGCGATATCGAAGGGCAACCCTTCATCGAAGCCCTGCGCCAGATGCGAACGAGCCTCAAGCGTAAAGACGCGCTCTACGTCCACGTAACTTTTTTGCCGTACATCGGCGCGACGGGCGAACTGAAAACCAAGCCCACCCAGCACAGCGTGCGCGAATTACGCGGCATGGGGATTCAACCGCATGTCATCATCCCGCGCACCGATCACCCCGTCACCGAAGAGATCATCGATAAAATTTCGCTCTTCTGCGATGTCGATAAAGAAGCCGTCATTCCGCTAGTCACTGCCGATAACATCTACGAAGTGCCACTCTCGCTGGAAGATGCCGGTTTGGGCGAGTACATCATGTCGTGGTTGCATCTCAAGCCCGAACAAAAACCAAACTTACAACGCTGGCGCAAGATGGTCGAACGCATGAGAGCGGCTGATGACGCGTTGACAATCGGCGTGGTGGGCAAATATGTCGAATTGCACGATGCGTATCTCAGCGTCAAAGAGGCGCTCGTCCATGCCACTGCCGAACACGGCAAACGGCTCGATATTCGCTGGATTCAATCTGATGAGTTAGAAAAAGGGCGCGGGTTCGATCAGTTCGAGGACGTGGCCGCTATTGTCGTGCCCGGCGGCTTCGGCTATCGCGGGGTCGAGGGCAAGATTCTCGCCGCCCGCTACGCTCGCGAGCATCACATTCCGTATTTAGGCTTGTGCCTTGGGATGCAGGTGATGTGCATCGAATTTGCACGGCATGTACTCGGGCATGAGGATGCCAATAGCTCGGAATTCAACGAAAGTACGTCACATCCCGTCATCAGCCTGATGCTCGATCAACATGATGTGACGGATATGGGCGGGACGATGCGTCTTGGCGCTTATCCCTGCCAGCTTCAAACCGATACCCTCGCGGCGCGGGTGTATAACGGGCGCGAGATCATCCATGAGCGCCATCGCCACCGCTTCGAGTTCAATAATCAATATCGCGATGTGATGAACGAACATGGCTTATGCACGAGTGGCATCAGTCCCGACGGTCTACTGGTTGAAATTGCTGAAATCACCGATCATCCCTACATGATCGGAAGCCAATTTCATCCTGAATTCTTGAGCCGTCCGAATGCAACACATCCTTTGTTCAGCGGGTTAGTTGCGGCGGCGCTCGATTATCGCACGCAAACAGCAACGACCATACAAACAGAAAAGTAGAGGTAAGATATGTCTGTTGAGAGTTTCATCCGGGCAATGCCCAAGGTGGATATTCACGTTCAACTCGAAGGGGCGCTATCACGGCAAATCGTCATGATGATTGCCGAGCAAACTGATGCAATCGCCCGTTACAAGCGCGAGAAAGACTATCATCAATGGCTCGATCTGTACGAAAACCTGAATTATAGCCGCCTCGACGAGATCGCGCGCGAAGTCGCGTCGTGGGTCTCGCATCCTGAAGATATTGCACGCGGTGTCTATGATCTAGGCGTGCAATATTCTAAGCAGAATGTGAAGTATCTGGAAGTTCTGGTCATTCCGGCGATTTATACCGATCTGGATCTTACTTTTCAGGATGTGATTAACGCGCTTGCCGAAGGTGCGGATAAAGCCCGCCGTGGATGGGATGTCCGCATCAACTGGATTTTAGCGATGCCCCGCGAACGCCCGCGCAAGAGCGATGACATCGCACGCTGGGCAACGGGTGCGAGTGCCGAGAAGAATAACGTCGTCGGGCTGGGGCTGGTCGGTGTTGAGGATGCTCAGCCAATCGCCCAATTTCGCAAAGCCTTCACCACTGCGGAACGCAAAGGTCTCGCACGCCTATCACATGCTTACAGCAGTGAAGATGCGGAAGAGTTCGATAAAGTGCTGGATGTTGTCAGCCCGACGCGCCTGCATGACGTATGGGCTTTGCTGGACGATGAAGATGCCCTGCGACAAGTCACCGAGCGCGAGATTCCGATTGTCGTCACGCCAACCCGCGAGGTGCGTCTCGGTCGTATTGATGCGGTTGCACAATATCCGATCCAGCAGATGCTAGATGCGGGAGTCAAGGTTTTGATCGCCTCTGGGATGCCGACGCTCTATGGCACGACCATCGCTGATGAGTATATCGCGCTGGTGCAAGAGTGCGGGTTGTCGATCGAACAAATCGAAAATCTTGCGCTCGATTCTGTGCGCTACTCCCTGCTAGATCAAGCGGATAAAACCGCGATGCTGGATGATTTCCGCGAGCAATATGCTACACTGAAAGCGGAACATCTGGCAGAAGAACAATCGGAGTAACGCACATATGAAACGTCACAACCGCTTATCGCTGGCACTTTACGTGATCATTGGGATTTTCTTAGGGGTGACCGTCATCGCTATCCTGCATTATTGGGTTTTGGACGGCGGTAATGCGTCTGGTTGCCCGACAGAGTACGACCAATCAGTGGCGACAGCACAGGTGGTTCTGCTAGGGACAGTCGGCGGTGATTACAGCGATCCGCATCGGGATTGCTGGCGCGAGTCTGTCGTGCAACCAGCCCTGCATGAGATGGGTGTGACGTATTTCAATCCGGTGGTCGAGAACTGGACAAAAGAGAACGCCCGCATTGAGGCGAACGCGATCGCCAATGCCGAGACACTTGTGATTGCCATCACGCCCACACACCCCAGCATCGGTGCGCTGGCAGAGAGCGGGTGGGTCGTCCTCAGCGCCATTGAACGCGATCAGACGGTAATCGTCTACATTGACCCTGAACAGGCGACGGACGACTCACAGCGGGCCCGTCGCATTGTGTTGAGCCAGGTACGCACGCTCGCTCCTGATCTGGATCAATTGGTGCTTGTCGATAGCCTGACGGGTGTCGTACAAGCTCTGCACCAACGTTACCAGCCCTGAGGCGCGTTTTAGTACAGGAAGAAACCGAAATCGAGATAGTAGCAGGTCTCGTCGCCGGTCTCGCGGCAAGACCTTGTTCCCGTCTCTTTGAATACGAACGTACTGCGATCGCGTCGTTTCAGCTTCTTCTTCAAGGTTGACCATTGCGAGCGACTCGGCGCGTCGTTGCCATCTTGTATCACGAAGTAATCGCGCTCAAAAACCGCCCGAAAATGCCCGTCGTTATACTCATGCAGTTGCACGAGGCTACTGCCGAACACACTGCGGGCAAATGCCATCACTTCGTGCTTTTTGCGTTTCTCGAATTCTGGTAATTCGTAATCCATGTAACCTCCATTAGGTATGCATTGCCCATTCTGACAAACATACACGCGAAACACAAGCGCAAAAAAGCCTGGCTCTTTGGGATGTCGCGTGGTTTTTGTCGCAGGGACGTTGCCCCCACACCCCTACAAACTTTTGCAAAAGTTTGACCAAAACTTTAACTGTGAAAATCTTCGATTTTCACAGCGTTTCGTTCAAGAACGGGTCTTAAATGACAAACGATAAAAGTTTT
>DAOTTV010000044.1:0-4686 GCA_034437755.1 Anaerolineae bacterium | reverse complement strand
ACCTGTACCCGCCGAACGCTTTGCGGTCGGCAAAACTGGGGTGCAGGGGAGACATCCCCTGCTGGGGCGTGGGGTGAAACCCCACAAGAAGACTCTACCTGAGTAGTTACCACTGAAGGTAACTACTCAGATCAATTGATTTACGCCAGCTTCTGCCCTCAAGACAAGCACGGTTCAAGTCCCTGTCCTAGCCACATAGTGGCGGTCGGGAGAAGAATTTAGGGTGAGGGCTGAGTAGTTACCACTGAAGTTATGTACGTTACGCCAAAAGGTCAGCAAATCCTCGTCCCACGTCTCCGGTGCATCCCACGGGAAGGCTTCGCGGCAGTCGGGGGCATCGCCCGCGGATATACCGATTTCGGTGCCGTAGTAGATGCACGGCGCACCCGGCATCGTCATCTGGAATAGCGCACACAATCGCAACGCCGGCGGTCGGGGTGGCGCTCGCCCCCAGCGACTGCCACTCGTCCAGCGTGTAGAACTGGAATTGGGCGGCGACATCGAGCAATTGCGGGTAGTAGGCTTGTAATTGTTGCAGAGGGGCGACGAAGAACATGATACCGTAGGCGGTCTCGGTCTCGACGATCAACACGCGCACATCCAGCGCGATCTCGCCCTGCGTGCCGATGCCATCTGCTAGCGCGATCTGCCGCCCCGCACGCGTGACGATCTGCGTCGCGCCGAAGGTGTAGCGCACGCGCTCGTCATTCGGCGCACCGACCCGCCCCTTGAACCAGTTCATCATCCCGCGCAGGCTGTTGTCGATGTCCGCCGGCACCGCGCTTTTCAAAAACGCGCTGACCGTCCCCGCCATGTGATCAGCATCCAGCTCGGTCACGTCGATGCCATAGACCGAAATCGCCTGTACGCTGTTCGCAACGGCGACCGAACCGTCGTCGTCCGTGCGTGCAATCCATTCAATCGGGTAATTGACTTCGATCACGCCCGTCGCGCGATCCGTCACCCAGACCACTTTCGGGCGGCTTAAATCCGGCGTGCCATCAATCGCGCGCAATTGCCCATCGTCGATGCGCGGGCTAGGGGCGCAGGCGGCAAGGCACAGGCTACACAGGGCGAGCAGGTATAAAACGGGGTGGGGTGTGGGTGTCATCATCATATCTAACATAGCAAACGTGGTCGTCGGGCAGATGCGTATTGAAAAACGGGGAATAACCCGCAGGCGATTCCCCGTCCATAAAGCGTCGTGATGAGCGGCGGTTTAGCCGTCAGCCTCCATGCCACCACTCAGGTCGAGCGGTTCAGCGTTTTCAGGGGCGACTGCCGCCGGTGCGCTACCGAGATTGTTGACGTTGGTCTGGAAGTCCAGCGTGATGCTTGCCGGCTCTTGACCCGATTCCATGCCCATCATCATGCCCATCGCGTCGAAGGTCGCGTTAATGCTGAAGCCGATAGTATCGACTGCGCCCAGATCAGGGTTGATCTGTTGCGTCACGGTGATCGTTGCTTGATCGATCAGCATCAGCAGGTCGGGCAGGGTTTGGCTCAGCGCGCCGCTGGGGTCTGCCGTATCGAGGAGCATATTCAGGTTATTGACGAGTTCTTCGTTGCCCGGCTCATAGATGGCGCTCAGCGCGGTCAAGTCCACAACAAAGCTGAAGGTATTGCCGTCACGGGTGTAATTCGTCACACCGTCGATCGTCACCAGTTCCGTCAATGCCAGCAGTTGCATCGGGTCAACCGGCAGGTCTTCCAGCACGGCTTCGGGTTCGGCGGGATCAACACCCAGCGTATCCAGATCACCCAGACCAGCTTCTCCTAAGAAATCGTTGGCGAAGCCTTCGGGGTCGGATGCGATCTCGACCAGATCGATCGAAATCCATTCCTCAAGCTCAGGATTGGGATTTTCGATGTACAGGAAGCCATCGACCACGCGAATATCCAGCGAGCCATCGCCCTGCTCAAAACCGCTGAAGCTCACATCCTGCATGATACCCACGTTGAACGGAATCACCGGATTCATGCTCGATGTCACGTCAATTGTACCCGCGTTGTTGAAGGTGATGTCCGGCAAGCCCAGCCCTGCCAGCCCCGATAACGCGAAATCAATCGACCAACCTGTGCTGAAGGACTCAGCAGTGGCGAGCGTGGCGATGCTAGCCTGCGTTGCGGTGTTGATCTCGGCGCAGTCTGCGTCGCTCAAGCCGAAGCAGGGGTCGAAATCCTGAGCTGATGCCGCACCAAACGTGAGCATCATAACGGTAACAAACGTGATGAAAAGAGAACGTAATTTCATGTATAGTCCTTTTGTGCGATAAATAGTTCAGACAAGAACATTATAGGACGCATTACAATTAAGGACAAGCAATATCACAAACCTTTATTGGTTTTTTACGCCCTGTTTAACGGTTGCCGCCCTCACTTCTTGCTGAACTTGCGTAAATTACGCTCCATCGCCTGCACCAACAGCGAGCCGGTGACGGTCATCGTCAGGTAAATCATCGACAGCACGGCATAGGTCGGAATATAGGTGAAGGCACTGCCCGACCATTTACGTGCTTGTTGGGTCAGGTCAGCCGTACCGAGGATCGTCACCAGCGATGTATCCTTAATCATCGAGATGAAATTATTGCCCAGGGGCGGCAGAATCATGCGTACCGCCTGCGGCACGACCACGAAGCGCATCGTCTGGACGTAATTCATGCCGACGGATTTCGCCGCTTCGATTTGACCGCGTGGCACCGATTGAATACCGGCGCGGAATACTTCTGAGAGGAACGCGCCATAAATCAAGCCCAAGCCGACAATCGCCGTCGCTGGGTCGCGCCCGCGCCACGTCATGCTGTCAATCTGCTCGTACTCGCGAAAGATGCTCCCCAGAAAGTCACCGACGAAGGGCGTATCGAAGAGCGCCCCGATGATCGGCCACTCGTACACCTGCGGATGATTGAACAAGACGTTGAAGGTCGGCGCGATGATGGTGTTATTCAAGGGCACCCACACCGGTTCAATCACCGCCAGCATCGGATCGCGGATTTCTGGCACGATGATGAAGCCCGCAATCAGCAAGAACACCACCGGCGGAATCCCACGCATGAACTCCACGTAGACCGTCACCGTGTGATAGAGCACAATCTTGAGAACTTCGCGCAGTTGCTTGTGCGGTTGCAGGCGCGTCTCGGGGCGTTGTGGCGGGTAGGCGCGCACGATGCCGATCAACAAGCCGATCACCAGCGCCAACAAATACGCCCCGATCGCAATCCAAATCGTGACCGGTGTGCCTTCGCGCAGGGCGTTCATCGCATCGACATAATCTTCATTGCGTTGCATCTGGTAAACGACGAAGCCCCAACCGCCTAGCATCACGACCAGCCAATACGGCAGGGTATATGCGTTAGAGATCACCCAGTTCGGGAAGATGCCGTTGAAGGTCGGTTGCGCTTGTGGTTGGGGCGCGGGCGGGCTTGCGTTATCTTGGGACATAATCAATCATCAGTATCTATTCAAACGGATGGTCAAGGCAGTGCGAATACCGCCGGCGAGTCGCGCTACCTATCGGGACATTTGCGAACGCGTCGGCGGGCGGGTTTTTTAGCCAGTGGGGCAATTGCCAAGAGGAATACCGAGACTGTTGATAATATCCAGCAGAATCGGGATGTCGTCATACAGGCAGAAGCTATCAACCACTGCCGCGACGACGACCGTCATACAGCAACAGAGTAAGATCAAGCTCAAGCAACCGATCAGCAGCCATTGCGTCATGCCGCCGCCTTCGGTCTCGCGCATGGCATATGGGTCATAATCATAACCGGCGGGTGGCGGTGGCGCGTAGCCCGCCCCGGCAGAGGCATAGTACGGGTCTGGCTGGGCATCCTGCGGATAATCCGCCGGCGGTGGATATTGCCCCTGTGCTGGGGCGGGCGCACCTGAATATCCCGCCCGTGCCGCGTCGTCCTCGGCGGGCGTTTGCGGGGTATCTGCGGGCGTGGCACTATAGGGATTATCGCTCGCCTGCGGGGTGGGTTGGGGCGGCTGATAGCGTTCCGGGTTGTCGTCTGCGCCACTCGCGGATTGTACCGTCGCTTGGGGCGCATCATCGTCACTCGGTGGCGGCGCATCGCTCCCGACGATCTCATACAGCAGGGTGACCGTCTCGCCCAGCCCCAGCAAATCCCCGTTACTGAGCGGGGTTGCACCGGTGACGCGCTTGCCGTTGACAAATGTCCCGTTGGTACTGCCTAAGTCCTCGATCGTGTAGCCATCACTGCCGCGCATCAGGCGCAGGTGGTGGCGGCTCACTTCGCGATCGTTGATGACGATATGATTGGTAATATCTCGTCCGAGGTTGATCACATCCTCGTCTAATTCAAATACTTGGTTCGGTTGCGGACCTCGTCGCACAATCAACCGGTAGGCTTCACTGCCCTGCATATATTCTTTCCTCCCAAATGCGCGCGATGTTCGGGTTCGATAAAGTCTTGGCGTGATAATAACAAAGCGAGTATAGTTTCAATCGGGTTGACTGTCAACTTAGGGCGAGTCCGCATCGCGGCAATCGCATTTAAAAGATGGGGTCTTTCGTATTTTGCGTGGTCACGCTCTTTTTGTTCCCTTTTTGTAACTACTCAGGTAGAGTCTTCTTGTGGGGTTTCACCCCACGCCCCAGCAGGGGATGTCTCCCCTGCACCCCAGTTTTGCCGACCGCAAAGCGTTCGGCGGGTACAGGTT
>DAOTTV010000043.1:0-37929 GCA_034437755.1 Anaerolineae bacterium | reverse complement strand
ACCTGTACCCGCCGAACGCTTTGCGTTCGGCAAAACTGGGGTGCAGGGGAGACATCCCCTGCTGGGGCGTGGGGTGAAACCCCACAAGAAGACTCTACCTGAGTAGTTACCAGTTGAGTTTAGTCAACGAGGAGCCCTATGCCACCCCAGCGCCAAGTTTATCTCGATTATTCTGCCACGACACCGACCGATACCCGCGTTGTCGAAGCGATGCTACCGTACTTCACCGATGTATTCGGCAATGCGTCATCGGCGCACGCGTTCGGTCGCAAAGCTGAGACCGCCATCGAAACGGCGCGTGTTACCGTTGCCCGCATCTTTAACTGTAAACCGAATGAGGTCGTCTTTACCAGTGGCGGTTCTGAGAGTGACAACCTCGCTGTGCGCGGGGCGGCGTGGTACATGCAAGCACAAGCGCGCGGCAATCACTTGCTCACAACACCCATCGAACATAGCGCCGTCGGCAACACGATGGCTCAGCTTGCCGATTTGATGGGCTTTGAGATGACCCACGTGCCGGTTGATCGCATGGGGCGCGTCACTCCCGACGCTTTCAGCGACGCGATTACGCCCCAAACCAGCGTCGCTAGCATCATCTATGCCAATAACGAAGTCGGGACTGTGCAACCGCTGGCAGACCTGGGCGCGATTGCGCGTGCAAACGACGTTCTTCTACATACGGATGCCGTACAAGCCGCCGGACAACTCACGCTGGATGTTGCCGCGCTGAACGTCGATATGTTGAGCGTCTCCGGGCATAAATTTTACGCTCCTAAAGGGGTCGGTGCGCTATACGTGCGCGAAGGCATTGATCTCGTCCCCACTCAGAGTGGTGGAAGCCATGAACGCGGTCGCCGCGCGGGCACGCACAATACTGCTTTCATCGTCGGCTTGGCGAAGGCACTCGAACTCGCCTATGCCGAGCAAGACGAGCGCATAGCCCATGTGACGCGTCTACGCCATCTGCTGATTGAAGGCATCATCGATCGGATCCCACAGGCACAATTCACAGGGCATCCCGCGCAACGCTTGCCGTCTCACGCCAGTTTTGTCTTCGATGGCATCGATGCCAACAAGCTCTTGATGTATATGGACATGCGCGGAGTCGCCGCAAGCAGTGCGTCTGCTTGCAAGACGGGCAATCCCGAACCATCAAGCGTGTTGTTGGCGTTGGGCTATGATCGCACGGCGGCAATGGGAAGCCTGCGCTTGACACTCAGCCATCAGACCAGTGAGGACGACATCGCTTACGCGATTGATGTCATCGCTGATGCTGTCGCCACACTGTATAAGCTCGAGCGCAAGCTAGCGCGAGAGTGAACGCGCCGTTCACTCGGGGGTGCAAGTCGTCAACGTCTGCGCGATGAATTGCCAGTCTGCATCTGGACGCTCGCGCTCATAGCACTGGCAATAGGTGACGTTATTGTTCTCGTCTTCGCTCTGCCATAGCACATAGTTCGAGTAGCCTTCGACGCACAGGGCAGTCTCGTTCTCACGCTGGACAGTCGTCGTGAACAGGCGCAACCCGCGATTATCAACATCCGTGATGAGGCTGATTTGCAGGCGGGGATGCTGGTCGGCATCGGGGATTGCGTCGCCACGCCCGATGGTGATCTCATTGCCGATCGCAAGCCAGAACATCGCGAAGGGCAGCATGAGAATTATGAACCACAAAGCAATCACAAAGCCGTAAAGCACGCGCTGGGCGGGTGTTTGTGGCGCTGGAATTAAAGGCCTGCGCGACCGTTCGTAATAATCGTCCATTTCGTTGGGGGTATCGCTCATGATGACCTCTCGTGATAGTCGGCCTAGTCGGTGACGAATTGCATTTGAATCTGGTCGTTCGCGTCATAACTCACATAGACGAAGTAGGGCGGGCTGTCATCTGCCATGGTCAGTATGCGTGGTAAGATCAGCGGGATGTCCTCGACCATATCGTATTCGCTCAGGCGATCAGTCGGCACCCATTCTAGCGTGCCTTCGTCGCTATCTTTGACGGCACGCACACCTGCTAGCGCGGTAAAGACGAAGAGCATGATGCCCGTCTCAGCATCGGCTTGGATATGATGCACGCCGCGCAGAGTGATCGTGTGTACGTCCAGCCCCGACTCTTCTTTGATCTCGCGGCGGGCACTGCTCAAGGGGTCTTCATCGCGTTCGATATGCCCGCCCAAGCCGTTATACTGATTTGGGAAGACGCGCTTATGCGGTGCGCGTTTCATGAGTAGCACGTCATCACCGTTGCGGACAAAACATAAGGTTCTTGGGATCGTTAGCCAGCGTCCCTGCGTGGCGTTTGCACCCTGTTGCTTTGCACCCATCATGCCAATCTCTCTGGTCGTGTTCTATAATTGTCTGCAACATTACCTGATAGATGATGATGGGTAAAGGTTTGCCTAATTAACGTCTGATGTGGAATGGTTGAATAACTATTGAAGTCTATTGGTGTCATCAATCACGCATAACAAGTGCTGAGTGCTGAGGACTGCGGGTAAGCGCACCCAGATAAGCACAATCAAAAGGATCGATTGGATTGTCTGAGGGTATCTTGTGCTTAAATGTCGCAAGCCATCCGCGAGGAAAACTCAGCACACAGCACTCAGAACTAATGACAGCAACTGCTTCTCACTTCACATAGAACGTAATTAATATTTAAATAGCACTTAGAAAGTTTTGTTTGCATGATAACGACCGACAAGAAAGTTCCAACGCCGACCCTACGCATCGTGCCGATCGAACACATCCACCCGCACGAAGAACACGACCAACAGCGCTCAGAACCGCTCTTGCACACCCTGCGCCAAGCCGTATATCTGACGAATCCGCCGATTGTCGCACCACTGGCAGAGGATAGCGATGAATATGTGGTGCTGGATGGGGCGAATCGGACATATTGCTTCGGCACGCTGGATTATCCGCATCTGCTCGTGCAAGTGGTCGATTATGATAGCCCCTTTGTTGAGCTAGGCGTATGGAATCACGTCATCAGTGCGTGGGACATCACAACCTTCATCGAAAAGCTGGAGCAGATCGACCATATTCAAATTCAAAATGGCTGGAATCATTACGGGGTGGCGCAGGTGCTGTTACAGGATGGGCGCGCTCTCGCCATCACCGCAACGCATGAGACAGTCGAGGAGCGCAATCATATCTTGCGCGATGTCGTGCGCTTGTATCAGCGCGAAGCGAAGTTGAGCCGCACCGCCATCACTGATCCCCTCATTATCTGGTCGATGTATCCCGATGCTGTCGCGCTGGTGGTCTTCCCACGATATGACCCGACCGATATCATCGCCGCCGCCACCCACAAAGCCTATCTGCCGCCGGGTGTTAGTCGCCATATCGTGCAGGGACGTGCGCTCAAGCTCAATTATCCACTGGCGAAATTGCGCGATGACCAGACGAGCCTCGCCGATAAGAACGCTGATTTACAGGCGTGGATGCAGTTCAAATTATCTAACCGCGCTGTGCGCTACTATGCCGAAAGCACGTATCAATTTGATGAATAGAGAGATGTATTATGTATAAAACTGTGACAGAAGCCCTCAAAAATGCTGAACTATACAGCGATGGTTTTGATTATCGCTTCGTCAAAATGCCGCCGAACGCCATCACAGCCGCCGCCGGGATTCTCGCACAGGCGGGTAATCCCTTCATGGCGCTGATTGTCGATAAAGACGAAGTGACCCTGATGATCGAAAACGAAGAATATCATCAATTCAAAAAGCGGATGCTCGATCATACCGTCAGCGAAACGCATTACCGCCTCATCACCTTCGATGTAGAATTGGACTCGTCATTGGTGGGATTCATGGCTAGAATCAGCACAACGTTAGCCAATGCTGATATTTCGCTGATGCCCTACGCCGCTTTTAAACGCGATCATATTTTTGTGGCGGCGGATCATTACGAGCGCGCCATCAGCATCCTTGAAAATCTAACTTGAGCTAGGAATCCTATGAGTGACATCAACATCTTTGATGACCCGAACCAAGTCCCACAACCGAAAGATCAGATCAAAATCGAAACAGTCGAGGCGCAGGCGTACCCTGATCGCTTTCGCGTCTATATTCATATCGTCGTGACCGCTTTCCAAGAACGTCCGAATTTGCTGGCAGTCATCCGCGATGCAGACGGTAATGCGATTGACGAGTTAAACGTGATTGCCACCATGCACGCCGACATGGAATTCACCCGACACTTGCGCGGTATGGATGACCCTGCCGGCGATTATACGCTGGATGTCGAACTATTCTACGAGACGCGCAACCCACCACAGGACACGGCAAGCGTCGCGCTCACGATTCCAATCGCTGACGAGGCGTGAGCGATGCCTGTATTGCAACTGACGGGGGCGCATGTGCGCGATTTAGTCGAGCAAGCTCGTACTCATCAACCACACGAAGCCTGTGGCTTGCTGAGCGGGCGTGGTAGACAGGTAACGCGTGTACATCCGATTGCTAACGTGGCAGATGCCCCCCATGTGCGCTATCAATTAGCCCCCATCCCGTGTTTGCGGGTGTTGAAAGCAATCGACGCGCACAATGAGCAATTGCTCGCTGTGTACCATACGCATCCAGCGAGCGATCCTTTGCCATCAACCGCGGACATCCGCGCGGCGACGCGCCATATGCCGCATATCCCGCAGGTGATTATCAGCTTGCGCGGAACACGCCCCCGACTGAGCGCATGGGCGATCGCTGATGGACGTGTTGAGCCGGTCGAGATTGTCTTACATCCGGATACCGCTCATCATTCCCAGCAAGCATTGACGCGGGCACAACAAATCGCTATGAGTATTGCCATCCTGCTCGCAATGGTGCTTTTGCTGGCGATTGCTATCACACTCTTGCCGCCGGCACCACCGATAGCAGACTGATACCTTAACGTGCACACATGAGGCTAAAAAACGCATGATACTGAATTACATCTTAATCGCAGGGCTTGGATTATTAGTCGGGGGCTTGATCAATGCGCTTGCCGATGATCTTCCGTATCGGCGGCGTTTAGGCGTGCCGTCTTATCCCGATGGCACACCCCGCCCGCTGACCGCGTGGTATGGTTTGTCTGCGTTCCTGCTTGGTCAACGTCAACCGCAGACTGCCCAACCGGATGCGAAGCGTAAACGTGAACATGAGAGCGATAATCGTATGGGGTGGCGTCACCCCCTCACAGAACTACTGACAGCTTTCCTGTTCGTGGTGGCGTATGCCGGGATGCAACGCATGGGCGACGTGTCGCTCGCACAGCAAGTGCTATATCTGCTGTATATGGCGATCTTCGCCCTGATTACCGTCATTGACATCGAACATAAGCTGATTCTGTTCATCGTGGCGGTTCCGTCGATTGTGCTGGCATTTCTTGATGCCCTGTTTCTACCGGAGACCGGCCCGACAATCGGCAGTGCGCTATCAGGCGCACTCGCCGGATTCGCGACCTTCTTCGCGATGTTTCTCGGCGGTATTTTGTTCAATGTCTGGCTGAGTCGGCGACGTGGCGAAGATGTGAATACGGTGGCTTTTGGCTTTGGTGATGTCGTGCTGATCGTCTTCTCTGGGGCTTTGCTGGGCTTGGAGAATATCTTCTTCGGCTTGTTCGTGACGATCTTTCTGGGGGCAATGGGCGCGAGTCTATATATCGTCATCAAGCAACTCTTCGTCGATGACTACGAAGCCTTCACCGCGATTCCCTATGGGCCATATATCGTCGCTGGTACGATCATCATCCTGCTCTATGCCTATCCGGTACAATGTGCGATCTGGAATTGGTCGCTTGAAGGGCCGTGCTTATAGGCCGGGGCGAGCGCGTCGTCGCCCCCGCAGAACTCAAGCAACGGGCGTTTTCTCTTTAAACTTGGCGATCATACCACCACCAAGTACGCGCTCGCCATCATAGATCACAGCGCCTTGCCCCGGAGCAATATCACGCAGAGGCGTATCGAACTTGATGTGGAAGCGATCGTCGCCTTCGGGTGTCACCGTAGCATCGATTGCGCGTGCCTTATAGCGAATCTTAACCTGTGCGCGGAACGGCGCGCTTGGCGTTATCCCGCTGACCCAGTTCACGCGCGTCGCTGTCAGTGCGTCGCGTCCCAGTTGGTCGCGCGTGCCGACGATGAGCGCGTTACGATAAGGGTTCTTGGCGATCACGTACAGGGCTTCGTGGTAGCTCACGCCTAGCCCGCGCCGCTGACCAATCGTATAATTGGCTAGCCCGCTATGCTTGCCGATGACATCGCCATTGGTCAGCACGATGTCACCTTCTTCCAGAATTTCAGGCGTATGCACTTGCAAGAAGTCGCGATAATCGTTATTCCCTAAGAAGCACAAATCCTGACTGTCTTTCTTACTCTCGACCTGCAAGCCGAACTTTGCCGCTAATTGGCGTACCTCGCTCTTCGGATATTCGCCAACTGGAAATAACGCGTGTGACAATTCGTATTGTCCCATCACGCTCAGGACGTAGCTTTGATCTTTGTGATCGTCTATGCCCTGCCTCAAATGGTATAAGCCATCATCGCCGCGATGAATGCGCGCATAATGACCGGTAGCTAGGTAATCCGCACCGAGCGCGAGCGCGTTTTGCTGGAGGAACTCGAACCGAATATGGCGGTTACACTCCATACAAGGATTCGGCGTGAAGCCCTGCCGGTGCTGATCAATGAAGAATTGTACGACCGTCGCCCGAAACACATCTTTTGTGTCGAGGACGTAAAAGGGGATGCCTAATTGATCGGCGATGCGGCGTGCATCTGCCATTTGCTCAGGCGTACAGCAACGATTATGTTCTGCGCCGCCCATGGCATCATCTGACCACAGGCGCATCATCATCCCGATGACTTCGTAGCCTTGTTCGACGAGCAATGCCGCCGCGACTGAGCTATCGACTCCGCCACTCATTGCGACGACCACCCGTGTGTCTGCGTTAGTCACAATCTATCCTTATCGACTGCTATGGGCTGGTGGTTGTGGTGCTGTCTTGGTGTGCGCTTAACGTCACGCATCGGTCGTAAAGCGATGCTTGTTCGGATTAGGTTACAGTAGTAATATCATAGTGTGTTTACTTTAAAAATCAACAGCTGACGCTGAGACCCGAATGAGCATTCAGCACAGGCTCACGAACCCCGCATGTGTATCATCAGCTTGCAGTTTAGCATTGCACCTTACACAAAGGATCATCTATGACCCCCGTCGTCTTTTCCGATATTGCAGGCACCATCCTCGCAGGCAACCCGTGGGAAGCTGTGCGCGATCATCCGCAGTACGATGAAGCGCGCTGGCAACGTGAATTGTGGCGTTTTTTGCCGACGTATCTGCTCGCTAAAGTACGCATCGTCAGCGACTCGCAATTCCGCGATGCATGGTTACGGCGTATGGCATCGGCGTTCACAGGTGTTGAACGCGAGCAAATCCTCGCGATGTATGCCGATGTTGCCCGCGACTATCCGGCGTATCATGCGGATGTGATTGCCCAACTGCGCGATTATCAAGCACAGGGCGCGACGGTCATCCTCGTGTCGGGCATGTTTGTCGAATTTGGCGAAGCCTTCGCCCGCCACATTGGCGCGGATGGCGCACTCGGCTCAAGCATGGCTTACCGCGACGGCATCGCAACCGGTGAACTCGGCGGTGCGACCTGCGTCGGCACGCGCAAAGTCGAGTACATCAAGCACTATCTCGCAACACATCATCCGGATGTACGTATGGAGCAATGTCACGGGTATGCGGATAGTTATTCCGATCGGTCATTATTGGACGCAGTTGGCACGGCCACTGCCACACGACCGGACGACAAGCTCCGCGAGATTGCACAATCCAAGGGATGGGCAATTATCCCCGCATAATTTGACCACTTTACACAATCATATGACGAGGTGACTATGGCAACCCTTACATCTTCACAGAACCCTGCTCAAACAGCCGATCGCCATCATAATTTATGGCTTCGTGATAAACGCTGGGATTTGTTATTCATCACACTCAGCGTGATCGTCGTGCCACTGCCATATTTTGCCTATCTCATCGGGCGCGATTGGCTCGGCATCAACGATGACGTTGCCCGCAATGCCGTGAATATCTTCGTCGCAGTGGCGATTGGCGGCCCCCATATGATGTCCACATTTTTACGCACGGGCTTAGATAACAGCTTCAAACGAAAATATCCGATGCTGATTCGCTCATCGTTGATTATTCCGGTGATCGTGATTTCGCTAGCGTTTTTGAATTTAGAACTCTTGCTCACGTTTTTCTTCTTCTGGGCGGCATTGCATGTCTTGCATCAGGTGACCTTCATCGTCGAACTTTATAACCATAAAGATAAAACCTACGCCCGTCCACAGGTCAGCGCGGTGAGTGCGCGCGCGCGCTTCATCGATTATGCGCTGATTTTGACCTGTCTGTTCCCGATCGCGGCGTATAAAGTGTGGCATGGGGCATTTCAGGTCGGCACGAATGATCTCGGGCAGGTGATTCCGGGCTTCTTTGAGCAACGTTGGTTCTTCGTCGCGATGACATCGATCTTCTTCACGTCGCTGGCGGCGTATATCGCCAAGACCGTCAACGAAGTGCGCCTGGGCATCATCAACCTGCCCAAAACAGCCTTTATCGTGATCACGGTCTTCATCGCCTTCTGGACACCGCTTTTACCCAATCTCGATACGGCATTTCAGGGCTTGAATACGTGGCACTCGTTCCAGTATCTGGCAATCACGTTCTATATTCTCAAGATCAAACAGCAATACGGCAACCTGAACGATGATGCGCCATTGGTCGCGCGTTTCAGCGCCCAGACGCGGGATAGCAAGGGCTTGTACTTGCTTAGCACGCTCTTGCTAGGTGGATCGTTGCTGATTTTCTTCTCGGTCTATTATCTGGCGGGCATCGTGCGCCCTGATATTGGCGCGAGCCAGCAATTCGATACGGCGTATTACACCAGTATTCTGGCGTTTCTGTGGATTCATTATTATCACGATCACTTCTTGTTCACCGATTTTGAATCGCTGGATGATGCCTATAAGTACGATCAAACGAGCGAGGCAAGCTGACTCTGCTGAGCTTGGCGTGAGCTTTAGCGGGGCGCGTCCCCCGCACTTGATCGAGTGCAGGGGATGTACAAACATGAGATGATGTCATCTCATCAGATATGCGCTCAAGTTGCCACGCGCAAAACTGCGAACTCAGCGGGGATTTGAGCGTATAAGATACCATCTGTGAAGTGACTATCGTCGTAGCGTTCGCCATCGACTTCAAGCGTATTCAAGGGCATGCGCGACCCAACGACTTGCAGGTCAATCAGGTCATACGCTGGTGTAAAATCGCCCTCAACTTCGCGCTGGATTTCGAGCCAGCTTGTCTCCTCGACGCAGGTATACTGCAACCAGCGATAGTCGCCCTGCTGGTACGCTAAACCCTCACCAGCATCTTCATAGATACGATTGGTCGCCGTATCCGTATACACGCGCAGTGTCAATTGGTCGGCGGGGTCAGCTGTATGTTGCAGGGTCGGGTACATCGGCAGAACGGTGCCGGATTTAACGAACAGCGGCACGGTATCTAACGGCGCTTCGACGTTGACGAGTTGCCCGCCTTCGTAGCGGTCATTCGTGTGGAAGTCGTACCATAAGCCTTCGGGCAAGTAGACGGTACGCCGGAGTGCGCTCGCGCTCAGAATCGGGGCAACCAGCAGATTTTCGCCAACGAGATAACAATCATCAATATCGCGCAGGTTGGCATTGGTCGGCTCTGCCATGAAGATCGGACGCACAATCGGATAGCCGTAATAAGCATGTTCAGCGAAGGCGCTATACAGATAGGGCAAGAGTTGGTAACGCAGGTTCAGCGTCTCGCGCAAAGCTGTACAATATGGCTCATCAAAGCGATATGGCTCTTGTCGGATGGCGTTCACCGCGCTGTGATTGCGATAGAAAGGCAGGAGTACGTTGGCTTGCATCCAGCGCGTCAGCAATTCTCCGCTTACATCCTGATTGAATCCGCCTAAGTCCGCACCGGTGAACGCAATCCCGGATAAGCCCATCTGTAAGGTCATGCTCAGGCTCAGGCGTAAATCATCCCATGTCGAGTAATTATCGCCCGTCCATGAGGACGCATACCGCTGTGCGCCCGCAGACCCAGCACGCGAAATCACGAACTGACGTTTATCGGGGCGATGTTGCACCAGCGCATCGTGCGATGCCCGCGCCATCTGCGTCCCGTAGACGTTGTGTAGTTCGAGATGTGTTCCGCCGCGTCCTTCTTTGCTATGGCGCGTGTAATGCGGCAGAGCAACCGGTGCTTCCGATGAGAACATCAGCGGTTCGTTCATATCATTCCAGATCCCATCGACCCCGCACGCTAGTAAATCGTGCAGTTGGTCACGCCACCATTCACGTCCCTTGGGATCAGTAAAATCAGGGAAGTGACAAAGACCGGGCCACACGACTCCTGCGACGGGTTGGTCATCAGGATACGTGACGAAAATCCCCTGTTCGATGCCGCTGTCGTAGCCTTCATAGCCTTCATCGACCTTGATACCCGGATCGAGAATGACGACCAGTTTCATGTTCAGCGCGTGCAAGTCATCAATCAATCCTTGCATATCGTACTTCTCGTGATCCCATGTGAAAATCCGATAGTCATCCATGTAATGAATATCGAGATAGATAGCGTCGCAGGGCATGTTCTCGGCACGTAAGGTACGCGCAGTCTCTAAGATGTCATCCGTATCGAAGTAACTATAACGGCTTTGATGATACCCCAGCGCCCACAGCGGTGGCATTGGCATCCGTCCGGTGATGGCGCTATAAGCTGTGAGAACATCGTTGACGCTTTCGCCGGCGAAGAGATAATAGCTAATTGCGCCTGTCTCGGATTGAATCAGTAATTCATCGTAGGCAGTCGCGCCGATGTCGAATACGCCTTTAGCTGGATTATCCCAGAGCAAGCCGTACACGCCATCCGCATGAACACCCAGATAAAACAACACGCAGTAGTTCACCGGGTCATCGCCCCGACGGTAACCGCCGGGATCAGTATTCCACATCGCGAGCTGACGACCGCGCAAATTGAGGCTGAAAGCACGTTCACCCGTGCCATAGCTCGCCTCGTCGGGGCGCAGTGCCGCGCGTAAGCGCACCGCGTCGTTATTCGCCCAGCTGACGCTATCCGTCTCGTTATAGATCGTATGCCCGTAACGGGTATCTACCGCCAGACGAAAGTCGTCTTTGTTCACGCGGAATGTGTGCGTGTCGGTCTCGATGTAGATCGTATCGCCATCAGTTGTGGCATACGGCACGCTCTCACTGATGCGAAACGCGGGCGGCTCATGCGTGGTCTGCGCGACATAATACGAAAAATAATCGCCGAAGTCATCGCTCTCGCTCTGGACGCGCACCTGTATTGTCATTGGCGCGATGACGATGACCTGTGCATAACCGTTCTCGCACGCGATGAGAAGACCATTGTCAAGCTCACGATAGGTGACCACCGCGCCCAGCGTCGTCCAGTCCGGCACTTTATCCGGCGCAGGGGACAGATATTGCTCATCATAGCGCGTAATGACCGTCTGGTTATCGATGATGGCTTGTTGGAACGCATCAATGAATTCTGCATCTTGTTCTTGAATATCGGGTTGCTCATGATCGGGCATGATAAATATCCTTCAGGTAAAAAAGGCTAAATGATCTCGGGTTGATGTGGCATGCAGTCGGGCATGTGGCGCCAATCAAGGGAGTGAATATTGCACCCATTGTAGCGGATTGACGGGGATACCGTTAACCCAAACTTCCCAGTGCAAATGTGGCCCCGTCACCCGTCCGGTTGATCCCGCTGTGCCGATGATTTGTCCGCTTGTCACACGTTCGCCTACATTGACTTCGATTGTGGTTTGGTGGGCATATAAGGTATAAATGCCCCAACCGTGATTAATAACAACCGTGTTGCCGCGAATGTTGAGTTGGTCGCGCAGGACAACTTGCCCATCGGCGGCAGCAAAAATCGGCGTGTTGGGTGCAGAGGCGAAGTCCGCACCGCTGTGATAAGTGTTGACAGGCCCGCCATTGTACGAGCGAAACGTGCCGAAAGGGGCATTCATGGCGGCGGCGGCTGGTAAGCTCAACAGTTGGTCGTAGTATCGCTGGGAGGTGAAGTTGCGTGTGATGTCCGCGAGCAGGGCGAGTTCTGCCTCTTGCACAGCAGGGTTCAAGAGTTGTTGCATCTCCTCGCTGACATCGAGGTTGGTCACAGTGTAGCCCCCGCCCGCCACGCGCACGTTAAAAGTGATCGTCGTCGCTGTCCCACTTATGGGGGTTGCCATCAGTGCCATAGGATAAATGCCATCCTCAGTGAAGACCGGAACCGGCACGAAGATGACGTGTTGGGTCTGGTCATCGAGTGGAATCACGCGCAGATCACGATCAAGAAATGTGCCGGTCACTGTAGCAGGTTGTTGGGTAGTAATCTCGACACTACCGGTCTCGCCTTCGCGGAAGATGAGCGGACGCACGCTCAGATCATCGAAGGGAGTTGGTAGATCAATGTCGATCACCTGCGGAGCAATCGCCGGAATCAGAATTTGTCGTCCGGCGCGGATTTGTGTCGGGTCGTCGATGCTGTTATTGCTGATCAAATCGTTGACCGTCAAGCCATAGCTCGTCGCAATTTTGAACAAGGTCTCGCCGGATTGCACCACATGCACACGACTGCCGACTGTCGGCAGGAGATTCTCCAAATCAGCGCGGGTGGTACGCCCGGTATCTGGTATCAAGCGAAGCACCTGCCCCACATAAATGCGGTTGGCATCGCTGATGTCATTGTAAGAGATGAGCGCGTTAATATCTAAGTTATATTGCTCGGCGATTGCTGATAAACTCTCGCCCGCCTGTACGATATGTTCTTCTGGCAGAGGATCGGCATCAGCGGGGACGAGCAAGCGTTGCCCAACCTGAATGTTGTTCATATCCAGAATCCCGTTGAGATCCGCTAGGTCTTGCAGGGTCAGGTTATATTGCAAGGCAATACTGTAGAGCGTCTCACCGCGTTGTACAACGTGAATCGTCAGCTCAGATGGTGTCGATTGTGAATTTTGTGGGTCTTGTGCGGATAGCAAAATGGACGTGCTGAAGAACACGCCCATCAAAAGCCAGCAAAAAACGATACGATACGTCACTCGGTAACCTCATCAAAGTTCAGCGTATCACCAATGTCCACGCGCTCAAGCACGCTAATAGGCGCTTCAAGGTAATACTGTGCTGGCGCTTGTGGTGCATAGAGCGGTCGCCATGGTTTTGCGTGTTTTTTGTCCACTACTTTACCAAACGAATCGAGCCAGACAACGCCGATTTCCATGAACATGAAGAACATATGGATAGCGGTGCCACTCACGCTCTCGCTACCAGTGACGAACAGCAAGCCTTCTTGGTCGTCCAGGTGGCGCACGAATTGTAAGCCCTTCAGATGACACCAGAAGCTCTTACACCAGCGAGCACGGGCGAGGATGACCTCACCCGTGTCCTGATTGCGGATCGTGCGATATTGGCTCATGATTGCGGAACCCGCAAGATTTGTCCGGTGAAGATGAAATTGGTGTTCGCGATCCGATTCTCGCGCGCGAGATCGCTCAGGCTGACGTTATACAGCGCGGCGATGCGTAAGAGCGTATCGCCCGGTCGCACGACGTGGAAGATCGGATCCGGATCGGGCGTTGTCGTCACATCAGGTTCTGGTGTGGCTGTGTCATCATCACTGACGGGCAAATTCAAACGTTGACCGACGAAGATACGGTTGATGTTGGCGATGCCATTCAAACGTACGAGCGCGCCTACTGTTGTGTTGAAGCGTACAGCAATTGTCGAGAGCGTATCACCCGGTTGCACGGTGTAGGTATCACCAGCGCGTGGTGGTGTATCGGTGGGCGTTTCCTGCGCATCTTCTGTCTCCGGCGTGGGCGTAGCCGTCACGACGATCACGATGGGTGTGTTGGTGGGGGTCGCTGTAGCGGGGACAATCCGTACCGGAATGATCAACGCTTGTCCGCGATAAATCAGGGCGCTATTACTCAGGTCGTTGGCATCGACAATCGCCTGAACGCTACTGCCATAGCGCTCGGCAATACTGCTGACGGTATCGCCACTACGAACGGTGTGGACAACTTCGCCGGGGAAGGTCTCATCCGGCTCCGGCGAGACAACCGCTTCCTCTGTCTCGATCGGCTCAATTGGTTCTTCTGTAATATCAACAACCACTTCACGAGTCGGGGTAGCATCGCCATCAACGACTTCGGTTGGTACATCAGTCGGGGTCTCGGTTGGTGTATTCGTTGGTGTATTCGTTGGCGTGTTGGTTGCGGTCTCGGTTGGTGTTTCGGTTGGTGTTTCAGTCGGTGTTTCGGTCGGGGTATCCTCAACGACAGGGCCCTCACGCGTCGGTGTCGGGTCTTCATCTGGATCAACATCCGTCGCTTCAGTCGCGGTGGGTGTTTCGGTCGGGGTCTCGGTCGCGGTGGGTTGCTGGGCGATTTCTGTCACTTCAACTTCTTCGGTTGCCTCTTCTGTCTCGATAATACCATCATCGGACTCCGGCGTGACTTCTAATACCGCATCATCCAGATAAACATAGGTGAATTGTACCGGTTCTGAGACGCGCGTCCGCACGAAAACCGTCACCTCATCGCTGGTAGCCGTTGCGATAATGCTGTATTGACGATAAGTATCATAGCCCAAAATTGCCGCTTCGCTATACGTCACGCTATCGGCGAGGGGGTCTGTGCCGCCGGTGGGATCAATGCCGACCTGAACCGACACACCGCCATCCTGCTCGCTCACGGTGAGATCATCGAACGATGTCGAGACCACATAGGCATAGATGCTAAAGCGCAACTCAGTCCCATCGCTGATGCCATCGCTCACCGTTTGATAAATACCGGCATCGTGTGTCTCGAAAAATGAAAAATAGACCTGAGCATCGTCACCGGTGCGAACTTGCTCTAATGCACCCTGCGAAATCGCCTGTGATGCGGGGAAGTAAGTGGGTTGCACGTTCTGGAAACTGGGAATATCTTCGCCTCGGGGGGCGTTCCATGATTGCCAGTCATTGGCGACAGTGCGGGGACGATTGCCCGAAACCGTGCGAAAATCGTCTTCAAAGCCGGGATTATCCAATAAGTTATCCTGCGCTTGCCCGATGATACTCATCATGCTCAAGATAAGCATTATCCCAATCAAGCGCATTGTTGCTTTCTGCATAGCTGACTCCTAGCTGGTAGAGTGGATGTCACGATATAGAGTATAGTTTAATCCGTGTAATCAGCAAATAGATTATCTATTGCCACGCTTAAGACCCTCGTATAGAGTATAGCGCGTAAGCTTAGACCTGCAATGTCATAGCGTGGACTGGCGGCGTTTGCATTGCTCCACGAAAAACTTATGCCAGTGAACCCCATGTCTGATACAAAAATTGGTATCTGTGAACTTGATCTACACTTGCCCGGTGTTGCCTCGCTCAAAGAAAAGCGCGGGATCATCAAATCTATGTTGAACAAAATGCGAAAGCAATTCAACGTCTCGACTGCTGAAGTCGCCTATCAAGATGTCTGGCAATCATCCAAAATTGCAATCACGACTGTCAGCCCCTCGTCGCAAGTTATCCACAAGCGGATGCAGACGATCATCAAATGGATAGAAGCCCATTATCCTGATGCCCATATTATGGACGAAGACATCGAAATTATTTCCTAATGTTCGATCGCCCACATGTTTAGGTGGGACAAGGTTGGGTTTCGCCCTATGCCTGTTGTATAATCTCCCCGTTGACACATTAATCAAATAATAATATTGGAGGATCAGCATTGAAGCTACACGAATATCAATCGAAATTCCGCTTCGCTGAATTTGGTATCCCTATCCCGCAAGGGCAAGTCGCAACCAACCCCGATGACGCGCTGGCAATTGCCAAAGAACTCGGTGGCAAAGTCGTCGTCAAGGCACAAGTTCACGTCGGCGGGCGTGGGAAAGCCGGTGGTGTGAAGTTAGCCAACACCCCCGAAGAAGCTAAAGAACACGCCAGCGCTATCCTCGGCATGGATATTAAAGGTCTGACGGTCGAAAAGGTGCTTATTGATCCCGCCGCCGATATCCAGTCCGAAATCTATCTCGCTGTGACCAACGATCGCGCTGTTGGTAAGCCGCTCATCATTGCATCAGCAGAGGGTGGGATGGACATTGAACAACTCGCTGTCGAAAAGCCAGAAGCGATCGTCCGCGTCCATGTCGATCCGATCTTCGGTCTCCATACGTATCAAGCCAACGCAATCGCTAGCCGTATGAACCTCGAAAAGCAACAGTGGCGACAATTCGTAAAAATCGTGCGCCAGCTATACACCTGCTTTGCTGAGAGCGATGCCGAACTGGCAGAGATTAACCCACTCATCATCGGTGGTAATGGCAATCTCGTCGCAGTCGATGGCAAGATGATTATTGATGATAGCGCACTCCCGCGTCATGCTGATCTCGCTGAAATGCGCGATGTGGCGGACGAAGACGAAGCTGAGCGCATCGCACGCGAAGCCGGTATCAGCTACGTACAACTCGATGGTCAGATTGGCTGTATGGTGAACGGCGCTGGTCTGGCGATGACGACGATGGATATGACGACGCTCTACGGGGGCGATGATTTTGGCCCGGCGAACTTCCTCGACATTGGCGGTGGCGCAAGTGCTGAGAAAGTCGCTACGGCTCTGCGTTTGATCTTATCCGAGCCGAACGTGAAGGTCGTTCTCATCAATATCTTTGGCGGCATCACGCGCTGTGATGACGTGGCGAACGGCATTGTCGAGGCGTATAACGCGGTCAAACCCGATGTGCCGATGGTCGTGCGCCTGCAAGGGACGAATGCCAAAGAGGGACGCGAGATCATCGAAAATGCAGGTATCAGCGGTATTCATTCCGCAGAAACATTGACAGATGCGGCGACAACCGCCGTCGAATTGGCGAAGGAGGCAGTGAGCTAATGGCGATTTTAGCAAATAAGGATACCAAAGTTGTTGTACAGGGTATCACCGGCAGTCAGGGTACATTTCATACGCGCTTGATGCGCGATTACGGCACACAGGTCGTCGCAGGGGTTGTGCCCGGCAAAGGTGGCGAGTGGTTTGACAGCGAAGTACCGATCTTCGATACTGTGGTAGCCGCTGTCGAAGCAACAGAAGCGACCGCAAGCCTTGTGATTGTCCCGCCGGCTTTCGCACCGGATGGCATCATCGAAGCCGTTGATGCCGGTATCGAGCTTATCATCTGCCTCACTGAGCATATCCCCGTCCGCGATATGATGCGCGTGGTCAACTACGTTAAAGCTAACGGCAGTCGTCTTGTTGGGCCTAATTGCCCCGGTTTGATCGTCCCCGATCAGATGAAAATCGGCATTATCCCGACGATGATTGCCACACCCGGCAATGTCGGCGTGGTCTCAAAGAGTGGTACGCTGACCTATGAAGTCGGCTTCGCGCTGATGAACAAAGGCATGGGACAATCAACGATTATCGGTATCGGTGGTGATCCCGTCATCGGTACGAACTTCGTTGATGTGCTAGAAATGTTCGAGAATGATCCCGAAACTGCGAAAGTCGTCTTGCTCGGCGAAATCGGCGGCAATGCTGAAATCGTCGCGGCAGAGTACATCAAGAATAATATGACCAAACCAGTCGCCGCGTTCATTGCCGGACGTAGTGCGCCGGCAGGGAAGCGCATGGGTCACGCTGGTGCGATTGTGGAAGGGGGGGAAGGCACAGCACTGGAGAAAATCGCCGCGCTCGAAGCCGCAGGCGTGCGTGTCGCCGCTAACCCCGAAGAAATTCCTGATCTACTGCGCTAAATCTCTGTAAGGGCGATTGCTAGCAGTCGCCCTTTTAACCCAAATTTATCCCAAATTTGGGTCGATATATCCCAAACTGTCCCTTGACAACCAGCCCTGACGACCATCAGGCAAGACAAACCGTACCCAAGCCCCCTGACGGGCAATCACCCGTAATTCTGCTGTTTGCAGGAGTGTATCAATCTGCTGATAATCCGCGCCGGGACCGGTCATCACAGGCACTTGATTGACTGTCACGACAGCGGCCGGACGTTGATAATGCACATAAAGCTGAACAGCCAGCACAATGCCGGCGACCATTAACATCATCGCCAGTGCTCCGCTGATGATGCGCGCGTTCGTCGCGCCTCTGCTAGCGACAACAGCGACCAGCGATAAAAAGAAAACCATCCATAAGCCTAATGTCAACTGACTGTACTCGCGCAGGGATAGCGTATCGCGCGCGAGATTTGCCAGCAGATATAACGGATTCGTCTCCTCACGGATGATTGCCGGGTCTTCTGCACGCAGGCGGGCGATATTCAGTTGCACATCAGCATCGCGTGGTAGATACATCGCCGCCCGTCGATAATTCAACATCGCTTCCCCGAGATTGCCGGCGGCATAATGGGCATGCCCAAGATTGAAGTACAGCGCGCCGTTCGTCTGCCCGTTGGCGATGGCGACCTGATAAGCCGCAATCGCAAGCTCATAATCGCCCTCAGCATAAGCAAATGCTGCATCGCCGGTGATGTCTTGCGCGCGTACAGGCATCACGCCTAGCAAAGCGATCAACACTAAGAAGAACCAGTTTCGGGGGGTCAGGTGCGCCATGCGCGGTCAACCTCTCTCAATGTTTGGCGGGTACGGCTCACAAGGAGCAGTAAATCCTTCTCACTGACGGGCGCATATTGTCCGCTTTCCGCTTCGGTTAAGCAATATTCGACGTGCTTTTGCACCTCTAGCGGCAACTGGGACAATATCTCGTCCAGATTAGCATCAGTGATGGGCGTGTTGGCTCTGTAACTCAGGTATTGCATGATGATGTCGTTGACTTCGGCGTAGGCTTCTTTCAGATCAGAAATTGTGCGAACGCGCTTGAGGCGGTTTGCAGTCTGGCGCAGGACAGCACTGCCCGTCTGCCGATGACCGAAGCGACCGAGTAAAGCCATAATCGTTAGCATGAGTACGAATAGCATCGGGGCGATCAACCATAAGAGCCAGAATTCGCGCTCAGGTGTGATCGGCACGTAGCGGTCAGGTACGTCTTTTAGTGTCAGCGCGGGCGCATCGTCACGCTCATCAAAGGTCGTATCAGGCACGATTGGCGTGTTGGTCGCTGGGGGTGGTTGTGTCGGGGGCACAGTCGGGGCGATGGTGGTGTTCGCCGCTGTCGGCACTGTGTTGTTCACTTCAGTTGCGCCGACGGCGCTCTCGACTGTGAGCGATAAGGCTCTTGTGAAGCGTTCTTCATAGCTTCCCGTCTGCGGGTTGAAGAAGCTGAACTCGACCGGAGGAAGGGTTAATACCCCACTGGCATCGGGGATGATTGTCCATTGGAAGGTCTTAGAGCCGACCTGTACAGTATCCTGCTGATAAGTCGAGCCGTCATCGAAGATGCGCCATGTATCATCGAGTGCCAATTCCGGCGCGCTAATTTGCTCGATATTTCCAGAGCCTTCGATCGTGATGCGTAAAGTTGTTGGTTGCCCACGCTGGATCGTATCCGGTGTGAGTGTCTCGGTAATGTCGTACTGTCCCACCGCATTGTCGAAGCTATCCGGCGCATCGTCCGGCAATGCCTGCACATTCAGCGAGATGCGATTGCTACGCAGAAATTGATTGTCGGTGAAGGCTGTTGCGCCGATCTCTAGCTCGAATGGCTCAATATCAACGTCGCCTGCCCGCAGTGGGTAGAGTACATAATCCTGAACAGTGACGTTATATGTGATGCCATCGCGTGTCTCGGTCTCGGTACGCGGGGGCGGTAGCGTCGATGCTTGCCCTAATCCGTTGAACGTCGGTGGTTGCAAGCGATAAACTGACGGGTCAATGCGCTCGTTGATTGACGTTCGCACCGTGTAAATCACTGGCTCACCGACATACGGCGTAATCGTGTTGACCTGCACGCGCAGTGAACCGGCATCGTCGGGGTTGCTATCCTGTGCGTGGATGCCCATCAGCCCCCACAGAATCAGTCCTATCGTCACTATCAATCGCCGCATTACCAATCTCTTTCGATCGGGGGGGGCGTTCCCGTTAATTGAAGATCGTTCTCGAATGTGTTCAGGCGTTGCTGGTTGGCTTGCACTGGATCGAGCAATTGTTCAGCTTCACCCTGCTCTAATTCCTCGTCTTCGGCAATCGTACTCTCGGTTGCTTGCGGTTCGTCGGTCGCTTCTTCGGTCTCGTTCGCGCTGGTCTCTGTTGGCTCTTCATTCTCGTTCGGCGGTGGTAGCTCCGTCGGCGGGGTGGGGGTCGGGGTCGGTGCGTCTTCACCCGCTGGATTAGGCGTAGGGGTCGGCTCTACCTGTTCTTCATCAGGGCTGGTTTGCATCTCCTGCGGGGTCGGCGTTGGAGTTGGGATTTGCCCGATCGCTAACTCCAGATTCCAGCGCGCATCTTCGTTATCCGGTTCGATCAAGAGCGTCTGTTGATACACCGCGATGGCACTCTCGTAATCTTCATCGTCGAAGTACAGGTTGCCGAGATTGTACAGCGCATCTGCCCGCAGAGCATCGTCACCGCGCCTTTCGGCTTGTTCCAGTGCGGCGATGGCATTTGTCAGCTGATTGGCATCGGCATAGGCCGCGGCGGCGTTGAAGTAAAATTCACCTCGATCAGGCGCGTCAATCTGGATTGCCTGATAGATAGCGATCGCAGTGGTATAATTGCCCGCTTGTGTATTGGCATTAGCGCGATTATTCTGTTCCTCAATCGTCACACTACAACGATCGAGCAGAAGAAGCACGATCAGAACAATGATGCTGAGCAATACGATAGCGCGTATCCAGCGCATAAGGGCTTATCTCCGGGCTTCTGGGATAATTATTTCAAAGGCGAGTATGAATAAGGCCAGCGCGACGAAAATGGCGAATTGCTCGACCGGACGACGACGAATGGCATCCGCCCGACTCGCATTATACTGCTGGTTAATCGCTGAAATCACGGGCGATAAATCGGCAGTGTTCTCTTTTACTGGGATGTATAACCCGCCCGTTGCCGCCGCGATTTCCTCTAGTATCTCTTCTTCCAGACGGGTGATGACCAGATCGCCGTTCGAGTCCATCTTGTAGTCGATTAGCGCCTCATCGTCATAAAGCGGGATGAGCGCGCCGGCGGGTGTGCCATAACCAATTGTGTGAATCACAATCTCGCGCTCGCTCGCCGTTTGCAGTAACTCGCGATAATCCCCGACCAAATTCTCGCCATCGCTCATCAGGACGATGACTGTTGCGCCGGGACGGGTCGCGTCGAACACCGTCATGCTGACATCCAGCGCGGATTGGATATTTGTCCCCTGATTCGTAATCGCATTGGTCGAGATACCCTCCGTGAAAATCTCCGTCCCCTGTAAACTATCAGTCATCGGCATGTAATAGAACGCGTTACGCGCCCATAATACCATGCCGATACGGGGGTCGGGCAGGCGTTGGATCATCTCGCGTAGATCGAGCTTGGCGCGTCCGAGTCGGCTAGGGGCGATGTCTTCGGCATCCATACTCAAACTCACATCGACGGCAAATACGACCGCTAAATCCGGCACCGAGATCACATCGCTAGCAAAACCCCACGTAGGGCGCGCAAGAGCGATAATCAGGGCGCTCAAGGTCAGCAACCAGAAGACCCCTTTTAACCGTCGCCTGAAAGGACTCACCTGACTCATCAGACTACGCATCGTCTCGACATCGCCAATACGCTTGATCGTCGCCTCGCGTGCCATACCACGCCACACGAGAAAACCCAACGCTAATGGAAGCACCAACAGCGCGAGCAAGTATACGGGTTGTAGGAATAAATCAGTCAGGGTCATGGTATCGTCTGGAATATCGTCGTCCGCAGGTAGCGTTCAATCAGTAACAGGATGATAGTGGCTAGTATCAGGGGATAAGCCTGATCTGTCCAGTTGATTTCAATCTGTAGCGCGACTTCGCGCCCTTCTAGTTGGTCGATGTCGTCGTAAATACTGCGTAATTCGTCCAGCGTTGTCGCGTTGTAGTAGCGTCCGCCCGTGATGCTGGCAACATCGCGCAGGGTGCGCTCGGCGGTGCTGTTCGGGTAGGCGGGGTCGGTCGTGTTGATGCCGACAGTGTACACGCGGATGCTATAGGCGTTGGCGGCTTGCGCGGCGGTGATGGGGTCGATTTCGCCAGCGTTATTCACGCCGTCTGTCAGTAAGATGACCACTCGCTCATTGACCGACTCGCGCTCGCGGAGCATGTTCACCGCGGTTGCCAAGCCCATGCCAATCGCCGTGCGATTCCCGAGTCCTAGTTCGGACGCAAGCGGCACGCCGTCCAGCACCCGCACCAGCGCGGAATAATCGACGGTCAGCGGCGATTGATAAAACGCTTGCTCGCCGAAAACGACCAGACCGATGCTATCGAACGTGCGCCCCTCGATGAAATCGCGCAAGACCTGTTTCGCCGCATCGAAGCGCGAGAGATTGTTCAAATCTGGTTCGTTCATGCTGTTAGAGATGTCCATTGCCAGCGCGATGTCGATGCCTTCACCGCGTATGGTGTCATCACGCACGCCTAATTGCGGACGCGCCAGAGCGATAATCAACAGGCTGAGTGCTACCAGACGCAGAAAATCTGGTATGCGCCGCAGGCGTAAGCGCATGCTGATCGGCAAGCCACCCAGCACGCGCGTATCCGAATATTGCATGACTGGCGTTGTCCCGCGTAGCTGTCCCAGTAACCACCAGATGAGCATGAATGCCACCGGGATGAACAACAAAAACGCAGGCGTGAAGGCGAAGCGAAATTCTGTGTCAGTCAATGCCATCTCTCCGTTTTTTCTCTTCGATGCGTTCATCGTCGCGCAACCATTGCATCGTATTCTGCAAGAGGCGATTTTGATCGTCATGCGTCGGCTCGACCGCCGCGAATTTCACGAGGTCGGTTTCATCCAGCAACTGATGCAGGCGCGTGCGTTGTTCGCGTTGTAACAGTTGCGATTCGTTGATCTGTGTCATCAGTTCGTAGGTCGTCAATTCTCCGATGTCTATCTGGTAATACTCGCGCAGGTAACCGCGTAATGCTGATGCAATCAAGGGGTAGGCGGTTTCTGCAGGCAGTGCCTGCGCGCGGATGTCCTCAAGCTGGGCAATCGCCACCTGTGCTGGGCTACCGGGCGCGATTGTACGCTGGACACCCCGCAAAGCGATTTGCAAGAGCAAGAGAACAATCATGAACGTCGCCAATGCCACAATCGCGATTGCAATCGGAATCTGCCACGACGCTACATCCAGATCAATCTGTCCCAGTGTTGCGCGCCGCTCGGCGGTCTGGTAGTTGTCAATCTCGCGCTCGACAAAGACCGCGACCGATTGTACCGCTGATGAGAATACTTGCCCGTTTGCGCGATAGGTGACGAACAGTGGCGCTGTCAGATAGTCGTCAAGTTCCCACATAACCGCGGTCATCTGTTGGCGATACTGCACCGACTCGCCGCTTTCTGTGCGCTCGATGTCGCCGTAGTCGATAACCTGTAAATCCTCGCCATCGGGGTAGATCGGCAATTCAACCTGATCGACCGTGTTGGGCGCTTCGACCACCAGCGTCAAAATAAAAGGCTCACCGAGGCGCGGACGTTCGTTATTCGTCAGCAGAAAAGCGTTGATGAAGCCTTCGTTGCCAGCATCGAGGGGCGCTTGTGTCGGTTGTGCGTCCTGCGCGATTGCGATCTGGCTTCCCCATGCGAGTGCAAGCCATAAGCCGATGACGCGCATGTATGTTGCCGCAATGGTCATCGTCGCCCCATCCGTTGCTGGAAGAACTGCATCAGTTTTTGTGTGTAGTCACTGCCCGTTTGCAGATCGAGGCGGTCAATGCGCGCACGGGCGAGTGTCTGGTCGCGCTGGGCGATCATCGCTTCGCGCTGTCGCTTGAACTGCGCTTGCCACTCCGCCGAACTGGTATCGACCCACTGTTCCGCGCCGGTTTCGGCATCTTTCAGGCGCATCAACCCCACATCAGGGATAGCTTCTTCCAGCGGGTCAGTCAGCACGACAGCGACTGCATCATGCTGTTGACTGGTGACGATTAACTCGCGCTCGTAACTGGCTGGATCGAGCAGATAATCAGAGATGATGAACACAATCGCGCCCGAATCTAAGACACGGTTGATTGTCCGCAATGCCATGCCCATATCCGTGCCGACTCCGCGTGTTTCGTGTGTTAGCAAATCGCGGATGATGCGTAAGATGTGACTGCGCCCTTTTTTCGGTGGTACATAATGCTCAATCTCATCGCTGAAGATCAGCAAGCCCGACCGATCGTTGTTCTTGTTGGCGGCGAGGGCTAGCACCGCGCCGAACTCCGCGCCGAAGTCCCGCTTACGCTTGTCCTGCGTGCCGAATAAGACCGATGCACTGCCGTCGATCACGAGAACTAAGGTCAATTCGCGCTCTTCGATAAATTCTTTGATATACGGCTCGCCATAGCGGGCGGTCACTTTCCAATCAATCACACGCACATCATCGCCGGGCATATAAGGGCGCACCGATGCGAAGGACATCCCCCGTCCTTTGTAGACGGACTGATACGCCCCCGCAAATACATTCTGCACGAGGCGATTCGTCCGTAATTCGATCATCTTAATGCGTTTCATCAACTCTGGTGATAACATCAGGGTACATCCACACGCTTCAAGATTTGGTAAATGATCTGTTCGCTGGTGACTTCTTGTGCTTGAGCTTCGAACGAGATGCCAATCCGATGCCGCATGACATCAACCGCGAGAGCTTTCACATCATCTGGTTTCACATAGCCACGCCCTCGCAAAAACGCATGTGCCTTCGCGCCTTTGATTAAGAACAGGGTTGCACGGGGCGATACGCCGACGTTAATCAGCGGGGCAAGCTGGCTTAAGCCACTTTCTTCAGGGTAACGGGTTGCGAAGATTAAATCTAGGACGTACTGCTTGATTTTGTCATCGACGTAAATATCACGGACGATGTCCCGCGCACGCAAGATCACTGCTTTATCGACCACTTGCTGGATCGGGTCGGGTTGTCGTCCGGTCATGCGATTGATGATCTCTTGCTCTTCCTGCCGCGAGGGATAAGTGATCACAACTTTGAGCATGAAGCGATCGAGCTGAGCTTCGGGCAGGTTGTACGTCCCCTCTTGCTCGATCGGGTTCTGCGTGGCAAGCACCATGTAAAACTTCTCCAGCGCGAAGGTTGTCTCGCCAATGGTCACCTGTCGTTCTTCCATGGCTTCTAGCAATGCGGATTGCACTTTTGCGGGGGCGCGGTTGATCTCATCCGCCAGCACAATATTACTGAACACCGGCCCCAACCGTGGCGTGAAATCGCCTGATGTCGGGTTGTAAATCTGGGTGCCGACTAGATCAGCGGGCAACAAATCCGGCGTGAATTGAATACGCTGGAACTGAGCGCCCACCGTCTCGGACAATGTGCGGACGGCGAGCGTTTTAGCTAAACCCGGCACACCTTCAATCAAGATATGACCGTTCGACAAGAGCGCAATCAACATGCGTTGGATGAGCTTTTGTTGCCCAACGATAATGCGGTTTGTTTCTGCCAGAATATCTTGCACAAATTCGGCTTCGCTCTGGACACGCTTGTTCATCTCTGTGATAGAGTTTGGACTCGTCATAATCATCCCGTATGGCTGTTAACCTCAATCGGGATAGATTGTACCGCAAATGCGCTAAATTTCGACTTTCTCTTTACGCGGGACATAATGATGCTCGCGACAGCGGGGTTCATAAGTCTCATTCGCGCCAACCATAATCACGTCATCGTCGTAGGGGGCTGGCTCGCCATTGACGAGGCGTTGTGTGCGCGAGGCTTGATGACCGCAGATCACGCAGATGGCGCGTAACTTGGTCACATCATCCGCACGGCACATCAACTGTGGCATTGATCCGAACGGTTCGCCGCGAAAATCGGTATCCAAGCCGGCGACGATCACACGTAGACCGCGATCGGCTAATTGTTCAACAACGTCAACAATGCCCGCGTCGAAAAACTGGGCTTCATCGACTGCGATAACTGTGGTGTGTTCGTCTAAGCGGTCGAATATCTCGTCGGCATGTTCGCAGGGTAGAGCTTCGACAGATTGCCCGTTATGGCTCATCACTTGCTCTACCCCATAGCGATCATCGACCTGCGGCTTAAAGACCTGTACGTGTTGCTTGGCGATGATTGCCCGTCGTATACGCCGAATCAGTTCTTCGGTCTTGCCTGAAAACATGCTCCCACAAACGATTTCGACGCTTCCTGTGTAATGTCTCATGTGTCCGTATCCCCTATACATTGTGCGATCGGGCGCGTTGAAGTGCCCATGCTGATAAAAAGGTTCTTTCATATCCTGCGTGGTCAAGCGCTTTTTGTCCCCTTTTTGAAAAGGCTCATGTGTACATGTTGTGCAAAGTGGGACGCTGTCCCACACCCTGCAAAAGGCTTACACCTTTTGAAACCATTTGTTTTCAACGCAATTGCGTTGACAAAGCAAGCTGTGAAAGTTTTGGTTGAGCTTTTGACAAAGCTCATGGGTCTTACGGCAAAGCCCACGCGATATCCCAAAGAGCCAACAAAAATAGAACAGCCCCATGCGCGCACGCTCAGCGCATGATCTGATGATGTGGATAATTTTTCTGTAAGTTGGAATGCTCTATCTCTAGGTATTGTAGCGGGGGATTTTGTAACATGCTAGCGAAAATTAGCTGGAATCACGTTTGTGTTTAATCAAAAAGAGCAGATTGATTAATCTGCTCTTGATCTTAACTTAACGCGCAGTCTTATGCGGTCGGCACATCAATATCCTGTGCGCGGATCGCTTTTTTCAGTTCGATCACGCGCGCCTGGCTCATGTCATCGAGTTCTGCGAGACCATCGTCGCCATTGGCTTCGAGGATGTTCAACACATCGGCGATTGTCTCAAGACCGTTATCGGTGAGGATGGTGACGATCTCTTCGTCCAAATCGAGATCAGCGACAGCCATCTGCTCGGGTTGGGGCGTGTCGTCTTGCTGAGCTTCGCGTGCTTTACGCAAGTTATCGCGCCGTTGCAAGCGCTTGTAGAAGATGTCCACGCGCCCTTCGGTATCGACGATGCGTTGTTCGCCGGTGAAGAAGGGGTGGCAGTTCGAGCAAATTTCCGTCCGAATTTCGGGGACGGTTGCGCCAGTTGTCCAGGTGTTGCCGCACTGGCAAACAACCTGTGCATCTGGATACCAAGTCGGGTGTAAATCAGCTTTCATAATATCTCAATCTCCTATGCGTTACGGCACCGCGCATGATGTGGGTGTAGCGTAACGCCAGTGTCAATTTGGGTTGTGATTGTGTAACGATAACCTCAGACAAGTTGCTTTTCCGGGCGTTCTGCCATGACGTGAATCTGCTTCTGGCGACCCCGTCCACGCATACGCTTGAAAACAACATAGCCTTCGGCCGTTGCAAAAATGGTGTGGTCTTTCCCTATGCCGACACCTTCGCCGGGATGGAAGCGCGTGCCACGTTGACGAACGATGATGTTGCCGGGGATCACGTATTGACCGCCGAATTTCTTCACGCCTAAGCGTTTAGACTCGCTATCGCGACCGTTCTTCGTTGACCCTGCACCTTTCTTGTGTGCCATTGTGCTTTGCCCCTTTGTTCACTTAATCTACAAGGATTTGGTTGATACGCAGGCGGGTGTGATACTGGCGATGACCTTGCCTGCGGCGGTAGGATGTGCGTTGACGATACTTGTAGACGATCAATTTTTCGCCACGAAATTGCTCTTCGACTGTGGCAATCACGCGCACATTCTCGACAATCGGGCGACCAATTGCGATTTCATCGTCACCACGCACTAACAAAACGTCTTCGATCGTCACTTCTTCGCCTTCGTCGTAGGGCATACGATCGACATCAATGAATTCGCCGGGGGTAGCGCGATATTGACGACCACCGACTTTGATGACTGCGTACATAGAGATAAACTCCAATCTTCACTTTTCTCCACTGCCGATAACCGTAGCTCAACAAGCGGGGAAAATTGGCTGATAGACAACAAAACTACTCCACACTATGTGTAGAGCGCATCACATTATAGAAAAATGCGGGGTCGTCGTCAATTGTGGAGTTCAGTCTATGCGATTTATATCTGTATCTATCCGATGTCCGATCAAGGTCTGATCTTACCTCATGATCGCGCTTAGCGGATGAACATCGCATCCCCAAATGAGTAAAAACGATACTGTTCGCGTTTGGCGACTTCGTAAGCGTTCAACAACGTATCACGCCCGACTAGCGCGCTAATCATCATGAGCAGTGTTGACTTCGGCAGATGAAAATTGGTGATTAGCGCGTCAACAGCCCGCCAGCGATAGCCGGGATAGATGAACAGGCGCGTATCCTGTGCGAAGGCGATCAAGGGGTGCGCGGGTGTCACATCGGCGACAGCCGCAGGATGCTCGGGATTGCCACCTGCGCTCAAAATACCGGCGGTTTCTAGGGTGCGGGCGGATGTCGTGCCGACAGCGATAATGCGACCACCGTTCGCTTTTGCCGTGTTGATGATCGCGGCATTGTGTGCGTCGAGTTCAGCGCGTTCGCTGTGGATTTTGTGATCCTGCACATCTTCGACTTTCACAGGCTGGAAGGTATCAAGCCCGATGTGCAGTGTACAATAGGCGAGCTTGATACCTTTTTCCTGTATCGCTCGCAATAATTCTGGCGTGAAGTGCAATCCGGCTGTCGGCGCCGCCGCTGAGCCTTCGTGCTCGCTGTAAACGGTTTGGTAGCGCTCGGCATCATCGAGGCGCTGATGGATATAGGGCGGCAGTGGCATCTCGCCCAGATCGACCAGCAAATCATTCACTGATTGGCTGAAGCGCACCACACGCTCGGACTCGTGCAGTTCCTCGATGATCTCACAGATTACATCACTGCCGGTGAATCCCAGCGTTTTACCCGTGACTAAGCCCTTACCGCCAACCATCACGCGCCAGTTGGTCTCGCTTAGCTGGCGCAATAGCAAAACTTCGGCTTTGCCGCCGGTATCTTGCTTATAAGCGGGCAGGCGTGCCGGGATCACACGGGTGTTGTTCATCACTAGCACATCTTCGGGATTCAGCAGGTGGATGATGTCGCGGAATATCTTGTGCGTGATAGTGCCCGATTCTTGATCCAGCACCATCAACTTCGATGAATCGCGCGGGGCAAGCGGTGCTTGCGCGATGAAGGACTCCGGTAAGTTGTAATCAAAATCGCTGACTTTCATGATTTAGAATAACCTCCGTTGGCTATCGTCCGGTGCATCGTCATAGGCGATGTTCAGATGCTCGTATGCGTGGCGCGTGACCACACGCCCGCGCGGGGTGCGCTCGATGAACCCCAACTGAATCAGATATGGTTCGTAGACATCCATAATCGTTGATGCGTCCTCGCTGATTGCCGCCGCAATTGTATCCAGCCCGACCGGCCCACCGCCGAATTTCTCGATGATCGTTCGCAAGAGGCGACGGTCAATCTCATCAAGCCCAAGGTGATCGATACTCATCAATAAGAGTGCATCGGCGGTCACGTCCTCGGTGATAATCCCTTCGGCGCGAATCTGGGCGTAATCACGCACACGGCGCAATAGACGGAGAGCAATACGCGGTGTACCACGTCCACGACGGGCGATCGCTTCCGCGCCGGTCGCCTCAATCTCGACGTTGAGCTTATCGGCCGCGTTAGTGATGATGATCTTCAGCGCGTCCAGTTCGTAGTAATTCAGGCGGAAGCGCGCCCCGAAACGATCGCGTAGCGGCCCAGCGAGCAGGGCAAGGCGAGTCGTTGCGCCGATCACGGTGAAGCGTGGCAGGTTCAAGCGAACGGTTTTCGCCGCCGGCCCCTTGCCGATGACAATATCTAGCTTAAAATCTTCCATTGCCGGATATAGAATCTCTTCGACGGCTTTGCCGAGGCGGTGGACTTCGTCGATGAACAGAATATCGCCCTTTTTCAGATGTGTCAAAATCGCGGCGAGATCCCCAGCACGCTCAATTGAAGGGCCAGCAGTGACGCGAATCTTGCTCGTCATCTCATTGGCGATGACATGCGCGAGCGACGTTTTACCCAATCCCGGCGGGCCGTAGAATAGAATATGGTCGATCGGTTCTTCGCGCAGTTTCGCCGCTTCGATGATGATCTTCAAATTCTCGCGTACTGTATCCTGCCCGATCATCTGATCGAGATTTTGAGGGCGCAGGGCAATATTATCGCGGTCGTCGCTATTTTGCGCCGAACCGCTCATCATGCGTCCGCTCTCTTCCGACATAAGGTTTACTCCCGTGGGCGTTCACTTGTTCTGCTTAGTATAGCGAACAGGGGGGAAGGTGCAATGTGCAAATCCCTTTTGACAATGGGCAGTCCTCCCCGTACACTTGGGCGGGTTCATCATACAATCTAGGGAAAACTATGACCGATACACTACACGTTTCGCAACATCCACTTGTCAAACACAAGTTGACTCTGCTCCGCGATAAAGAGACCGATCATCGGACATTTCGCGAATTAGTGCGTGAACTGAGCCTGTTACTCGCCTACGAAGCCACGATTGATATGCCGATTGTCGGGCGCACGGTCGAAACGCCCTTGGGTGCGGCTCACGGGTCACAGGTGGACGAGACAATCGGCCTCGTGCCCATCATGCGCGCTGGCATGGGGATGGTCGATGGCATCATGGAATTGTTACCGAGCGTGCAGGTGTGGCATATCGGCTTGTATCGCGATGAAGAGACACTGAAACCTGTGCAGTATTACAACAAACTGCCCGATCAAGCGACAGTGCAGATGTGTCTCGTCTTAGACCCGATGCTAGCGACGGGCGGCAGTGCAATCGCCACGATTGATATTTTGAAAGAGTGGGGGCCCGATCGTATCAAATACGTTGGCTTACTCGCCGCGCCGGAAGGCGTACAAGCGCTATCGACAGCCCACCCCGACATCCCAATCCATGTAGCAGAGATGGACGAGCGACTGAACGACATCGGCTTCATCGTGCCGGGCTTGGGGGATGCTGGCGATCGTATGTATGGGACGTGATCCATGCGGTTGACAGATATTAGCGCCTTCGTTCTCGTATTCTGCCTTGCTTTCAGCATTGCGCTCGTGCTAGTGCCGGTTGCGTGGTGGCTCAGTTATCGCCTTGGCGCAATCTCGACACCGGGTGGACGGCGACACGAACGCGAGCCCATGCCCAAGTTAGGCGGTCTGGCGATCTTCGTCGCTTTCGTGGTGGCGGTGTTGTTCGCGCAGTTGCTACCGGTGCCGCGCCTTGATCCAAACGAAGGCATCCGCTTGACAGGACTCATCTTAGGCTCGGCGTTTTGTTTCGTTTTCTGGACGCTCGACGATATTTATGAGTTCGGATGGTTGCCACAATACATCGCGCAGATTGTCGTGGGTGCGATCGCAATCTTGTTCTTGATCTTCATCGAATTTTTCAACAATCCGTTGACAGGTAGCCAGACTGACCCTTTTCCATTCGTTGTCACGGTCACGCTCAGCCTGTTCTGGGTCGGGCTGATGATGAACACCGTCAACTTTCTCGATGGGCTGGACGGTTTAGCGACCGGAGTCGCCGTGATTGCCGGTGTGATGCTCTTTTTGAACAGCGCGTTCTTCGTCACACCCGCACAGACCAGCGTCGCGCTCTTGCCGCTGGCGATGACGGGCGCGTGTCTGGGTTTTTTGCTGTATAACTTCCAACCAGCGCGGATTTATCTGGGGGGCGGCGCGCCTTTGCTGGGCTTCTGGTTAGCGACGTTGAGCATCATCGGTGGGGCGAAGATGGCGACGATTCTGCTGGTGATGGGCCTGCCCTTGATGGATTTCGCATGGCAGGTTTTCAATCGTGTGATAAAGGGCCGTAATCCTATGAGCGGTGATCGTGGGCACTTGCACTTTCGGCTATTGGATAGCGGGTATCTGTCCCACCGACAAATTGTACTGGTGTATTATCTGTTCTGCGCGTTTTTCGGCATCTTGACTCTAGTGCTGGAGAGTCGCTTGTATAAGTTCATCGCCTTTGGCGTGATGCTGACGCTGATCGCAATCGGCTTTGCGATCGTCGTCCGTTTACCCCGTGCCCCTCACAAATCATCGTAATCGATGTAATCGTCATCATCATCAACGTAATACACATCTGCGTCATCGTCATCGACGTAAACATAATCGTCGTAGTCATCTTCGTAGATCAGGCTATCTTCATCAGCTTCAAACGCGTCGAGTTGGTCTTCAACGTCATCACCGGCGAAGGGCTTGGGCGCAGGGCGGCTACTACCGAATGAAAACCGATCGGTCTGCACGTTATCCAGGTGAATTGCGGGTGTCTCGCCATCTTCTGCGGTCGCATTATCTGTGGTCGCCTCTTCTGATGGTGTAGCATCATCATCCGGCTTCGGTGCAGGGCGGCTCTGCCCGAGACGTGCTTGCCGCGAGAAACGGCGTGTGCGCGGAGTTGCCGGTCGCATCTCATCAGCGCTCGTGTCGTTGTCCGCATCGGCATCGCTTGACTTGTTGCGTTCTCCACCGAATAATTCATCGAACGCCTGCCGACGGCTCTGGTCACGCTCATGCTGTGATGGACTGTCCGCGTCGCTGTCGTCGTCATCGTGGGTGGCGACACGCGAGCGAAAAGCACTGCGATCGAAGCGCGGACGTGCGGGTTGTGCGTCGTCGTCGCTGGTGTCGTCGTCTGTATCGCTGTCGTCGTCATCATGGGTGGCGACACGCGAGCGCAAAGCACTGCGATCGAAGCGCGGACGTGCGGGTTGTGCGTCATCGTCGTCGCTGGTGTCGTCGTCTGTATTAGCTATGTTGTCGTCTGCTGTGATGTCATCATCGGTAGGCGTTGGCGAAAATGCGCCTGCTGAGCCAAAAATTGATGTAGTCGGGTCGGGCGCTTCTGCTGGAACATCGGCATCGGTCGCTGTCGGGTCGAATGCGCCAGCAGTACCGAAGATCGGTGTCGCTGGGTCAATCTCGGTGCTTGTCGATGGCGAGTCTGTCGATGGCGAGTCTGTCGCTGATGAGACGCTGTCCTGCTCACCGTCGTTTGTGTCGTCCTGCGCGGTATGATCAGTCTGTGTCTCGCGGTCGTTGCGTGTCTCAACCTCTTCACGGTCGGGCATTGTCGCATTGTCGAAAAGGCTTGTCTGTGGTGTGAACGCCGCGAAGAACGATTCGAGATCGTTATCCAGCGCGGGTTCGTCATCGACTGGATGGGTATCGGTATCCGTGGCGGTGTTTTCTGTATCGCTCGGCGACGGATAGTCGTCGTCTGCCGAGGCAACATCGGCATCAATTGACTCGGGCGTGTCTATGGTATCGTCCGCGCTAGTGAGCGACAATGCGTCATCAATCTCTTGCGCGACATCCGCTGGCGGCGGATCACTCGGCGGGCGTTCCTGTGTTTGTGGCGGCTCAACCACGAATTCAGCAGGTGATCGCACCGGCTCATCATCCGCTGGCGCATCCTCAGCTAAGCTCGGCGGCTCGACCACTAGATCATCCGGTGACGCGATTGTGTCGAGCGTCTCGGCGGGTGCTTCCGGTACGTCGCTGGTGTCCATCGCATCGAATAGGGTCGGTTGTTGTGACGGAATGTTGATACGCATTGCGATGTCGTCGCCGTTTGCAGGCGGGGGCGTGTGATCCGGCGGTGTGGCCACAATCTCTGGCTCAGGAATATCAACTTCGGTGACGAAGGTATCTGAAGGCGCGCCGGGAATCGGAAAATCGAGCATGTAGACGGATGTGATAGTCGTTTGGGCTTCTCCACGACGACGGCGCTCACGCTCTGCCCGACGCTGTTCGCGTTCGCGCGCTTTGCGCTCTTCTTCGATCATTTCTTCGCGGGTCATGACGATCATCTTGCCACCGCGAAACGTCGCACTGTTGCCGGTCACGCGCTCGATGGTGTATTCAATCGTACCCAGAATCAGCACCATGATGAAATCGATACCGAGTAGGAGAACAGCCATCAGTTGTAGCACGGTGATCAAACTGCTGAGCGGGGTCGTCAGGGCTTCAAAAATCTCGCCCCCTAAGCCAATCACCAGCAGAACCAGCGTTACGACGAGTACCGCCCCCAGAATTGTGCGCCAGCCCTGCAAATCTTTGGGAATGTGGGGGTACATTGTATTAGCGATGGTGAAGACGAGGTATAACCACAGCCAAAAATCAGGCGCACTTGTCAACTCGCCGAAGCCGGCCGCGACATCCCGTAACTCGCCGGTGCTCATGATGTCGAAGGCGGTCTGGATGTCGAAGACGTTGTTCGCAATCAGCCAGATCGACACGATGCCGACCAGCAGGGGCATAATGCTGATGAGTGCTTTCTGATACGTACTCGTGCGCGAGGGTAACTCGACGAAGTTCAGTTTCAGTTCACCGATTTCTTGCGGTTCGGGCCATTCGATTTTACGCTCGGCCCGCACGTTGAAAATCCCCGCCGCCAGCCAGTACACCACTTCATGCAGGACTACGCCGGGTAGGAAAAATGTGTAATAGAGAATAGTCGTGGTCTGAAAGTTCTGCGTCACCAACCAGCCGACCTTAAAGATATGCTGGTGTAACCAGCGTTCGGTGCGGCGTAATAAGATGAACATCCCCGCAAGAACGAGGGCTGACCCGATCAGACCTAGAAAATTCAGACCATACTCTCCTCTACACTAGGCTTTCGTCTCCTGTGCGATACGCACCAGCGCGGTGAAGTCATCAACCTTGAGCGATGCCCCGCCGACGAGTGCGCCGTCAATATCAGGCTGGCTCATATATTCTTCCATATTGTGTGGCTTAACACTGCCCCCGTACTGGATGCGAATGCGCGCACCGACATCCTCACCGTACAGGTCAACTAAAACGGTGCGAATAGTGCCACCGATGATCGTCTGCGCGATCTCACCGCTGGCGCTCTTGCCGGTGCCAATTGCCCAGATTGGTTCATAGGCGATGACGATCTGGGCGGCAGCCTCTGCACTGATACCTGCTAGTGCCGCCCGCACTTGCCCACCGACGAAACTCGCGGTCTCGCCCGCTTCATTTTGCTCAAGGCTCTCGCCGACGGCGATAATCGGCTTGATGTTGTTCGCTAGCAAGGCTTTGGCTTTCTTGTTGACGTTCTCGTCCGTCTCGCCCAGATACGCGCGAACTTCTGAGTGACCAATAATCGCATAATCCGCCACGCCGGCTAGCATCGTCGCCGCGACTTCTGACGTGTATGCCCCGCTCGCTTCCCAGTGGGCATCCTGCGCGCTGACCATCACATCGCTATCTGCCAGCGCGTCGGCGACTGGTGCCAGCGCGAGAAAAGTCGGCGCGACGACGCGCTCAACGCCCGTATAAGGGGCTAATTGGGGCGCGAGTTCCTGCACGAAGGCAACTGACTCTTGAATGTTCTTGTGCATTTTCCAGTTGCCAGCGATAATCGGTGTTCTCATTATAACTCCTCATCTATGGTGTTTTGTAAATCATCTGCGCGGTCATGAATCCATTGTGGGATATCGCGCGCACGTTGTATATTGTCGATGATATTGCGTGCTTCGTCTAGGTTGCCCGTCTTCACAGCTAATTCCGCGCGCAGTAAATTGAACTCCGGAAATAGCTCGTCGGTCGGGTTGACATCGCGCAGACCCTGACGTGCCAGAAATAGATTGCCGTCCTCGATCTGGTTTTTGATCGTCGCGAGACGAGCGATTGCCAGCGTTTCCAGATTGGCGAGTGACCCCATACCGACATCGACTAGATCGCGCCCAAGATTTGAAAGATTGCGTAACTCGATTGCATCGGCGTGCGTGTAGACGTATTCGCCAGCGCGCGGTCGCAATTGGTCGAAGGCTGTACCCGTATCGTAAGCGCTTTGCAAGGTGATGATCGAGAGTAAGACAGCTGATCGCTCATCCCCGACTTGCTTCGCGATCTCAGCGGCGGATGATAAGTAATCGGTCATCCCCACGGTCTCATCGGTATATTGCAAGCCTGATAACAGCGTCGTTTGTGCCTCGGATGGATCATCTTCCCAGACAGCCCGCGCCTGCAACAAATAGCTGAGCGGATCATCGGGAAAGTCATCGAGATAGCTTGTGGCACGCTCGGCTGGAATCTCTGGAATGAGATATGCAGGAATATCGCTATCATAACGGATACCTTCACGTTGATAAACCGGTCGTACATCGGCATCGCGCATACCGTCGGCGAATCCCTCCTGAAATTCTTCAGCGCTCTCGCCATCGGCAGTCAATGCAACCAAGGCCGCGATATTATTCGACATCCCCAGCAAAATCCCCAGCGAGACGAGCGCAATCAGGAGAAAGCTCGCACAACCGCCGATAGGCCAGATGCGCTCGTCCTGATACCATTTACGCGTGAGTGTCGCATCGACCTGATAGAGCGGACTAGTTTTCATCTGCTCGGGTGTCTGGGTGCCGGTGATTGGGGTCTGCTCGCTGATCGTCTGCGCCCGACTAAGGCGCGGTGTGCCTTCGTTTACCTCGAATTCTGCGCGTGCCTCTGCCAGTGATGCTAGGGCCAGTGTTGCCCGATCTGGATTGAGTTCAGTCAAGTTGGTTTCTTCGATTGCATCACGCAAATCTTTGATCATCTCATCCGCATCTGCAAAGCGATTGTCAGGGTTTTTCTCCAGAGCTTGCAAGATCACTGCTTCGACCGCTAGCGGGATTTCAGGATTGATTTTGCTCGGTTCGGGCAGGTCGCCATAGATATGATCGTGGATGATGGCGTAAGGGGTATCTGCTGTGAACGGCACGCGCCCGATCAACAATTCATACAGGACAATCCCTAGCGAATAAATATCCGCTCGTCCGTCGATGTCTTTAGCGCCTTTGGCTTGCTCGGGCGAGATATAATGCGGTGTGCCCAGGAGCATGTCGGCGCTCATGGTTGATTCGCCAGAGGATGCCAACCGTGCCAGACCGAAGTCGGTCAAGTAGGGTTTATGATCTTTGTCGATGACGATGTTCGAGGGTTTAATATCGCGGTGCAGGATGTCTTGTTTGTGTGCATACGAAAGTGCCCCGCCAACGGCCGTCATAATTGCTAAAATCTCATCTAGTTCTAGCGGTTGACGGGCAAGACGTTGCTTCAAGGTCTCGCCTTCGATGTATTTCATCACCAAATAGGGCTGATTGTCATGCTCGCCAAAATCATATACTGGAACGATGTTAGAGTGGCTCAGGCGAGCGACCAGTTGTGCTTCACGTCGAAAACGCGCGACAAATCCCTCATCATCGAGGAAGTTCTGGTGCATCACTTTAATTGCCACTTCGCGATCCAGCGCTTCGTGGTAGGCTTTATACACGGTCGCCATCCCACCCTGACCGAGCATCTTCCCTAACTTGTAATTGCCGACTGCATCACCTTCGCGCCATGCCATCGATGACTTCACCTAACTTTCTCATCAATATATTGAACTCATATGTTTCAATTATGCCATATGAGTTGTGAATTTGTGTTAATGTATACGCGAGACTTGGCGCTGATGTTTTGTAAATGCAAAAATTGTGTAAACAATTTGTATCCAACCGGCAGATATACGCGATACACGGGGTTAATGATGCCAGTTAACCCCGTGTGCCTGCCATCATTTATCGGCAAGCGCGGCGAGACCGGGCAAGGTTTTGCCTTCTAACATCTCGAGACTTGCGCCGCCGCCTGTCGAGATGTGTGTCATGTCGTCGGCTAGTCCACTCTGCTCGACTGCCGCCGCGCTATCCCCACCGCCGATAATGGTCGTCGCGCCCGAGCGCGTTTGCTTGGCGAGTAATTTCGCTAAGCCGAGCGTCCCCTGTGCGAAGTTCGGCATCTCGAAAACGCCCATCGGGCCGTTCCAAACGATGGTTT
>DAOTTV010000042.1:0-24384 GCA_034437755.1 Anaerolineae bacterium | reverse complement strand
TTGACCTTGTTCATCTTGAACGCTGTGCGTTCAAAAAGCAAAAGTTTTTGGCGTTCCCTTTTTTCAAAAAGGGGATAAAAAGAGCGTGACCACGCAAAATACGAAAGACCCAATAATTTTCAAAGAATAATCACTGTGCGGGTGTGATGATTCGCTCACCGCGTTTATAGGCATTGTAATGATGAATAGAACACGCTGGCAAGTGTGATACCTCATCTTATGTGGGGGTCATCACGCCTGATCGGGCAGGTGCAGATTTTGCGGCAAGGTGATGGTGAAGATACTGCCCTCGCCAACGGTCGAATCGACGCTGAGCGTGCCCCCATGCGCCGTGATGATCGTCCGCGCGACGAACAGACCTTGCCCGAGCCCGCGTGGGTCAAGGCGCGTGCCAGCGCGGGTGCGTGGCTCACCGCGATAGAACAAGTTGAAGATTTTCGGCAGGTCATCATCGGCGATGCCGACACCCGTATCCTCGACTTCGATCACGATCTGATCGTCGCGTTTCTTCGCCCGTACGTAAATATGCTGGTGCGCCTCGTTGTACAAAATCGCGTTGCGAACCAGATTGGTGATCGCCCATTGTAAGTGCTTGCGATCACCCTGTAAGTTCAAATCGTACATATTGCCGATCATAACCGTCATGTCGAGTTGTGCGTCTTCGATGTCCGCGTAAAAGCCGCTGACCACATGCCAGATGACATCATCGAGCGCGACCGGTTCGCGCGCAATCTGGAAGTTGCCGCCGGTCATCGCTGATAAATCGAGCATCTCGGATACCAGCCGATCGAGAATATCGACATTCTTACCGATTAACTCCAACATGCGCTGATTGGGTGGCTTGTCGTCAGGCGCATTGAGCAACACCTCGCTGGCGACGCGCATCGGTGCAAGCGGGGTAATCAGTTCGTGCGAGATATGCGCGAAGAAGCTATTCTTCACCCGGCTCGCCAATGCCTCCCGCGTTACATCGCGCAGAATCATCAAGGTCCCAAGGCGTTCGCCGGCATCTTCGCTGGTCACGGCCGCAATCTGCGCGCTGATGATGCGATCGTTGATCTCGACGCGCTTGGCTTCGCCCAATGGGGCAAGCGCGGAGTCCAGCGCTTGGATGTTCTTATGCTCGTTGAACAGCACGCCCAAATCGCTCTTCCAGAAGTTACGCTGACTGCCGAGTAACTCCACCGCCGCCCTATTCATCATCTTGATGCGCCCTTCATCGTTTTGCAAGATGATGCCCTCGCTCACCTGACCGAGAATCGCGTTGAGGCGGTCGGCTTCTAGCTCGCGCTCTTTCAAGCGCGTCCGCAACTGACGATTACGGATAATTTGCGTGCGGGCTTGTTCGGTCATCTGTTGCAGGGCGGCATCTTTCTCCGCTAGCCGACTGCGCGTGTTCAAGCCTTGATAGAGGCGATTGAACAGCGACTCCGTCGCCGCGCCCAGCTGATGCACACGCTGGAGCAAATTGCCGTCATTGGAATCGGGGACGTGGGGCGATGTCATGAGCTTTGCTTGCTCTCGATGATGTCTTCGAGCATCGCCTTCAACTGCATGAACTCGGGCAGGGGTTTGTTGATGATGTGATCAACGCCGGTCTTCTGCTTCATGGTGGTGATCTCCTCGTCGCTCAGCACGAATGCTGTCATCAGCACGATCGGAATATCTTTGATCGCGTCGGTAGCGCGGATGCGCTTGGCGACTTCATCACCCCGATACCCCGGCATCCGAATATCCATCAGGGCGAATTCGGGCAGGTTATCGGCATCGCCCGCTTCTATTTTGTCCAGAAAATCCCACGCTTTTTGTCCACTCTCGAATGTGAGGGGCGTATGTCCCCAGACCTGTGCCATGGTGGCAACGAGATTGCGAATATCTGCCTCATCTTCTGCTATCAGCCAGCGCAAATCTGCACCCTCCGTATTCTTTGTGTATGGTCTGCTATCTGTGGTTTGATGCGTTATGTTACTATTATAATCAAAAAAGTGGTTTTCACCCACCACATATACAGCGGGGTCGCTAGGACTGATGTTTGATGATAACTGGCTGTGAGTGCGTTGAAAAAATACTCGCTCTGGCTCATAATAAAGCAATGCTTAAAATTTACGAAAGGTAGTTGTGCGTTTTGTCAACTTGGATGGTTGTAGAGGACGAACCCGATATTTATGAAGTCTTGCTCGCGATGTTCGAGATGTGGGGGATCGACGGCATTGCTTTTGTTGATGGCGAAGAAGCTATCAAATGGATTGACGATGTGGACAAGGGCGACTTTCAGGGAGAATTGCCCGAACTCGCCCTGCTCGATTTCAAACTCCCCGGCGATTATAACGGCGCGCAAGTCGGCGAGCGACTGCGCCAGAGTCATGTACTGGGCGATATTGCGATTATCATGTCCACAGCGTTTAAGCTCACGCCGGAAGAGCAACAGGATGTGATGGCTCTATCCGGCGCGGATAAATGGTTGCCCAAGCCCCTGCCACGCTTCAACGTGTTGCAGGGCGTGCTAGACGATGTCATCAAGAAGCGGCGCACGGGCAATAGCACGACTGGCGACACATCCGCCGCGCCCGATGACCTGACCGACTCATAATCACGATACCGACAGAGGAAATCCATGCGCCAAGAAGTCCCCGCACGGGCATTAGCCCGCCGTTCACAAATTGTTCTCTCCATCGGCATCGTTGTCGTTTTGCTGGGTATCCTCATGATAACCGTACATGGCTTCATGCGGACGGTGCCCTTCGTCATCCCCAGCAGTGATTTTTATGGCATCTACACATCCGTGACAACGCTCTTGCTGTGGTTGGGCGGTGGGGTGATTGTCGTCGGTGTCCTGGCTATCCTACGTGCTTCGACGTGGAAGCGCGATAACCCGATTGCCGAGCAAATCGGCACTGAGCTGGAGCAATTTCTCGATACGCGCTATATCTACATTCGTAACGTCAGCAAGTTTCGCATTGGCTATGTCGATGCCGTGCTGGTGGGGCCGCCGGGTGTGCTGGCCTTTCGCGTTGTCAAGCGCGAGGGGGTATTCTTCAACGAGGGCGTTGATTGGATGCAACAGCTTGAAAAAGGCAACTGGAAAGTCCTCAATTGGAGCCCGACGAAAGACTGTGTCGCGGATGTGCGTAAGCTCCGCACGTTCTTCGAGAAGCGTGGCATGGTCGATGTGCCAGTGTTCGCCGTCGTCACGTTTACCGATGATGCGCCGGCGACGATCGTCACGACTGAGAAACCGGTCGTGCCCGTCCTCCAACCGAACGAACTTGCTTTCGGTCTCGATAACACCTACTTCAGCAAAAAAGACCGCATTGATCAACTGACCGCGAACAAAATCGCCAAGCTCCTTTTGAGGTAACACGATGCCGACGACAATTTTACAGGCGGCAGTCGGCGCGGGGAAAACCGAAACCGCGCTGAAACGGCTCTCACAGACCATCAACGATCGCAGTCGCCCCTTTGCGCGGGCGTGGGTTCTGCTGGCGACGAAGCGACAGGAATATGCCTTTCGCCAGCGGTTGATTGATCTCGATGACGGGCGCTCGGTGTATTTCAACGCGGAGTTTTTCAACTTCTACGAACTCAACGCCCACTTACTCAATCTGAACGGTCAACCGCCGCGCCGCATTGACGAAGCGGCACGCATCGGCTTATTGCGAACGATTCTGTTCAATCTGCTGGATGGCGACGAGTTACAGACCTTCGCACCGATCGCGCGCAAAGTCGGCTTTCTCAGCCTGGTGGCGGATTTAATCTATGAATTGAAGCAGAATCGCGTTTATCCCGATGCGTTCAAGCAGGCGAGTACCAGCGCGAAAGATCGCGAGTTAGCGTTAATCTACGCGCAGTATCAAGCGTATTTGCAACGCTTTGAACTGGTCGATCGTGAGGGCGAAGGCTGGCTTGCGCTGGAAGCTCTGGAGACGAATCCGACGCTAGGGCCGGATGTCGATTTGTTGCTGGTCGATGGCTACGATCAGTTCACGCCCGTTCAATCCGCCTTAATCGCCCAGCTATCGACGCGCATCGCTGATACGACAATCACGCTCACGACATCCAGCGCGGATAATCGCAATGATGTCCACAAGCCCAAACGCTTTGATCGCGCGCGCGAGCGCCTGCTGGCATCCCATACAGCGATTGGCGCAGAGATCAGCGTGAGCGACGAGACTGACCCGAATATCCCGCGCCATCCCGATTTGCTGGCACTCGGTCAGCGTATCTTCTCTGCGCCGGATCCCGTGCCGGCACAGGGCGGCATCCACCTGATCGAAGCGCCCGAACCCCAGCAGGAGGTTGCCGCCGTCCTGCGAGACCTTAAGACGCGCTTGCTAGCGGGCGAAAACCCCGATGATATGCTGATTGCCCTGCGTGATTGGTCGCGCTATCACACGTATTTCGATCTGTATGCGCGTCTTTATCAGTTGCCCCTACTCCTGCACTACGGCGACCCGATCGGCAACAATCCGGCGGTCAAAGTGCTGATGGACACGCTCGCACTCGTACGCACGCATCCCGATCATGTGACATCGTTCCGGCGACGAGCCGTGCTGGATATTCTGCGCTCGCCCTACGTGCAGGTTGCAGGCATGGACGACGAGCAGATCGACCTACTTGAGCGCGTCAGCCGCGAGAAACAAGTGATCGGCGGTCGTAAACATTGGTTGAGCGCCATCTATCAAGCAACACAGGAGACGCAAAACGAAGATGGCGACATCTACGATCCCTTATTGACGATCACACAGGAGGCGCATTTATCAACGGTGATAGAGGACTTCTTCACGCATGTGACCCCACCCACGCACGCGCGACTGGTCGATTATGTACAGTGGTTAGAAGACCTAATCGGGCGCGATCCTCTGCAACATCCCGACGATGCGCTCGACGAGGATTTGCCGCAACCCGACGACCCCTACACGCTCAATATGCCGCGCTGTGTGCGCCAGATTGCCGACCAGCCTGATACCGAGCGCATCATCAACCGTGATACGCAGGCGCTCAACCAGTTCAAGGAGTTGTTGCGTGGGATGGTCACCACGCAGGACTTCTTACAGAGCGCGCTTGGCATGGATGCCGCACAACTGACGTGGGAGGACATCTTCAGCCAGATTCAGGCAGGCGTTAAGAGCAATGCCAGCATCCAGCGCAACCCGATTCGATCAGGGCGCGTGCTGGTGACAACCGCAACCGAGGCGCGCGGATTGCCGCATCAGCACGTTTACATTCTCGGTCTGTCAGAGGGCTTGTTCCCGCTCGAAACAGCAGAAGACCCGATTTATCTCGATACCGAGCGCCGCCATTTGCAAGAGCGGGGCGTGCTGTTAGAGACGGCGACCGAGCGCACGGACGATGACGGTCTCTTCTACGAACTCATCAGTTTGCCGCGCCAATCGCTGGTGCTATCGCGCCCGTATATCCGTGAGGGCAAGCCCTGGAACGAGAGTCACCTCTGGCGCATGACCGAAGCCGTTTTCACGACTTTGCCACGCCAGCGTATCGGCATTGGTGAGATTGTTCCGGCGACCGCTGTCGCGTCAGTCAGTGAAGCAATGCTCGCTGTCGCACAGGGCTTGACGACCGGACACATCGCCGCCGATGACGATTTGCTCGATTTGTATCAATGGCTTCGTCAGCATCACGGCGCGGATTGGCGGCACATCGAACATGGACACGCCGCCGAGAGCCAGCGTTTATCACGGCAGGCGCATGATGTGTACAGCGGTCAATTACAACACCCCGACCTGATCGATTACGTGCAGACGCGCTTGCATCGTCGCACATGGAGCGCCTCGCAACTGAATGAGTACGGTGTTTGTCCCTATCGCTTCTTTGCCAAGCGTCTGCTACGCCTTGAAGAACAGGACGACCCACAAGAAGGCTTGGACGCGCTCCAACTGGGCTTGGTCAATCACAAGATCCTCGAAGAGACTTACCGCGAGTTCCTGCGCGATGATCTGGCGATTGTACCCGAACATCAGGACGAGGCGCTCGCCATCCTCGAAGAGCAGGCCGATTTAATTTTACGCACTGCGCCGATGACTTATCAGTTCCGTGCATCGGCGTTGTGGCAAGAAGAGCAGGTACTCATCAAACGCCGTTTGCGGGCGATGGTCGCGCTTGACTTCAGCGCGGACGCACCCCTCAACAAGTTCGGCACGCCGCGCAAGCCCTTCGCGCTCGAACTGGGCTTCGGCTTTGCAGGTACGCCGCGGGTGCGTGTGCCCGCGAATGCCGATGAAATGCTCGATGTGCGCGGTTCGATCGATCGCGTCGATCAGATTGGTGATCGTCTGCTGGTGATCGACTACAAAACCGGCAGTACGCCGATCAAGACAGATGAGATGCGCGAGGGTCGCAATTTCCAGATGATGGTGTATCTGCTGGCATTAGCGGATTTGGCGCGTCAAAATGGCTGGACACAGCGCATCGCCGGTGGCGCGTTCTGGCATATTCGCAATCAAGAGACGAGCGGCGAGCTAGAATTATCGGAACACGTCGATGCCGACCCCGACATCCAGCACGCACAGGCGCATATCACGCGTTATCTGGCACAGGCGCGATCGGGGCATTTCGCTGTTCAACCTAACACAATCGAAGATGGCAAATGCACGCGCTATTGTGAGTTTTATCAGCTGTGCCGTCTGGCAAATACGCACCCTTACAAGGAGGCATGAATGACGATTTTTGAAGAGTATCATGAGTATCTGTTCGTGATTGAAACGACTGTGTTGCACCTGTACGACACTCATCCTGATCTCGTCGATCATCACGTCGATAAAGCCTATGAAGCGCTTGTTCGTTTGTATGATAAAGAAGCCAAAGGGCGTAAACAACCACGCGTGCGCTTACTCGGGTTATCACAGGATGTGTTCGATGCCTTGCACCCGCTAGGCGAGTTGTTTCTCGGACGGGGGCGGTTGACAGAACAGCCTGTAGGCGATGCAGATGCGCCCGATACGACAGACGACAGCGCACATGAGGCGGACGATGGTGAAAAAGGCTTAGACCCGATCACGCCGGCAGAGGTCGTGATGATTTTCAAACGCTTGCGTAATTCGATCGATCTGTGGAACAGCACCTACGGGCGCACCGGTTATCTCGATTACATTGATAGTTTCTTGAACTCCGAGGAGGACTGATGGTCGGCAAATTTGAGGAGCAATACTACGACCAACTGCGCGCCATCGAACGCGCCATCCGCGCGACGTACCAGCAAGAGCCGGATCTGGTCGATTTTCAGGTCGATAAAGTGCTAGAAGGGCTTGTACGCCTCTATCAAGCCGAGCGTGACCAGAAGCGCACGCCCAAATTACGCTTGAAAGCCGACGAAAAAGAGCTACAGCGCGCCCTGCAACAGGTGTGCGAGTTGCATTTGGGGCGCGATGCTGACGTGCAAATCGGCGCGGATGCGATTACTATCGATGAGATGCTCGACTGCCTTAAGCGCATTCGTAAATCTGTCACACAGATGGGCGGCAAAGGACGACAGAGCTATGTGAACTTTTTGGACGATTTCTTCGCTGAGGACTCATGACAACCTTCACACCCGAACAACAGGCGGCGATCGACACGCAGGACAAAAACCTCATCGTGATGGCGGGGGCTGGCTCTGGCAAAACGCGGGTGCTGGTCGAGCGTTATTTGCACCTGCTGGATACCCATCCTGATTGGTCACTGAATGCGCTGGTGGCGATCACCTTCACCCGTGAAGCCGCGCTGGAGATGCGTAATCGGGTGCGGCAGACGCTAGAGACACGCACCCACAGCGCCGCGACAAGTGCCGAGCGCAAACGCTACGCCCAATTGCTCGCGGATATGGACGGCGCGCGCATCGCGACCATTCACGGTTTATGTGCGGATATTCTGCGGGCGAACGCCGCCGTTGCCGAAATTGATCCGCGCTTTGCCGTGCTAGAGCCGATCGAAGCCGCCTCACTCCTGCGCGATGTCGTCGACGAGACGCTGTATGACATCAGCGAGGATGCCCAAGATCAAACCGCGATGCTGTTCACTGAATACGACATGCGACAGGTGCGCGATGTCCTGCTCAACCCGCAGATGATCGCCGTCGAACTGGCGACTATACCGGCGACAGCAGACGCGCTCTACCAGCAATGGGTGACAGAATGGCAGGCGACTTATTACGCCCAGTTACAGCGATTAACACAAACGCCCGCTTTCAGCGACGCGCTCGACTGGCAACCGCCGCAGGGATTCCCCACCGATGATAAGCTGATGACGGGTTGGCGTGCCATTCATCACCAGCGCGATGCGCTCCTCAGCGCGGATATTGACGACTCGCGCACGGCTTTAGATACGATTATCGATGCTATTGACCTGCGCGGCGGGTCAAAGTCCAACTGGGGCGATAAAGCGACCGTCGATGCCGCTAAAGATTATCTGCGCTACATCCGCAACACGCTCAGGGACTTCAGAGCGCAGTATGGCACCGCCCCCGACCCCGATCACGATCGGCGTGCGGCACAGATGACAATCCACTGGTATCATCTGCTCGCGCGCGTACGCCAACGCTACCAGCGCATCAAAGCTGACGAGGGGTATCTCGATTTCAACGATTTAGAACAGCGCACCGCCGCGATCCTCAGCCAGCACGCCGATGTCCGTCAGCGTTATCAGGGCGAAGAATTCAAGCATTTGTTGGTCGATGAATTTCAGGATACGAACGATGCCCAGTGGCAAATTGTGAAGTCGCTGGCAAGCCTCGATCAGGATAATGCGCTCTTCGTCGTTGGTGATCTGAAGCAGAGCATCTACGGCTTTCGGGGTGCGGATGTCAGCGTGTTCGGGCGCGTCCAGCAAGAGATCGCCACGCGCACAAATGGTGCCGCCCTGCCGCTGTCGGTCTCGTTTCGCTCGCATCCTGCTCTGATCGACGCTTTCAACACCTTGTTTGCCCGCGTGCTGACCCGTGATGAGCAAAGTCGCGTGCGCGATTATCAGGTGGTGTTCGATCGTGAGATGCACGCCTTCCGTGATCCGCTTCCAGCGACCGCCCATGACACCTATGCACCGCTTGAATTGCTCCTGCTCAGCACGCCCTATGGCGAGTCGGTCGATGCTGATGATCGTCGGACGTGGGAAGCCTACGAAATTGCCCGTCGCTTGCAGGCGCTCAAACAGACGGGGGCGCTGGTTCACGATAAGCAAACAGACAGCTATCGCCCCTTCACTTATGGCGACGCGGCGATTCTGTTCCAATCGACCACCAACATCACGCTGTACGAGGACGTGTTCAAGACGATGAACGTGCCCTTCGTCACAGTCGCCGGACGCGGCTATTACAACCGGCAGGAAGTGTGGGATGTGCTGAATCTGCTCAAAGCCCTGCATAACCCCGGCGACGATCTCTCATTGGCGGCGGCATTGCGCTCGCCCTTGTTCGGCTTTGACGACGAGATGTTGCTCGCCCTGCGTCGATTACGCACCAATGACGACGCGCGCGCGGTCATGCCGCTGTGGTCGGCGCTCGCGGCAGAGTCGATCCCGCCGCTATCAACCGAGGCACATGACCGTATTCACTTCGCCCGTGATATGCTTCATGAGTTGCGTCAGCTTGCCGGTCGCGTCACCATCAGCGAGCTACTGCGGCGGGCGCTGGCGAAAACCGGCTATCTGGCGACCTTAACGGGTTTAGCTGGCGGGGCACGCCTGCGGCGCAACGTCGAAAAGCTCGTTGATATTGCCGAAGCTAGCGGCAAGATCACGCTCGGGGCTTTCTCGCATTATCTCGATGATCTGACAGGGCGCGAAGTGCGCGAAGGCGAAGCCCTGCTCGATGATAGCGGAGCTATGCGCCTGATGACTGTCCATGCGAGCAAAGGGCTAGAATTTCCGGTTGTTGTGCTGGCAGATATGAACTGGTCTGGTAGAAAGCAAGGCGGGGATGTCCTGCTCTACGATGACGACCAGCAACGCTTCGTCTGCAAAGCCTATTCTGCCGATGAGCGCAAGCTGACCGCCTCTTATCCTTATCAGCAGGCGCAAGAGCTACGCTCAGAAAAAGAAGATGCCGAGCGCAAACGTCTGTTATACGTCGCGGCGACCCGCGCGCGTGATTGCCTGATGATGAGTGCCAGCGTACGCCCGAAGAAGCGCGGCGGCTTCAGCACACGCGGGTGGTTAGATACGGTCTACGCGCCACTTGATTTGCCCGATCATATCGACGACTCCGCCGATCATATCCGCTATCCGTATACCGAACAGGCGGATATTGGCGTGCATCTGCCAACCTACGACGCAGATTTACCGCGCCACCTCCGCAGTCAGGTATATTCGCAAGCATGGCAAAGGCCACAAGTCGCGCGCGATCCAGTGCCGATGCCGCGCTTGCACGCTGTGCCGATCATGCAGGAGCGCATGTTAGGGCATCTATCAGCGACACAACTGGCGGATATTGGCGGAGTGTATCACGCCGAGAGTGACGGCGAGCGCGATTTTTATCAGCAGAGCGTGCGCCGCAGTATCTTTGATGATAGCACCAGTCAGATACGAGACGCGATCCGCACCCGTGAACCGCGCGTACGCAGTCGGCAGGTGGGCGAGGTCGTGCATGAGGCGCTACGGTACTGGCGCTTCCCCGATAATACGGCGAACATCGATGATTTGCTCCGTAGTTATGCGTGGCAACAGCGCGTCACTGATCCCGATGATGTGCAAGAGGTGATCCGTCGCGCGCACCGCCTGCTGAACTTGTTCCAGCAGAGTGATCTCTATCGTGAGATACAAAACGTGCGCGAGGCGCGCTTGCCGCATTATGCCGAGCTACCTTTCGTCTTTCGTACCGATAAGCGCATTCTGCATGGGATGATCGATTTTCTGTATCAACGCAATGACGGAACGTGGGTGGTGCTGGATTATAAGACGAGCGTCATCGCTGGCATGGCCTCCGCGCCCGATGCACGCGCACGCCAACACGCCAAACGCTTTCATTTACAACTGGGCGCGTATGCCTCTGCTGTCAGTCGTGAACTCAACGGTTTGACACCCCTCGTCCAAATCCACTATATTCAATACAATCATACAGTTGTTGTGCCGGCGGATGTCTGGCAGACAGCGATACAAGCCATCGAACACTACATCGGCAATTTACTAGGCGGTTCGTCCACATGATAAAGACACTCCTCGGTGAACGCCCGAACTGGGCGAAGCCCTCTAACCCGCTTCTACGCTATCATCTACAGCGCACCCAACAATCACTGCCCCTGCGCGGGCGTATCCTGCGCGTTGTTGCTTGGTCGCTGGGGTTGTCTTTATTGGCGTTGCTCGGTTATGGCTACGCGACGGACTGGTTACAGCGTCCTCTGCAAATGCCATATACCCGCGATCTGTGGCGGATGTTGTTCTATCCGCTTGTGATCTTGCAGGTACTCGTGGGCGTTGCGGGCTTGTCAATGGGGGTCGGCGCGATCGGTGATGAACGCCGTCACCAGCGCTGGGACAAATTACGAGCGACCGAGTTGGGTGCAAAGCTGGCCTTACGCACGCGCTGGTTGACGATTGTCTTTCATCGCTTGCGCGGCTTGCTGGCGCTGATTATCGGTGCGCGGGGGGTGTTGGTGCTGGCAATTCTCTATGACCTAACGTCGATTGAAGGGTTGTATCTCAATACGCTGGTGGCGAGTGCGGTTCCGTCGCTGTCGCTGTGGAGTGGGTTCATCCTACTATCGGGCTGGATGACGGCTTTTCTGCTCTTACCGCTGACGACAACCGGTGTGGATGTCGCGCTTGGGTTGTTGATCTCGGCGCGTTTGCGTAGTCGGGCGGTGGCGGTCATTGTACAAATACTCGCGATTACCCTGCGCGTCGTGACGATGGTCGGGTTGGTGTGGGTGCTGGTGCGTTACGAGGCGGGCGCGATCGCGCTGGGATCGTCGGCGGCGCTGGCATTGCTCGGCGTTGGGTCAGCCTTTGGCGATTGGGGCTTATCGCTGGCACAACTCACCCGCGCAGGTGAAATCTGGGCAGATGTCCCGTATGCGATTGTCATCAACGCGGGTTTGATCGGCGTGTGCCTCGTGCAAATTGCCATGATGAGCGGCTTACTCGCGCTAGCTGTGCGCTTCGCTGAGCGCAACGAGTGATGCGAGGGCGCTGGTGGTCTACGTCACAGCGCGCGCGTCGAGATGATGTATTCGGCGGTCGCCGCGTTGGTCGCAAGCGGCACATTATGGACGTTGCAAATCCGCAATAAGCCCTGAATATCGGGATCATGCGGATGCTTGCCGAGCGGATCGACGAAGAAGAACACAGCTTCTATATTGCCCTCAGCAATTTTCGCCGCAATCTGGGCATCGCCACCGACCGGCCCGGATAGCATACGTTCTACGTCTAATCCGGTATTATCGACAATCAAGCCGCCGGTGGTGTTGGTCGCGACCAGTTGGTAAGCCTTCAGCACGTTGACATTGGCAAGCACAAAGGCGAGCATATCGGCTTTCTTGCCATCATGAGCGATGATTGCCAGCGTCTTCGTTTGGGTGTCGGTCATCTATGATCCTTCTTGTGTTGGTCGGGGCAAATAAGCGTCAAATTGTTGCATCCAGTGCTGGATGCGCGTTCCCAGCGCCCACGGTTGATGATAATTCGTCCATCCATAGCGCTGGGTGAAGCGTTGATTGAGCGCGACGGCTTCGTGATAATAGGTCTCAAGCTCCTGCATGATTGCCCACCACGGGCGCGTCTCGGCGCGGGCACGGGCATTATACGACATCTGTTGTAACAAATTTCGATCGTTTTGCAAGGTACGGGCGGCGTCAGCGAATGCTGAGGGCGTGTGATCGACGACGAAACCGGTCTCGCCATCGCGCACAAGGTCTTTGACACTGCCGCGATCGGTGACGACTGTCGGTAAGCCGGATGCCATTGCCTCTTGTACAACCTGCCCGAAGGTCTCATTAGCGCCTGCAAAGCAAAAGACATCCGCGCTGGCGAAGGCTGTGGCGAGATCGTCCTTGTACATATAGCCGGTGAAGTGCGTGCCCGTCCCCGCGAATACGTCTTCCAGATACTCGCGGCTGTGCCCATCACCGATGATCGTCAGCGCGACACCGGCAACGTCGGCGACTTCGCGCAGGAGATCGACGCTCTTCTCGTTGGCTAAGCGCCCGACGTAAATGCACAACAGCGCGTCGGGGTCACGTCCGGCGAGCAGGCACGCGCGCATAGTTGCGCTGTAATGCGCGGGATTGAAGCGCTCTAAATTGACACCCCGCCCCCATACGCACGTCCGCCGGAAGCGATGCCCCTGTAAATCACGCTTGATCGTCTGCGAGGGCACGAGATTGACATGGCATCCGTTATGGATGTAGCGTAACCACTTGCGCGTCGGTTGCTCCATGATGTTCCAGCCATAATGACTGGCATAGCCCGGCAAATCGGTTTGATAGTTCGCGACAATCGGCACGTTGAGTTCGCGCCCCGTCGCCATGCCAGCAACCGTCATGAACGCCGGACTCGCGAGGTGGATTAAATCTGGCTGGAAGGCTTCTAAGCGTTGTGCAATCAGCGGCATCGGCAGGGCGACGCGCGTTTCGGTCGCCGCCGGCATCGAAAAAGATGGCAGGTTGACAACTTCGCTATTGCCGACCTGTGGCACGGCGCTATCCGGCGCGAAAATCAGTACATCGCGTCCGGTCTCTTGCAGGTAGCGCACGGTGAGATAGCTCGTCTTGCTCACGCCATCGACCTTGGGCAAGAAGGATTCGGTTAACAGTGCCACGCGCTTAATCGGCGCGAGATGAAGGGGGGCCAGGGGCGGCAATAACTCATAATGTCCGAATAAATCGTCGCCCTGCGTTGTTGTGCGGGTCGCAAATATCTGACGCACTCTGTGATCGACCATGATACGCCTCTTTTGATTCTCTATGATACGACTTCGTCTGTAACAACACCATTCATTCATGAATGTGTCGCAAAACGCGCACGCCCCATGACTTATCTCTCATGTGATTTTGCAAAATTGCATTACAATGGAAATACGTCTGAAAAATTGAGATCGAGATCATCATGGGAATGCGTTTACGCTATTTTATACGCCATCATCGCTCATATCTGCTGATTGCCAGCAGTATCACCCTGCTGACGATGGCGCTTGTCTATGCCATGACTTATATCATTTTACCGCAGGACGATACGACAAATGGCATCATTTTACAACAGAGTGCTGATCGCAGTCTTCAGCAAGCTGTCGCTGAGCTAGAGACCCAGCGCGAACAAGCCCGGCAACTCGCCCGCAACGACCAATTGCTAGATCAGGCGCGCCTGCGGCAGGTTGATAATATCCGCGAGACGGCGACGACCTTCGCCATCATCAACGATATTGCGACCGCGCTCGTCGTGAATACCGAAGCAGCATTGGTGGCTGGGGCGCGGCAGGCAACCGCCGACGACGGTAACCCGATCACCTACGTGGATGTGACGCGCATCGGACAAGCACAGGCGGCGCTTCAACCGATTCTAGCGGGTGAGATGCAACAACGCGCTTTGCTGACCACCGTCGATGAGATGCCGCATGTGTTGATCGCCGTCCCACTCCAGCGTGATGCAACAATCTTCGGGGCTTTGCTCGTCGGGCAACCGTTGGCGGACTTCATACAGGTTGTGCGCCCTAGTGGCTTATCGAGCATTGTGTTTTACGGCTTGGACGGTGTCGCCCGCCGAGCGAACTTCGCCCTGAACGACGAGACCAGCGCCAGCCTACAGCTTTCCGATCGTCAAGTCGAACGTATCCTGACCGAAGACACGGCACTCTCAGGAACGACTGAAATCAGCCTGACGGATTTTCAAGCGATTTATATACCGGTCACCCTCGCTGATGAGCGACCACCGTTTGCCATCATGGGTGTACTCGTCGCCGATAATACCTCTTTCATCGCTGGTGTGCGTCGTCATGCGCTAGCTCTGCTGGTGGCACTGGTGAGCGGTGGTATCATCGCGTCGATTTTCGCCAGCCTCAATTACTTCATTACCAGCATGAGCAGTGTGCCAGTAGCGACTGTGCCTGCCAATAGCAAAGCTGTAGCCGACGGCGATGATGACGACAACGATCAATTACATACCCTGCTTCGTCGCCAGCGCCGCGAGCGCAATCACCTGCTGACGGCGCTCGAATCTTTTGCACAGGGCTTGCTCATCATGGATCGTCACAAGCGCATCATTTACATCAACGCGACTGCACGCCGCTTGCTCGGTGATCCGCAAGATGTACAGGCGAGCATCAAAGGGCTGGACGATCCGATTGTCGATGTGTTGGGCGCTAAGATTCTGACTGGTATCTACAAGCTAGGGCAACCCTATCATCTTGTGCGTAAAGGGCGCATTCTCGCGGTCGAAGCGGCGGCGGTCATGTCGCCCGGTGGACAGCGCATCGGCTTGATTTTGCTCATACAGCATGCCAATCGTCCCGATTCCCAAAAAACGATCGTCAATGCTCGGGCGCACGATGCCGACGCGCCCGACCTCGACGCGACTGATCTCGCGCCTGAAACGCCGATGTCTGATGCGCTCGCCAGCGATCTATCGCGACAGGTGCTAGCTTTGCAGAAGTTCATCGTTGATACGCGGCAAATACTGGATTACGACCGCGCCACCGTCGAAAAGCGGCAACGCTTGCTCGCCGCCGAGACGCTGATGCTCGCCGTTGCCAACGATTGGCGCCAGATCGCACAGGCGGCTGATTTACAGTTACTCTTGCAATTCGATGTCAAAGGCGAGTATATCAAAGGTGACGAAAATCGTCTGCGCTGGGCAATCGGCAATATGGTCGATAATGCAATCAAATACACGCCCGATGGCGGATCGCTGACGCTGGAAATCAAAGAAGTGAAAGACGGCATGTTGCACATGCGCGTGCGCGATAGCGGGGTCGGCATCGCAGACGCGGACATCAAACATGTTCTCGATCCCTATTATCGCGGAACACCGCGCACCGGAAGCGGCGATATCGTTTACATGCCGGGGGTCGGGCAGGGGCTACCACTCGCGCACAAAGTTATCACAGCACATGGTGGCTTGATGAAGGTCAAGAGTCGGGTGGGGGTGGGCACTGCGATTTATTTCGCCTTACCACTCGCGCAGACCGATGACCATCCTCTGCCGACATTCGACGAAGACGAGATGGAAGGGGCAACTATCATGATTGATGATAGTCACCCGTGATTTGTGCGTGGCTTATTCGTCGGCGGTGTCGTCCGTCAGGGACGCAAGATAAGCTACCAGATGATACACTTCTTCGTCAGTCAGGGCATCCTCGCTATAGTTCGGCATCACGTTCGGCGGGTAGCCTTCGACGATGTAATCTTGGGAATGGCGAATGCTGTTATACAGGTAGGTGTACGGGCCTTCGCCAGAGACACGATCGCCTGCACGGTCGATGATGTTCAGCTGACCGGGACCGACGAGCATCTCGGTGCTATCGACATAGTGGCAAGATGAACACGCGGACTCGTAAAACAAAGCCTCACCCTGTTCGACATCCGCAAGGCGCACGAACAGGAAAACGGGATCATCTTCGGGCGCGACGGTCACGAAGTCATCGTCTGCCGGAGCTTCCTCGACAATTTCTTCGGCGGTTTCTTCAACGACTTCTTCGGCAGTCTCGTCGTCAACGTCGGTTTCCTCTGCTACTTCTTCAACGACTTCTTCAGCAGGCGCTTCTTCAGTGACGACTGCGGTTGCTTCGGGTGTCGGGTCTTCGGTGGCTTCAGCGACTGCTTCTTCGGTGACGACCGCGGTTACTTCGGGTGTCGGGTCTTCGGTGGCTTCGGCAACGTCGGCGCTTGCGGTGGTCTCGATGGTCACGATGATGTTATCGAGCGTTTGCGCGGCGATAGCATCGCGTCCGGTTGTTTCAGCGACATCGACAGCATCCTGCGCCAGTTCTTCGACCACGCTCGGCGTATCGGCTTCAGCTTCGGCTTCGGCGATGATGCGCGTTGCCTCGGCTTCGGCTTCGGCAATGATGCGATCGCGTTCAGCTTCGACTTCATAGGGGGGAACTGCGGTGCTACCGCAAGCCGTAACAATAAAGACCAGCACAACAAGCGCGCTGATAAGGCGTAATTTACCCGTCATAAAGTGATTTTATCCTTGATTATTTGTGAAACAATGCACAAAAGATTATAACCCCCGATACGAGTCATGACAACAGTCAGGGGCGAGGGATTTTGTATCAGAAGCCAGTTGTTTCGGGACGGCGGTATTGCATCAGGCGTTGGAGCAGTTTCAGTTCATAGGGCGCGGCATAGAATTCGAGCTGATAGCGCCAACCACTGAGGGATTTGAGCAGGGCGCGTAAGGCCCCGCGCAGACGAATGTCGGTCGTCGTCGGGTAAAAGGCGTTGATGACCGTCTCGAAGTTGCGAATTTTGGCACGAATCGGATCGACTGACCACGGCGTGCCGGGATTGCGCCGCAAGGACTTCTCTGCCCATTCATCGCTCGCCCACGCTTCGAGTGTCTGCGGGAAAGTGAAACCGTTAGCGATGGCATCTTGCATCAAGGGGTTATCGGCATCGGCGACCGGCGTATACATGTACAGAATCAGTTCGGTTGCCGGATTGATCGCCTTGACCTTGCGAATGAAGTCAATCGTACGCTCGACATTGCCGACGGGGTCAGGTGGTGTGCCGAGTACAAAAGATAGCTCCGGCACAATGTTATAGTGCTTCATGCGCTCGATGATGGCGAGGGTTTGAGCTGTGCCAGATTGCCCACCTTTGTTCATGTGTTCTAATGCCTCGTCGTCGCCACTCTCCGCCCCCATGAAGACCATCTTCAAGCCACTGTGCGCTAGCTTGGCGAAGGTCTGGTCGCTGTAGGTCATCAGGGTATCGACGCGCCCTAACCCCCACCAGTTGATGTCCAGCGGCGCGAGTCCGTCGGCAATGTCGGCGGCGCGGTTCTCACTGACGAAGAAATCCATATCATGAAATTCGAGACCGTCGATGTTGTAATCGCGCTTCATGCCGCCCACAATATCGACCACCCGCGACGCGCTCTCGGCTGACCAGCGCCGGTTGGCTAGTGCGACAATCGCACAGAAGCTACAGGCGAAGGGACATCCCCAACTGCTGTGATGCGATAGTACCCGCTTGCCCAGATAGCTCGTCCCCACGTAATCGCCCATGTTGACCTTGTGATAGGGGTAACGCGGGAGGTTATCCAGTGGCGCTATCGGCGCTTTCGGCGTGACGACCAAGCGACCCTCATCACAATAGGCGAGCGATGGTACATCGGCAATCGCCCCGCCAGCGAAAAAAACATCGACAAACTTACGGAACGCGGTCTCACCCTGCCCGATGATGCAATAATCGACATAGCCGCTGTTCAACACCAATTCGTAATGATGACTGGGGAAGTAGCCGCCCCAGATAATCGTCACAGCAGGATGCCGGACTTTTAGCTGGCGACTGATAGCGACGGCTTGTTGGAGTTGCGGCCCCGGCATCACGGTGATGGCGACTAATTGTGCGCCGGTTGCGTCGATGCGGTCGCTGATGTGCGCCGTCGGATCGGCGATTAAGTTGCCGTCGATCAGCTCGAATGTGTAATCATCGCCCAGCATCGCGGCGATTGATAAGAGCGACATCGGCAGGCGTTGTTTGCCGGGGGAGGTGCTGATCGGGTTGACCATGAGAATCGTCGGGCGCATAAGTGCAATGTCCTTTATCATGATTATCGCGTTCGTCTCCTTGATTATCGCAGGGAATCGTCATCTATACAACTTGCTCTTGCATGACCTGTTGTGACCTGCTATCATGTTTCTATACTTGTAAAGTCATAATAAGGTGTGCCGGTTTTTATGTAACTGCTCAGCCCTCACCCTAAATCCCTCTCCCGACCGCCACTATGTGGCTAGGAGAGGGACTTCAACCGTGCTTGTCTTGAGGGCAGAAGCTGGCGTAAATCAATTGACCTGAGTAGCTACGTTCTGTATTTAGCACATGAGGTGATAGCCTATGAAACTCGCTGAAGCTCTGATTCAACGTGCGGACGCACAAACCCGACTCCAGCAATTGCGCGACCGCCTACAGCGGAGTGCATCCGTACAAGAGGGTGATGAGCCACCGGAAGACCCGCAAGAATTGCTGGGCGAAGTCGATAATGTGCTGGCCGAGATTTCGACGCTCATCAAGCAAATTAACCGCACCAATGCCGCAACACGATTTGATGATGAGCGCACGCTTACCGAAGCACTGGCGGATCGTGACATACTGATGACTGAACGCAGTGTCCTGACAGGCGTTATCGGTGCCGCGCGCCCACAGATGCGCTATGGTCGCATGGAAATCAAATACGAGGCGACGGTGAGCATCGCGGGATTACAAAATCGCATCGACGATATTTCACGACGCTATCGTGAACTCGACTCAGCTATTCAGCAACTTAACTGGACGGTTGATCTCATCGAAGACTGACACATAACAGGCGGGCGATAGCGCATATCGTCCACCAGACAGACGGTAATCGAACAGAACAAGGGCGAGTACAATCCCGCCAGAGGGTTAATTCTGGAAAATGTCTTCTTAAAAAGACTCCTATGAGATGCTGAGGCGGCATCACCTAAATGACAACTCACGCCCAGCACAAATGACATGTAACTGTGCATCGCGCATTGTCACTACCATGTACTGACTTGTTTTTCGATGAGGGTGGGAACGGGGTCTGCAAATATCACATACGCGCAGGGCAAAATCGCTCTGCCATAATACATATAGATGGTAATCGAACAGAACGAAGGCGAGTACACAGCCGACCAGACGGTTAATTCTGGTACCCCGTCTTGAACAAGACGTTTTGGTAAACGCTTGAGCGGCGCGATCGGGTTCGACTCCCGCGTTACAAGTCATGCTCAGCACATGTTACCTAGCAACATGCATCGTGCATTGTTATCACCAACGTACTGATTTGTGATGTTTGATGAGGGTGGGTATGGGGATTTTGGTATATAATCATCATATCTGCTGACATATCACAGAAAGAACGGATTATGCCTGCGACACTCGACTGGCACGATGACGTACAAACACTGCTCATCTGTCGCCTTGAAGGCGAGTTTGGCATTGATACCTACGCTGTCATGGAAGGGCAACTGCCGATGATGGTGCGCGAGGTCGATCATCGCGTTGATGTGATTTTTCACTTATCCGATGGCGCATCTCTGCCACCAATTGGCGGTCTAATCCGCGAGATTGACATTTTACTGAACATCATGCCGCCTAATCTCGGCTTCTTCATTGCGGTGGGTAATGGGTGGCTTCTCACGAATCCGCTAGCAGTGGCGATGGCATCCCGCCTGAAGGGTATAGTGTTCAAAGCGAATGCGTCTAAAATCCGCGTCGCATCGTCGGTCGAAAACGCGATCGCCATCACCCGCAACTCATCTACGTAATGCCAAGCACTTATCCTATTTCTCAAATGATGATTTACAAAATGTTCATCGCGTTACATTGACGCACCCTTGCCCCTCCGATAGAATAAAGTCATTCCGATAGAGTCGAAGGTCATAACTGATGAATTATCATATTTGGACGCTCGGTTGTCAAATGAATGTTGCCGACTCGCAATTGCTCGCGAGTGAACTCGAAAAAATGGGGCATCATGCCGCCGACGAACCCGACGATGCCGATATTTACGTGGTCAATACCTGTGTGGTGCGCCAGAGTGCCGAGGATAAAGCCTACGGTCGCCTGATGCAATTACACGGACTCAAGCGCAAGCATCCCGATAAAGTTATCGGCGTGATGGGCTGTCTTGTCGGCGTGCGTGATCCGCTCGCCCTGCGCCAGAAGTTGCCTTACGTCGATGTGTTCATGCCGCCCTCTGAACCCAACGCGATGATTGATTTCCTCAAAGATCGGCATGGCGAGCAAGAAGTGCTGGAGATCGAAGCCGAAGAACGTACCCAGCGCGATAAGCTACAGGACGAAGGCGTTTTGATTCTGCCCGATCATGAGCAGGGCAATATTGTCAGCGCGCATGTGCCAGTGGTCTACGGATGCTCGCACGCTTGCACATTTTGCATTATCCCGTTCCGGCGTGGTGTCGAACGTAGCCGGAGCGTGGGCGAAATTGTGAATCACGTCCGCAGTCTTGCCGATCAAGGCGTGAAAGAAGTGACGCTACTCGGTCAAATCGTTGATCGCTACGGCAAAGACATCGACGACGGGCCTGATCTTGCTGATCTCTTGCGCGTCGTTCATGAAGTGGCGGTCGAAAAGGATATTTACCGCGTGCGCTTCCTCACCAGTCATCCCAACTGGATGACCGATCGTATTCTGGATACCGTCGCGGAGTTGCCGCGCCTGATGCCCGTCATCGAAGTGCCGGTGCAAGCTGGCAACGACGAGGTGCTATCGAACATGCGCCGCGGTTATACCAACGCACAATATCGCCGTCTGATCGAGAAGATCCGCAAGCGTATCCCCAATGTAGCTATCCACACCGATATTATCGTTGGCTTCTGTGGCGAGACGCACGCGCAATTCATGGATACTTATAACATTCTCGCTGATTTGAAGCTGGATAAGGCACACCTCGCCCGTTATAGCCCGCGTCCGCAGACCGTCAGCGATCGCCGGATGGAAGATGACGTACCCGAAGATGAGAAAGTGCGCCGTCACCAGATGATCGAAGACCTACAAGCACAGGTACAATCCGAAATCAACGAGAAGTTCTTAGGCGAGACGATCGAAGTGCTGGTCGAAGGGATGCACAAGGGCAAATGGCGCGCCCGTACCCCGCAGAATAAGCTCGTGTTCTTCAAGGCTGAGGGCGATTACAAAGGCAAGCTGGTCGATGTGCAGATCACATGGACAGGCCCGTATAGTATGCAGGCGCGCTTGCCCCAAACACAAGAGAATCCGATGAGTATTCCCGTGCTATCGAGTTGACAGACACTTGCGTTCATTGCATAGTAGGCTGAGAATCTTCAGCCTATTTTGTTTTTTAAAAACGGTTCAATTGTTTAGAATTGATTTGCCTTAACGGGCTTGTCTCGATACAATAATCAATGTACCGTTATAGCGTGTTGACCTACGATGGTGTGGGGCTACACAGACTGACGATAGACCTGTATCGTGCAGGTTGTTTATTTTGTTTTGATGATTAGCTAACCGCACCGATTAGATTCGTTTGCTGACGACTAATTGACCGAATGGAGGCTAGGCGTATGCCACCCGAAAGAAATGCATCTGGATACTACTATCCAAATAAGTTTGCTCGTTTGACCATCACTGCGATGGAAGAAGTCATGGGCGAAAATGGTCTAAAGGCTATTCTCAACTTAGCAGGCTTGCCGCATGTCATTGGCAATTATCCCCCTGATAATCTTGAAAAAGAATTTGACTTCGCTGACTTCACGGCGCTGAATATCGCATTAGAAGAGATGTACGGGCCGCGCGGTGGTCGTGGGTTAGCCTTGCGTGCCGGTCGTGCGATTTTCGCCGGTGGTTTACGTGCGTTTGGCGCGTTAGCTGGTGTGGGCGATCTCGCGTTTAAGGTACTACCGCTCAACGCTAAGCTGAAGATTGGCGTGCCGGCGATGGCGAATATCTTCTCGCAGTTCTCTGACCAGATTTCTAACGTGTACGATGAAGGCAACGATAAGATCATCTACACGCTCGAACGTTGCCCGATGTGCTGGGAACGCAAAGCCGACCGCGCCGTGTGCTTCATGGGGCAAGGGCTATTGCAAGAGGGCTTGCGCTGGGTCTCTGGTGGTAACGAGTTCAAGGTCGATCTCGATACCTGCATTGCTAAGGGCGACGATATGGGACGGTACATCATCTACAAAGAACCGATTAGCTGAAGCATCAGCGATCATCATCATAGCTCACACTGTCCCGCGCATATCTGGCGGGACTTATTTTGTTGGCGTAGGTCGGGCGTTGCCAAGCCGTGATTGTGACAATCCCTGATCTCGTGCTAGAATCAGAGTATTGTTTGCTGACACGAATCAAGGATACGCTATGCATTATCGTTTGATCGGGGCGTGGCTCGTCATCATCTGGGTGGCGACCGCTTGCAACCTCGGGCAATCCCAGCCTGAAACAGACCTGCCGACGGAAGAACCAGAGCAATCCCAACCGCCGCAGGTACAGATCACCGCGCCGCAGGATGGCGCGACATTTGCCGTCAACGAGCAGATTGTCGTCACGGTGCAGGCGACGGATGGTGTTGGGATCACTAATGTGCGCCTCTTCGCCAATGGGTCAATCGTGCGAACGGTCTCACCGATCGCGGATGCCGCTACCAATTACAGCGGTACGCTAGATTTCACGCCGCGCACGACGGGCGAATACCAATTGCGCGTCGTCGCCTATCGCGGGGCAGTCGCGAGCCAGCCCGATGACATCACGGTCAACGTCACACAGACGGGATCAGACGGAGGTATCCAACTGACACAACGCCCCACCGACGATGATAACACGGGCGGCGGCGATGACGACGATAGCGGACGACCGGTGATCCCCAATGACGGGGTTTGTCGGGCGTTGATCCTCGTGAATCTGAACTTCCGCACGCAACCGACCACTGCCCGCGATAACGTCATCACGACTCTGCCCGAAGATACGCTCGCACCGGTCACGGCGCGGCTGGGCGATAACTCGTGGTGGAAGATAATCTACGGCACGCAGGTCGGGTGGGTGAGCGCCAATCCGCAATTCACGACGCTTTATGGCAATTGTTCTAATGTGTCGGTTGAAAACGTGATCGTTAACACCGCTACGCCGACGCTCACGCCCTTCCCGACGACGACACCCTTCCCGACCTTCACATCGGCACCGATCATCACCGATACGCCCGTCTTCACGCCTACGCCACAACCGGCAGACCTCGTGATTGTCAGCATTGCCGGCAACCGTGAGTTGCTCATCTCGACCGATGAGGATAGTGTCAGCCAGCAATACGGCATCTCGGTCTCTAATCAAGGGGCGGGTGATAGCGGACAGTTCATCGTGCGCCTGCAAGTGGATGAACAGACCTTCAACTTTCCGGTCAGTTCTCTACGCCCGCGTGAGAGCTTCGTCATCACGCAGGAAGTGACGTTCGATGCGCCCGGGCAGTATGATCTGCGCGTCACTGCTGATGCCAACGACGATGTTGAGGAGATCAGCGAAGTCAACAACCTGAACATCATCATTGTCGATGTGAGCCAGATTGACACGGGACAATAGGCAGGGACATAGGGCGATTGCATATGGCTTGTTGGGATTTCGCGTGGTTTTTGGCGTTCCCTTTTTTTAAAAAGGGGGTAACTACTCAGGTAGAGTCTTCTTGTGGGGTTTCACCCCACGCCCCAGCAGGGGATGTCTCCCCTGCACCCCAGTTTTGCCGAACGCAAAGCGTTCGGCGGGTACAGGT